>NZ_JBHUEQ010000035.1:0-95640 GCF_042680945.1 Affinirhizobium helianthi | reverse complement strand
GCAATCGCATTCAGAATCATGGGCTCGCTCCGCTACATTGGGAGCGGCAATTTCTCCGCTGGTGGTCAACAGGCCGTTAACCAAGAAAATTTGCGACAAGCTCGTCGGGCGAGAGATCTTGAGCATTTTCAATCTCCGCCCGAAATTGTAGCCGTCGATGAAATCGGCCAATTGCTTTTCAAGCTGAGCGTGCTCGTGTCTCCCTCCATTCCTGTGAGAAAGTTGTACCGGCAAAGCCCGGACCCAAGCACCTAGAATCATTTCGCCCTCAGGCGGAATCGTCTCCTGATTCGCAGTTGCCTCTGTCATTAACACGATGATGAGACTTCGAAAAAGGCTCTGAGGTGGAGTGTGCCTGTGTGTAAGCTGCACGGGTTATGCAGCGCATTGGCAGGAAAATTCGATGTAGAATCAAGCTCACAGTGGGTTTCTGCGCGGGTCGCGCCGCTTGAACCGGCGGCACGTCGGATGAAAGGCTGTAGACGCCAGATGGGAATCGTGTTCTAGCTTTTGGCGGGCAAGTGTCGTTAAACCGACGTTGAGCCGCCAAGAGGGTTTTATGGCGATAGCAGAACAGGCGCAGCTGCCAAGTGCAGCCAAGGAAGATGCGGGCAGCAAGATCATGCGGCATGCGGGTCTATTGTCCCAGCAATTGCAGCAGCTGCGGATGCATATGTATCCGCCCAAGTCTGAGAAGGCATTGCGCCCCTTCCTGACGAGCGAAGTGTCTCGGCTCACATCCATTCCGGATTCTACCCTGAAGCTGATGTCCAGTGAAGGTCGCGGTCCCGTTCCGGGCAGGCTCGAGAACAATCACCGGGTTTACACACTTTCGCAGGTGAACGAGTTGCGCGAATTCTTTGCGCGGCAGAAGCCTGCGGAGGCGCTTCGCTTTCTGCCCAGGCGGCGAGATGGCGAGCATTTGCAGGTTGTTGCGGTGGCGAACTTCAAGGGCGGCAGCGCCAAGACGACCACCTGCGTTCATCTGGCCCATTATCTCGCCCTTCACGGCTATCGGGTCCTGGCGCTTGATCTCGATCCGCAGGCCTCCCTCTCCGCTCTCTTCGGAGCGCAGCCTGAGGTAGATGTCGGTGCGAATGAAACGATCTATGCTGCCCTGCGCTATGAAGAGGCTGATCGCCGCTCCATTCGTGAGATCATTCGCAAAACCTATTTCGATGGCGTCGATCTGATTCCAGGCAATCTGGAAGTCATGGAATATGAGCACGAAACGCCGCGTGTTCTGGCCAGCAAGGCAGGGTCCGGGGCAATCTTCTTTGAGAGGCTGAAGCTCGCCCTGGCGGAAATCGAGGCAGACTATGATGTCGTAATCCTCGATACGCCCCCCTCTCTCGGCTTTCTGACCTTGAGCGCAATCTATGCCGCCACGAGCATGATCATCACGGTGCATCCGGCCATGCTGGATGTGGCATCCATGAGCCAATTCCTTTTGATGATGGGTGACCTCATCAGCGTATTGAACGAGAGCGGTGCACAGCTGGATCAGGATTTTATCCGCTACCTTGTGACACGGCATAATCCAAACGATGCCCCCCAATCGCAAGTGGTTGCCATGATGCGCCACCTGTTTGGATCCGATGTGCTTCTGCCGACGGCTATCGAAAGCACGGCGGTTGAGGCTGCCGGCTTGGCAAAGCGGTCCATTTATGAGCTGGAGGTCGGTCAACTCGGCAGGGAGACGCACAAGCGTGCACGCGAGGCGGTGGATGCCGTCAATGAGGCAATCGTCGAACTGATCAACAAAAGCTGGGGTCGAACATGAGCAAGTCGCCTCGCAAGTCCATCGTCGCAAGTTTCGGCCTTTTGTCGGCTCAGCTTGGAAGCGAGCAGAGCCCGCAGGAGCCGAAGCAGGCAGAGCCCGTCTCTGCTGCACAGCCGCGCGTGGGTGCGGGCGTGATTGGCGCTGCGCATCGTGCCATAGACGATATCCGAAGCGAGCGTGACCGCCTGAAGGCACTGCTTGAATCGGGCGGCGGTTTGGTCAGGGAGATCGATACCGCGTTGATCGACCCCTCCCCTTTTCCGGATCGTCTGCCGGATGACGATCAAAGCGATTTCGAGGCCTTCAAGCACTCGATTGAGCAAGAGGGGCAGAAAGTTCCAATCCAGGTGCGCAAGCACCCGCAACAAGCCGGCCGTTATCAGGTGGTTTACGGTCATCGACGCTGTGAGGCTGCCCGTCAACTTGGGCGGCCCGTTCGTGCCCTTGAGGTTGAGGTATCCGATCTTGACCTCGTTTTGGCACAAGGCATTGAAAATGCGGCGCGCCAGGACCTGACCTGGATAGAACGTGCGCTTTTTGCCTGGCGTATGGATCAGGCGGGGATCAAGCCACGAGACATTTATGCGGCTCTCTCCATTGAGGATGCCGAACTGGCCCGTATGCGCAATGTCTGCCGTTCCGTTCCAGCCGACATACTGGAAGCAATCGGTCGTGCGCCGAAGATCGGGCGGCCGCGCTGGCTGGAGCTTGCCAAGACACTGGCCTCTGATGAGGCAATGCCGCTGAAGGCGAGGCAGGCGCTTGCCGCGCTGCCTTCCGGTCTGCGCTCCGATGATCGCTTTCAGCGGTTGGTTGCGGCATTGAAACCGGATGCGACGCCTCGTCCGGCACAGATGGTCCTCGGTCCGGAAAACGCCAAATGGGCTGTTGTGGTCGCCAAGCCCAAGGAATTGAAGATTGTGGCGGACGGTGAGAGGGGGATGGCCTTTCTACGCTATCTCGAAGCTCAGATGCCGCAACTGACTGTCGATTTCGAACAACATATCAAGATCAACAAGACCTGATTCCATCAGGTGCGAAAGTTTAACGCGAAAGGAAGACGCAAAAGAAAAAGGCCCCCAAACGTTTCCGTCGTGGAAGCCTCTCTCTGTGTGTGAGAACTAGAGAATCGCATTTCCTCGAATCCCAGTCAAGCGTTTTTGGCACCAGTTTGGTGAGCCTATTTCTGTTGCCTTTTGAAAGGTGAGAGGACATGCACCCGACCAATGTAACGACGCCCTTCGGGCGGCGTGGGGTTTCGCTTGCTGTTGTGCAGCGGCAGCTGGATGTGAAGGCGATTGCGGCGGGAAAATCCGTCGACAAGTGGAGAGTGTTCCGAGATATAGCGGAAGCGCGGCCAGTGCTCGGTCTGCAGGATCGCAGCCTTGCGGTTCTGAACGCTCTGTTGAGCTTTCACCCCGAGACAGAGCTTGTGGAGGGCGAGCCGCTTGTCGTGTTTCCTTCCAATGTGCAGCTCTCATTGCGCGCGCATGGTATTGCCGATGCAACATTGCGCAGACACCTCGCCTGCCTGGTTGAGGCTGGCCTGATTCTGCGTCGTGACAGCGCCAATGGAAAACGTTTTGCCCGGAAAAGTTCTGAGGGGCGAGTGGAAGATGCGTTTGGCTTCGATCTTTCCCCTCTTCTGCTGCGGGCGGAAGAATTTGCGGTCACGGCGCAAACGGTCGTTGCTGAGCGTGTGGAATTGCGGCGTCTGAGAGAGCAGGTCACCATTGGCCGCCGCGATATCCGAAAGCTGATCTCTGCCGCGCTCGAGGAAGGAAGCCCAGGCGATTGGGTTGCGCTTGAGGAGGAATATATCCAGTTGATCGCGACTTTTCCCAAGGTGTGGACATTGGAGATTGCGCGCAGAACCGTGGCAGCATTAGGTCAACTGCAGACGCGAGTGCTCAACCATCTGGAAAGCCGACAAAAATCTGAAAATATGAACGGCAATGCCGATCAAAATGAGCGGCATATACAGAATTCAAATACCAAACCCCCTAATGAACTTGAACCCTGCTTTAGAAAAGACGGGGACGATGGCAGCAGCACAAAGCAGCGACTGGATGACAAGCCAGCCTTCCCGCTGGGACTCGTGTTGAGGGCATGCCCGGAAATATCAGCCTATGGGCCGAAGGGCCTTGTCGAGAGTTGGAAGGATCTGATGGCCGCGGCCGTCGTCGTGAGATCGATGCTCGGGGTCAGCCCCTCAGCCTATCAGACCGCCTGTGAAGTGCTGGGTCCTGAGAATGCTGCCATCACCATCGCATGCATTCTGGAACGAGCGCAGCACATCAATTCTGCAGGGGGATATCTGCGAAACCTGGTTGAGCGGGCGAAACGGGGCGAATTCTCCATCGGGCCAATGGTGATGGCTCTCGTTCGCACCAATGGTCAGATGTCGTCTCAAACCGGGTGAGGATGATAACACTTCCGGTTTGAGACGACGGGTTTGAGTTCAGATGCTGTGAACTGTCGCGTGGCTTTGCGTGAGATCCATCAGAAATCCCAGTCGTCATCCTCGGTCGCGACAGCTTTACCGATGACATAGGAGGAGCCGGAGCCAGAGAAGAAATCATGATTCTCGTCTGCATTCGGTGAGAGCGCTGACAGGATCGCCGGATTGACCTTGCAGGCTTCCGGCGGGAAGAGTGCCTCATAGCCGAGGTTCATGAGCGCTTTGTTGGCGTTGTAATGCAGAAATTTCTTCACGTCTTCGGTGAGACCGACTCCGTCGTAAAGGTCTTCGGTGTAGCGAGCCTCGTTGTCATAGAGTTCCAGCATCAGATCAAAGGCGAAATCCTTGATGTCCTGGCGGCGCGCCTCCGTTTCGCGGTCGAGCGCACGCTGGAATTTGTAGCCGATGTAGTAACCATGCACGGCCTCGTCGCGGATGATCAGGCGGATCAGGTCGGCGGTGTTGGTGAGCTTGGCGCGGCTCGACCAATACATCGGCAGATAAAAGCCCGAATAGAACAGGAAGCTTTCAAGGAAAACGGAAGCGACTTTTTTCTTTAGTGGATCGGCACTGTCATACTGTTCCATGATCAGCGCTGACTTTTTCTGCAGGAATTCGTTCTCCTCCGACCAGCGATAGGCATCGTCGACATCCGGCGTCAGGCAAAGCGTCGAAAAGATGGAGGAATAGGAGCGTGCATGCACCGCTTCCATGAAGGAGATGTTGGAGAGGACCGCCTCCTCATGCGGTGTCTGCACATCTTCCATCAGACGCACTGCGCCCACCCCGTTCTGGATCGTGTCGAGAAGGGTCAATCCTGTAAAGACACGGATCGTCAGTTTCTGTTCCTCGGCCTTCAATGTCGCCCAGGATGGAATATCGTTCGACAGCGGCACCTTTTCAGGAAGCCAGAAATTGGAGGTCAATCTGTTCCAGACCTCAAGATCCTTGTCGTCTTCGAGACGGTTCCAGTTCACGGCGCGAATGCGGTTTGCCGCACGGGCGGGCTTTGTCTTGACTTGCAGATTCATGACATTCGATCCTTGCGTCACAGCGCGCAGGAAACGCAGCCCTGCACTTGCGTGCCGGTCAGCGCCATCTGGCGAAGGCGGATGTAGTAAATGGTCTTGATACCCTTTTTCCAGGCATAGATCTGCGCCCGGTTGATGTCTCGGGTGGTGGCAGTGTCGCGGAAGAACAGTGTCAGTGACAGTCCCTGGTCGACATGCTGGGTGGCGGCCGCATAGGTGTCGATAATCTTTTCCGGGCCGATCTCATAGGCGTCCTGAAAATATTCGACATTGTCGTTCGTCAAATAGGCTGCTGGGTAATAGACGCGGCCTATTTTGCCTTCCTTGCGGATCTCGATCTTCGAGACAATCGGGTGGATCGAAGAGGTTGAGTGGTTGATATAGGAAATTGACCCGGTTGGCGGGACGGCTTGCAGATTCTGGTTATAGAGGCCTCCGGACATGACAGCATCCTTCAGCTCCAGCCAGTCTTGCCGTGTCGGAATATGAATGCCAGCTTTTTCGAAAAGCGCGGCAACCTTTTGCGTCACGGGCTTCCATGTGCGCTCGGTGTATTTGTTAAAATATTCCCCGGAGGCATATTTCGAGGTTTCGAAGCCTTTGAAGCGTCTCCCCTTCTCCACGGCCAGCCTGTTGGACGCCTTCAATGCGTGATAGGTGACGGTATAGAAGTAGATATTGGTGAAATCGATCCCCTCCTCCGAGCCATAGAAGATACGCTCGCGGGCGAGATATCCATGAAGGTTCATCTGCCCGAGCCCGATAGCGTGGCTATCGTCGTTGCCCTTTGCGATTGACGGGACTGAAGCAATGTTGCTCATTTCAGAAACCGCAGTCAGCGCCCGTATTGCGGTCTCGACCGTCTTGCCGAAGTCCGGTGAGTCCATGGCAGAGGCAATATTCAGTGAGCCCAGATTGCAGGAGATATCCTTGCCGGCCTCCCCGTATGACAGATCTTCATTGAGGCGGCTCGCCTCGCTGACCTGTAAGATCTCCGAGCACAGATTGCTCATGGAGATACGACCGGCGATCGGGTTTTCCCGGTTCACCGTGTCTTCGAACATGATGTAGGGATAGCCGCTTTCGAACTGAATCTCGGCGATGACCTGAAAGAAGTCGCGGGCCTTGATCTTCTTTTTGCGGATGCGGGCATCCTCCACCATCTCGCGGTATTTCTCCGTCACCGAAATCTCGGTGAATGGTACCCCATAGACCCGCTCTACGTCGTGCGGCGAGAACAGATACATATCCTCGTTGTGTTTCGCCAGTTCGAACGCGATGTCTGGAATGACGACGCCGAGGGACAGCGTTTTTATGCGGATCTTTTCGTCCGCGTTTTCCCGCTTGGTATCGAGGAACCGCATGATGTCCGGGTGATGGGCATGAAGATAGACCGCACCGGCACCCTGTCTCGCGCCAAGTTGGTTGGCATAGGAGAAGGCATCTTCCAGCATCTTCATCACTGGGACTACGCCTGAGGACTGGTTCTCGATTTGCTTGATGGGAGCGCCCATTTCGCGCAGGTTCGTCAGAGACAGGGCAACGCCCCCTCCCCGCTTGGAGAGCTGCAGCGCCGAGTTGATCGCTCGGCCGATGCTTTCCATGTTGTCTTCGACGCGAAGCAGGAAGCAGGATACAAGCTCGCCGCGGCTCTTCTTACCCGCATTGAGGAAGGTGGGCGTCGCCGGTTGAAAGCGACCGGAAATGATTTCCTCCACGAGTTCACGCGCAAGCTGCTCATTGCCGCGTGCAAGTGTGAGCGCCACCATGCAGACCCGGTCTTCGTAGCGCTCCAGATAGCGTTTCCCGTCAAAAGTTTTCAGTGTGTAGCTGGTGTAGTATTTGAACGCGCCGAGGAAGGTCGGGAACCGAAATTTCTTTGCGTAGGCTACGTCGAAGAGGTCGCGCACGAAGTTGAACGAATACTGATCGAGCACCTCACGCTCGTAATACCCTTCCGTTACAAGGTAGTCTATTTTCTCTCTAAGGTTGTGAAAGAAGACGGTGTTCTGATTGACGTGGCTGAGGAAATATTGCCTTGCTGCCATGCGATCCTTGTCGAACTGGATCTTTCCCTCGTCGTCATAGAGGTTCAGCATGGCGTTCAGCGCGTGATAATCAAGCGTGTCCTCGGTTGAGGCGCTCGTTTTCGTGGTGGTCAGCGTGTCCAAAATCGTTCCAGTCCCTGTCTCACGGCGATGACGTCCTCTTCGGTACCGAGAAGCTCGAACCGGTAGAGAAGCGGGACGCCGCATTTGTCGGCGATGATCTTTCCGGCGCGCCCATAGGCCACGCCGAAATTGGTATTGCCTGCCGCGATGACGCCGCGGATGAGGCTTCGGTTATGGGCATTGTTGAGGAAGTGGATGACGGGCTTCGGCACAGCGCCCTTGTCCCCTCCCCCGCCATAGGTTGGGCTGACGAGGACATAGGGATCATTCACCAGCGGCGGAGTGGCGGCTGCATCCAGCGGCAGACGCAGAGCGTGCGTAGCAAGCTTGTCCACGAAGCGGCGGGTGTTTTCCGAACGACTGGAGAAGTAGACGAGAGCGCCCATCACCGAACTTTCAGGCAAGCGCGCTGATCATATCCGGCCGGAAGCCAGCCCAGTGTTGATCGCCAGCGATGACGACAGGCACCTGACGGTAGCCGAGTTCCTGCACCAAGGCCAATGCTGCCCCGTTCTCGGAAACATCAATGATCGTATAGTCGATACCCTGGCGGTCCAGGGCGCGGGTGGTTGCTGTGCATTGAACGCAGGCTGGCTTGGAGTAGACAGTGATCGACATGGGATACCTCTAAAGAAAATGGGCGCAAGGAAACGCTGTCGGACCGACCTGGGCCCAACGCGCAGAGAAGCGACGTGAAGAAAGTGAAGCGAGCAACCTCAGTCGTAACGACTAAGGATCAGCAATAATCTGTAATGGTGTATTCATGGCCTTCACCCCGAAGCAGACATATGGCGGGTGAGCAGGACGGCTCAGGACCGGGGTTCATCCGGACGCATTAAACCGCACCCTGCCTGGCACCCCGCCGGCGGACGTATCGATCGAGGCAGGTCTCCTGGCTCACGGGTCGCTGCACCTGCTCCGCCTTCCCGGTTTCACCCAGTGGCATGATAGAGCAAGCACTCGCCGTTCACAGTTGCGGGGGCAGCCTCGGCTTCGCGAACATCATGTTCGCTACCGAATTCCCGTCTTAGCTCATCGATTCCAGTCGAATCCATGAGAACCTCGAACGCTACATATTGTAGACAAGGTTAAATCTGCGTCAATATCTGTTGTGTGTCTGTCTTGAATTCACCGGGGATAACTTTGCGATGGGCGATCGGGCTGTCACTCAGAAGGAACAGTTTTGGTCTCGATCCAGGTTGCCTACGATGGTCAGCGCGGTCATTCCGTGTAGGCCCCTCACCTGGCCGCTGACGTTATTTGGGTGGGCATGGACGATTGCGTGTTCCTCGTGCCACTGCGGCGCGGGATGATGATCCCGCCTGCACTCTCTCCGCGCTTGGTGTTGAGTATCGCACAGCTACCGCATTTGGTGATGACGTTTCGCGCTGCTGACTGACGATGGCGCGTATCTTGCGAAACAGGAATTGATAAATCCTGACAGCTGTCAGGGTTCCCTCACCTCTCCCGGCCTGACAGCTGTCAGAGTTTTGCGCCCGGCTTCCGGCCTGAACTGCAACAAGTATGGACGCCGCACTACCTAAAAACTGTCAATTGACCGACCGAGCCAGCACAGTTACGCCGGGATAGGGAAGAGGATTGTTGCAGGCGGAAGCTTGCGGCAGGTCATTGAGGAGGAGGTTATCTACAATGCGCCAGCTTTACTTTGCGCTCAGTTCATCCTTTGCCGCCTTGCCTCGAGCCCTTTGATCCGAAGCATTCCATTGAAGAATTTTCTCTGGAGGAATAACATGGAAGAAGTCGCGGCATTTCGTTCGGAACACGATCTCCTTGGGGATCGCGATGTGCCGATGGAAGCCTATTACGGTGTTCATACCTTGCGCGCCGTTGAAAACTTCCAGATCTCCGGGCAACGTCTTTGCGATGCACCTGATCTGATCATCGCGCTTGCGGCCATCAAGGAAGCCGCAGCCCAGGCCAATATGGATCTCGGACTGCTTGGGCCAACTCAGGGCAACGCAATCATTGCGGCGTGCCGCGAGATTCGAGACGGCGCGCTGCATGATCAATTCGTCGTCGATCTCATCCAGGGCGGCGCCGGAACCTCCACCAATATGAACGCCAATGAAGTCATTGCAAATCGCGCGCTAGAGATTCTTGGCCACCGCCGCGGTGAATACACGCATCTTCACCCGAATGAGCATGTCAATCTCAGTCAGTCCACCAACGATGTCTATCCAACGGCGCTGAAGCTGGCAGCCTGGGCCGGTATTCATCGCCTTCTGCGTTCCATGGGAGATCTGCGTCTGGCCTTTGCCGAAAAGGCTGGTGAATTCTCCGAAATTCTGAAGATGGGGCGCACCCAGTTGCAGGATGCCGTGCCCATGACGTTGGGGCAGGAATTTGGAACCTATGCTCTGATGCTTGCGGAAGACGAGGCGCGCCTGTCCGAGGCAGCGCAGCTGATCCGGGAGATCAACCTCGGCGCCACCGCAATTGGTACCGGCATTACCGCGCATCCAGATTATGCTGCACGTGTCAGGGATCGCCTCTCCGAAGTCGTTGGCTTTGACCTCTTGACCTCGCCCGATCTGGTGGAGGCGACGCAGGATTGCGGTGCCTTTGTTCAGCTCTCCGGTGTTCTGAAGCGGGTTGCGGTCAAGCTGTCAAAAACCTGCAACGATCTGCGCCTCTTGTCGTCCGGGCCGCGCGCCGGGTTCAATGAAATCAATCTTCCTGCTCGTCAGGCCGGTTCCTCCATCATGCCGGGAAAGGTTAACCCGGTGATCCCGGAAGTGGTCAATCAGGTTGCATTCGAAGTGATTGGCAATGACGTAACCATCACCATGGCGGCTGAGGCCGGGCAGTTGCAGTTGAATGCCTTTGAGCCGATTATCTTCTACAGCCTGTCCAGATCCATTGCGCATCTCACCGCAGCATGTGGCACGCTGGAGAAAAACTGCGTGCGTGGTATTACGGCGAACAAGGAAAGGCTCCGCGATATGGTGGAGCACTCCATCGGTATCGTCACAGCGCTCAACCCTTACATCGGCTATCGCAATGCGACGGAGATTGCTCTTGAGGCGCACCGAAGTGGACGCGGAGTCTACGAACTGGTGCTGGAAAAGGGTTTGATGTCAAAGGATCGCTTGGATGCCGTTCTGCGTCCGGAAACCCTGACAAAGCCGCAGCCGCTCATTTTGGCGGAAACCGCATGAGGCGCTGATCTCCGGTCCTTGCCGGGCGGGAGAGGTTTTGCCCGGCAAGTGACTGCAAAAATGGGCTTCGTGGCAAGATCGCCAGCGGGCCGCAGTGCATCAGCCATCGGTCTTGCGGACATGTTTTGGTTCCTGTTTCCCTGGCCGCACATACCTATCACCCAAACATTGCATCCATGGCAAAAGGTTGATCCTTTGCGCTTGACCGCTCAGGCCGCAGTAATCCAATCGACAGATGTCATCAGGTGGTTTAAATCTGATTTTCCGATATACATCAATGGTGCTGAGACGACCATATGACGCCTAACTTCCTGTTGATTGATGCCGAGAAGGACTTCGATGTCTTGAAGGCTGCCGCTTCGCCTGTGCGTGTTCAGATCCTGAAGATCCTGCATGAGGCTGACGGTCTCAACGTAAACGAAATCGCAGACCGTCTTCAGCAGCCGCAATCATCGATTTCCTCAAGTATTACAATATTGGAAGAGGCTGGGCTTGTACGGACGGAGACGCGCAAAGCCCGCAAGGGCAGCCAGAAAATATGCTTTGCCACCTATGACGAACTGATTATTTCCTTCCACAAGGCGGAGCAGGCGGCAGATGCCAATCTGATTGCTGTCTCTATGCCCCTTGGGCTCTATACCCAAAGCTCAGTGACAGCACCTTGTGGGATCTGTTCGCCGGAAGGCATTATCGGGCTCCTGGATGTGCCCGATACTTTCATGGATCCAGACAGGATGAAGGCCGCCCTTCTGTGGTTCACCTCGGGTTATGTAGAGTATCAATTTCCCAATAACGCGAAAATACAAGGGCGAAACATCGAAGAAATGGAATTTTCGATGGAAGTCAGTTCCGAGGTTCCCGGTACTCATAGCAACTGGCCGTCGGATATTACACTATCGGTCAATGGCATTGAACTCGGAGACTGGACATCGCCGGGAGATTTTGGCGACAAAAGGGGGCTCTACACGCCGGATTGGTGGAAATTGTCTGGTTCCCAGTACGGTATGTTGAAGACCTGGCGCATCACACATGATGGCAGTTACGTCGATGGTACAAGGATTTCAGGCGTTTCGTTGAAAGATCTGGATCTGTCTTCGCACAGGTCGATCCGTTTGCGCATCGAAGTCAAGCAGGATGCGCGCCATCCGGGCGGGCTCAATATCTTCGGACGTGGCTTTGGGAATTACGATCAGGAGATCCTCCTTCGCCTGAGAACGTCAGGCTGACGCCCTGATCCAAAAGTATGATTTTCACCGTTGACATACGATATTCCTCCTATAACAATATCATAATATCTGGTTCATATCGAATTGTATGATACAGATTGTAAGGGAGGAATTCTATGAAAGCGCGTGTTTCCGTCCACCGGGACTTCCGGATTGGGCGCATTGATGATCGTCTTTATTCTGCTTTTATCGAGCATATGGGTCGCGCGATCTATGGCGGCATCTATGAACCCGGCCATCCCCAGGCCGACGACAACGGCTTTCGCAAAGATGTTCTGAAGTTTGTTCAGGATCTCAAGATACCGGCGATCCGCTATCCGGGTGGAAATTTCGTTTCCGCCTATCGTTGGGAAGACGGGATCGGCCCGCGCGATCAAAGACCGATCCGCCTGGATCTGGCCTGGCGCTCGAAGGAAACGAACCAGATTGGCATCAACGAGTTCGCCGAATGGGCAAACATGGCTGGCATCGAGATGATGCTGGCGGTCAATCTGGGCTCCCGCGGGCTGGATGATGCACGCAACTTCCTTGAATATGTCAATTTCCCCGGCGGCACGGCCCTCAGCGATCTGCGCCGCAGCCACGGCGCTATCGAGCCGCATGGGGTGAAGATGTGGTGCCTTGGCAACGAGATGGACGGTCCATGGCAGATCGGCCACAAGACGGCGGTCGAATATGGCAGGCTTGCCAATGAGACCGCGAAAGCCTTCAAGGGTTTTGACCCGAGCATCGAGGCGATTGTCTGCGGCAGTTCGAACGATCGCATGCCAACCTATCCCGAATGGGAACGTGAGGTTCTGGAAGAGTGCTACGAGAATGTCGATCACATCTCCCTGCACAAATATTTCGGCAACAACAGCCGCGATACGCTGAACTATTTCGGCAAGATCGAGGAGACCGGGCGCTACATCCAGACCATTGGCGGTGTCATCGACTACGTCAAGGCCAAGAAACGCGCCAAGAATGACGTCGGTATCTGCTTCGATGAATGGAATGTCTGGTATCACATACGCGAGGAAGATGGCGAGCGCATCAAGAGTTGGGATTGGCCGGAAGCTCCCGCACTTCTGGAAGAGACCTATAATTTCGAGGATGCACTTTTCGTTGCCGGTCTGCTGAATGAGTTTATCCGTCGCTCGGATCGTGTCCGCATTGCCTGCATTGCGCAATTGGTCAATGTCATTGCACCTATTCGGGCGGAAAAGAACGGTCCGGCCTGGCGCCAGACGATCTACTATCCTTACCAGTTCGCCTCGCTCTATGGCCGTGGTGATGCACTGAACGTGGCCGTCGATTGCCCGACCTATGACTGCAATGCTGCCGACGATGTGAAGTATCTGGATGTCGCCGGTGTCTACAGCGCCGAAGAGGGAATGGTCACGCTCTTTGTTCTCAATCGCCACCTGACGGATACGGCTGAACTGGATGTGAGCCTTTTCGGCTACGCAAAGCCGGAGCTTTCCCTGCATCTGGTTATGGAAGGTTACGATTTGCGCGTCGGCAATGGCCCGGATCAGTCGGATCGTGTGGTGCCCACCACCGGAAAGGGCGTTGCGGTTGAGGACGGATGCCTGAAGGGACGGCTTGCACCGCTCTCCTATCATGTGCTGCGGCTGAAGGTACAGTGAGGCGGCCATGGGTGTCCGTCTCCAGAATGTAGCGAAATCCTTCGGTTCCTTCACCGCCATCCGCGATGTTTCCATGCAGATTCCCACCGGAAGCTTCGCCGTTTTTGTCGGTCCATCCGGTTGTGGAAAATCGACACTGCTTCGCATGATTGCCGGCCTTGAGGAGACAAGCGGCGGCGAGATCTTCATCGAGGATCGGGAGGTCACGGCAGTCGAGCCTGCTGATCGCGGCGTCGCCATGGTCTTTCAGAACTATGCGCTCTATCCGCATCTGTCGGTGTTCGAAAACATGGCTTTCAGCCTCAGACTTGCAAGACGACCCAAGGCGGAGGTCTTGGCCCGTGTGGGCGAGGCGGCACGGATTCTTCAACTGGAGGAGCATCTGCACAAGAAGCCCTCACAGTTGTCTGGCGGGCAAAGGCAGCGTGTCGCGATCGGTCGGGCCATTGTTCGTCAGCCGAAGGTCTTTCTCTTCGATGAGCCGCTGTCGAATCTTGACGCCGAATTGCGCGTGCAAATGCGTCTGGAGCTGACGAGGCTCCATCGCAGGCTGGGCGCGACGATGATCTATGTCACGCATGATCAGGTGGAGGCGATGACACTGGCCGACAAGATCTTCGTGCTCAAAGGCGGTATCGTGCAGCAGGCGGGCGCGCCGCTGGAACTTTACGATGATCCCGACAACCGCTTTGTCGCCGGGTTCATCGGGTCACCTTCGATGAACTTCCTTGAGGGGCGGGTCATCGAACAGGCAGGTGACCGTGTGACGCTTGCGGTAGAGGGCAGCGAACAGCGGCTGGAAGCGTGCGTTTCTGCTCCATTGCAATCGGGCCAACAGGTCGAGATTGGCATCCGTCCCGAGCATTTCCAGATTTCGCAGACGGGTGCTGTCCCTGTCACCGTCGAGGTGGCGGAGGAACTGGGGGACGTATCCTATCTCTATACCCGCACCTCAGGTGGACGCGAAATCATCGTCCAGAGAAAGGGTTCGCGCGAAAGGCTGGATGGTAGCACCATTTGCCTCAGCGCACCGCCGCACCACGTGCTGGTCTTCGACGGCGAAGGAGAAAGATTGCGATAGGCGCGAGGAGGCGCCTTCGGCACAGCAGACGTTCCGAACGGAACGCTTTCAATCGGGAGGAGTGACAATGCGACTGATCAGAACATTGCTTGTTGGGACAGTGCTGAGCCTCAGTGCGTTACCGGCGCTTGCAAAACAGGACATCATCTGGTGGGACTTCCTGTCAGGCGGTGACGGCGTACGGATGAAGTCCTTGATCGATGCCTTCAACAAGGAACATCCGGATATCCAGATCAAGGGCACGACACTTGAATGGGGCGTTCCGTTCTACACCAAGGTCAGGACGGCATCTGCCGTTGGTGAAGGTCCAGACATTATGACATATCACCTGTCTCGCACGCCGATTGGCATGCAGGAAAAGGTGCTCAGCGAAATCACCGATAAGGACCTCGGCGATGCCGGTCTCAAGAAGAGCGACTTCTTCGATGCCCCTGTCGATGCTGCCACGCAGGAGGGCAAGCTCTACGCCGTTCCCTTCGATATTCATGCACTGGTCCTCTATTACAATGCCGATCTCCTGAAGGGCTCGCCCTATCTCGATGCTGAGGGAAAGCTGACCGGCATCCAGACCATGGCGGATTTCGAAAAGGCGCTGGCCTGGGCAAAGGAAAAGGGTGTCGAGACGCCGGTGACCTATCAGTCCGGCGGGGACGCCGGGGTATGGCGTGTCTTCTATACGCTTCTTTCGCAGCAGGGCGGGGAGCTGGTAACGAATGGCGAGATCCTGGCTGGTGATAATGCGGCAAAGGCTGCCAAGGTGATCGACACCCTGTCCAAGTGGCGGGAGAACGGCTGGGCGCCGGAGCAGGCGGAATATGTGGCCTCCGTTGCGCTTTTCTCAGCCGGTAAATCGGCGTTTCAGCTCAATGGCGTGTGGGAGGTGCCCACCTACAAGGACTTGGAGAAGAACGGAAAGCTGGGGTTCAAGTGGAGCGCGGTGGAAGTTCCGCCCTTTATGGGCAATCGGGCCACATGGGCGGATTCCCACGCCTTTGCCATTCCCAACCAGGGCGACAAGACTGTGTCCGGCGAGAAGCGTGCCGCAGTCATGAAGGTCATCGGCTGGATGGAAAAGCATTCAATTACCTGGGCCGATGCGGGTCACATTCCCGCCTATAAATCCGTGACGGAGAGCAGCGACTACAAGGCGATGCAGCCGAACGCGACCTATGCAAGCCTGGCGGAAGCGGCTGTGTTCGATCCCAAGTCGCCGATCACCGGTGTTGCCTCTCCTGCCTATGATGCGGCGTTGAACATTATTGCGCCAGCCATCCAGGGCTTCATGACGGGCGAAGACGCCGTCGCGCAGATCAAGGAAGAGCTTCAAGGCAAGCTCAAGTGATCTGCCGTGCCCTTCGGCTCCCCATCGCCGAGGGGCACATCCTGACCTTATTGCTGCAAGGGAGCGCTCCGTGGCGATGATCGAGAACCGACGAAAGAAGTCGCTGATAGCTCTGACCATGGTGTCGCCGTTCATCCTGGTTTTCGCGACATTCTTTTTCTATCCGATGGTGGAGATGGTCCGTATCAGCTTCACGGATTCTCCCCTGATCGGCCAGGGAAACTTCGTCGGATTTGCCAATTATGCGAAGCTCTTCTCGGATCGGCTGTTTGTTACATCGCTGAAGAACAACGGCTATTTCCTTCTTCTGACGGTTATTCCCACGACTGTCATTGCGCTTCTCATCGCGCTGGCGGTGGGCCGTCTCTCAGGACTGAAGCAGACCCTGGCCATGTGCCTTTTCTTTGTTCCTTACATTCTGCCGGTGTCTGTTGTGACAGAGATCTGGGCCTGGATGCTGGATCTTCAGTTCGGCATTCTGCAGCCGGTAATCTCGCTTTTGGCTGGCAAACCTGTGGCCGTGTTCAAGAATCCCTATTGGGTGATGCCCATGGTGGCTGTGGTGACCATCTGGTGGACGAATGGCTTCAACGTCCTGCTCTTCATCGCGGGTCTGAGAAACATTCCCACCGAACTCTATGAAGCGGCTTCCCTGGACGGGGCAACAAGATGGCAAAGCTTCTGGCGGGTGACCTGGCCACTTTTATGGCCTGTGACGACGCTTGTCCTGACACTTCAGCTCATCCTGCAGCTCAAGATTTTCGACCAGATCTACCTTTTGAGCGGCGGCGGGCCATTCAACTCCAGCTTCGTGCTGCTCCTGCAAGTCTACAGGGAGGCATTCCAGTTGAACAACGGCGGTTATGCGTCTGCCGTCGCAACGGTGCTGTTCCTGTTGATTGTCATTGTCTCGGTGCTGCAGTTCCAGTTGCTGCGGATTCGGAGGGCCTCATGAATTCCATGCGGAAAATCGAAAATCTCGTCCTTACGCTGCTTACGTTCTCTGCAGCTGTCGTCTGGATCTTTCCTCTCTACTGGACCTTCATCACCTCGATCCGGTCAGAGGAGAATGTGGCAGGCAATAGCTCGCTGTTTCCGGATGAGTTTCAGCTCGGCGCCTATTTTCATGCAATCTTCAATACCCAGTTGACCAACTGGTACGTGAATTCCCTGGGAACGGCGGTCATCGTAACGATCTCGGTGCTGTTCATTTCGATGCTGTGTGCATACGCCTTGTCCCAGATCCGCTTTCCGGGGCGGCGCATTCTGTATGGTGTCGTCTTGATGAGCTTCATGGTGCCAGCCCAGACACTGGTGGTCACGCAGTTTATCCTGATGAAGAACCTCAATCTCATCAACACCTGGGGCGGTATCATTCTGCCTCAGCTGATCACGCCCGTTGTCATAATCGTCTACAAGCAGTTCTTCGACAGCGTGCCCAAGGAAATGCGGGAGGCCGTCGTACTGGATGGGGGAGGGGAGTACACGATCCTGTTCAGGGTCTTCCTTCCTCTCAACTGGGGGATCACGACCGCCATGGCGATCGTTACCTTCATTGGCGTCTGGAACGCATTCTTCTGGCCTTTCCTCGTCGTCACGTCGGAAAACATGATGACGATTCCGGTCGGCATTACCCAGGTGAATGACGCCTTCGGCGTTGCCTATGCTCGCTTGATGGCGGTTGCCATGTTGGCGGCCCTTCCGGTGATCATCGCCTATGTCATTTTCCAGCGACGGGTCACCGAGGCAATCATGATTTCCTCGGGTGTGAAGGGGTGATGCCAGCCGTTTGGCTCTCGGTCAACATCACCCGTATCAGTCAGCGGTCGTGGCGATCATCTGTCGTCACGATCCGGTGCATTCGTCAGTGGCTTGCCGCCGCCGCACGTCTCAGGGAAAGGAAGACTGCAAGCGACAGCAAGCCTATCAGGCAGGCCGCAGAAGTCAGAAGAATGCTGTGCGCCTGTGAAAACGCCTGCTTTCCAGCGCTTGTCAGGGCACGCGCCACGTCTTCCGGCAGTTTTGAGGCTATGATGTAGGTCTCGCTGATGGAGCGGCTCGCAAGGCTCATCAACTCCGGCGAGAGATCGCCGGAAAAGGCGATGGAGCTTGCATAGATCGCGGACAGGGCCACACCGAAAAACGTGATCCCCAAGCCAGCGCCGAGTTCGTAGCCAGTGGATTCCAGCGATCCCGCCGCTCCTGCTTTCTCGGCTTCCACAGCACCCATAATGGCGATGGAGGAGGCCGTGAGGCCGATGCTGAGAGATAGGCCCAGAAAGACCAGAAAAGTCGGGACGACGACACCCTGCTGATGAAAGTCGGTCTGTGCCAGTACGAAGAGACTGAGAGCTGCGACGAGCAGAGACAGGCTTGCCACGGCTCGTAAGCCAAACCGATTTGAAAGGAATCCTGTCAGCGGTCCACCCACGGCTGCTGCGACCATGATCGGCAGCATGAAGAGGCCAGCCTGGAGCGGCGATTTGCCGAGCACGAACTGCAATTCCTGCGCTACGGTGAGTTCGACGCCAGCAAGTGCGCCCGATGTCACGATTGCCATAGTCACGCCCGTTACCACAGGCGGGCGGGAGAAAAGCGTGATGTCCAGCAGGGGATTGGCAGAAGAAAGCTGCTTGCGAATAAAGAACCAGAGGCAGCCTGCGCCGATCACGAAGGCCACGGCCACGATCAAGATCGGTTGCTTTCCGGCAAAGCCGGTCTTGATGGAGAAAACCAGTCCCAGAATGCCGATGATCAAGGTAAGCGCCTGGCCGATCTGCCATTGACCGGCCGATGTCATTTCCTTCTGTGGCAAAGCCAGTGCGATGATCGGAACGATGAGCAGGACGACAGGGACATTGATCAGGAAAACCGATCCCCACCAGAAATGCTCAAGCAGCGCTCCTCCCACCAAAGGCCCCACCGCTGCCCCGGCAGCGCCAACCGTTCCCCACAGCCCAAGCGCCATGGCGCGCTCGGCCGGATCTTCAAAAATGCGGCGAATAATGCCCAGCACACAGGGAAGGATCATCGATGCCCCAAGTGCCAGCAGAATACGCCCGCCAATCAGCATGGCGGCCGTAGATGAGAAGGCAGCGAGGAGAGAAGCCAGGCCGAAGATGACAAGGCCCGTCAGCAGGAGCTTGCGGTGGCCAATCCTGTCGGCAAGGGTTCCCATCGGTACGAGCAGGCCGGCCATGAGCAGCGAATAGATGTCGATAATCCACAGGACCTCAGTGCTTGATGCCTGTAGCGCGAGCGTGAGCGATGGCACGGCGATGTGGAGGATTGTCATGTCCAGCACGACCGGAAGAAAAGCCAGCATGACCGCAAGGAGAATGATCCACCGGCGGTAGGAGGGCGCATTGGTGTGGTTCGTGTCGCAGGACGCGGTCATAATTCTCACCATCAGTGTTTTCACGGCCCAGAAACAGCAAGCCCTGACCGCCGAGGCAGCCGGTTGGCACCTGATTCTGCAGGCTGCCATTTATGGCCGGAGCTTTGTCGTTGGATGGAGGAAGCGTGGAGGTTGTGTGGAGGCCGCCGGTCACACCATTCGGGGAATGACATCGGTTGAACCGCCTTTGTCCGTGAGCCTGTGCTTTATCGCGCCGCAGATGTGGAGCGCGGTGAGGGCTAGAAGAAGATAGGCGCTCACTCGGTGAAGCAGCTGGAATAGGGCGAAGGCGTCGTCATTCTTCGGAAGGAATTCCGGCAGGCGCGAGATAAAGAAAAAGGGGACACCGTCGCTTTGGGTGAAGGTGCTGGAGAGCAGATAGCCAAACAGCGGAACAAGGAAAATCATCAGTATCAGCAGCCGGTGTACAGTATGCGCGAGGATGCGCTCCAACGCGGTTAGTGCCGCTGGTGTTGTCGGCATGATCCTGCTGTAGCGCCAGCGAAGCGCGATATGAACAACGGCGATCAGCCAGACCAGCATCCCGAACTGTTTGTGGTTGGGATAAAAGACGAGGGCGGTCGCCATTTCGCTTTCCGGCAGGCGCGTCATGTACCAGCCAGAGGCAATCAGCCCGATGATCAGGGCTGCCCTTATCCAATGCAGACAGCGCATCGGCAGGGGATATTTCGATGGCCTGTCTTCCACTGTTTTCTCAGACATCCGCTATCTCCGTCATTGTGCTCTGTTCGTCAGGCGACCATGCAGTTGCTGACGCGCAGTGGACTTGCGGCGTGCGAAGGGTGCCGGAGAGCGGTCTTCCTCACAGAAGTGGCTCAACTTGTCGTTCTCACGTCTGCCAGCTGGAAAGCCACGAGCATGATTTTGCCAAGCGTGATTTCGCAATTATCGTTTGCGAAGATGTGGAGGGGATGTGGAGGCTGTGTGGATCCGGTCGCTTGCCTGATCAATGAATGTTGATCGCTTGGCCGCCCGGACACCGGAAGGGATCAGTCGACCGGCTGGCCGAGTACGATCTCAAACATCGCACCGCCCTTGTTGGAGGGAGCGTAGCGAATCTTGCCGCCATGCGCCTCGACAATAGCGCGAACCACCGACAGACCCAGGCCATTACCACCCTTTTCCTGTGAGCCGGACAAGGTGCCGCGCCTGAAGGGTTCGAAAGCGGATGCGACAATATCCCGATCCAGCCCCGGTCCCTCATCGGTTACGCGCAAAATCGTGCAACCGTTCTCGACAGTCAGGTCGATTTCGATGGCTCCACGAATGGCGTAGCGGCGGGCATTGGTAATGAGCGCAAGCAGGGCCTGGCGAATTCTCATTGCATCGACAGACACCACGACATCGGTGAGTTGGAGCTGAAGTTCAAAGCCCTCCTGCCTCAGCTCCTGTTCCAGCAGCGAGGCAAGTCGTTGAATCTCCTCTCTCAGCCGGACGGGTTGAAGGCGAAGGTCAAGATGCCCGCTATCGGCCAATGTGACAGTCCTCAGGTCTTCCACAAGGCGTGCCAGGGAATCCACCTGCAGAACGAGGGCTTGAAGGGATTTCTCGTCCGGCCGGAAAACGCCATCGATCATGCCTTGCAGGCGGCCCTTCAAAATGGTCAGAGGTGTGCGCAGCTCGTGAGCAATCGTTGCGTTCCAGAGCGTCATATCGGCAGCCATGTCCTGAAGACGCTGTGCCATGGCGTTGAAGTCCTCAACGAGATGGGCAGTCTCGCCGAGCGAATGATCCCCCGGCACAGCTCGGGCCGAAAGGTCGCCGTCCTTGATGCGTCTTGCGCTCTGCGCCAGAGATTCTAGTGGCTGGAGAATGCGCCGCGCCAATCTGACCGAAGCCATGGCGGCGACAATGAGCGCCATGAAGATCAGCACGGACAGAATGATGAAATCCACGCCCGTCAGCCAGTTGTCGGTGTTCTCGGACCACGGATAGAAGTAGAAAAGAACACTGAAGGCGATATAGGTTCCGAAAAAAACCAGAAGCCCGGCAATCACGGTCATCGACGACATGGCCAGCAGGATCTGCCGGCTGAGGCCCCGCTTCAACATCATGCCTCGACCGCCAGTCTGTAGCCGATGCCTCGAATGCTGGTCAGCATTCCCTCGCCACCCGCCTGTTCAAGTTTCTTTCTCAGCTTGCTCAAATGGCTGTCGATGGTCCGATCAAGCGCATCGGAACCGGGAAGGCAGGCATCAACCAGCTCACCACGTGTGAAGGCCTTCGTGGGTGTGCGCGCCAGATGCGCAAGCAGCCTGAACTCCGTTAGCGTGAGGGAGAGGGGGGTGCTCGATCCGTTTTTCTCAATCCTGGCCTGATAGCTGTCGAGATCCATTGTCAGGCGTCCCACGCGGATCATCGCGCCGGTCTGGCTCAGACCGGCACGCCGCAGGACTGCCTTTGCCCGCGCGACGACTTCGATGGGATTAAATGGTTTGACGATATAGTCATCGGCACCAATCCGAAGGCCCTGGAGACGATCGGCGTCTTCATCCAGAGCTGTGACCATGATGACCGGTGTGCGCCCCCGCCGTTGAATTTCCGCCAGCACTTCCCAACCGTCCAGGCGGGGCATGGTGACGTCCGCCAGAACGATGTCGGGCTTGAGGGATCGGTGCAGTTCCAATGCGACCTGACCATCGCGGGCATGGACCGTGCGAAAGCCCTCCCGCGTGAAATAGGCTTCCAAGATGCCAGCGATCTCCAGATCGTCTTCTGCAATCAAAACGAGTTCGGCCATGATTTCGCGCTCCTTGCCTCTTCAATGCCATTGAACGCGCACGCCGTCGAGTATGGGAAAATCGGCTCCACACGACCGCAACAAAACCTCCACACGGCCCCCATCCAATACATCTAGACCTCCGCCATCAAAAATATTGCCCTGAAAGAATGAATGGTGGACTTCATGCAACGCGGATATCGCTTCTGGAAAATCGGCCTGTTGTGCCTGCCGGTTGTGTTCCTGGCTGCCTGCAGTGATTCCTCAGGTCAGGGAGACGACGCGGCCGCCGAAACGCAGCCAGCCCGCGTCAGCGTTCTGACGGTTCAACCGGAGCCCGTTACCGTTTACGATGAACTGCCCGGGCGCGTCTCGGCCTATCGGACTGCCGAAATCCGTGCCCAGGTCAACGGCATCATAAAGAAGAAGCTGTTTCAGGAGGGGGCCTTTGTTGAAGAGGGCATGCCCCTTTTCCAGATCGATCCGGCTCCCTTTTCTGCCGATGTCGATGCTGCTGCCGCCGTCCTTGCGCGCGCTGAGGCTGAGTTGCGAAATGCCCGGATAAAATACGATCGTGCGGAAGTTCTGTCTTCACAGAAGGTCGCGAGTGCGGAAGCTTTCAACAACGCCACGGCGGCATTGGCCCAGGCAAAGGCGACGGTTGAGGAAGCGAAAGCCAATCTCGCACGGCGCAAGCTTGAGCTCGCCTATGCCACGATCCGCAGCCCGATTAGCGGCTTGACCGGGCAGTCCTTCATGACGGAAGGCGGCCTTGCCTCAACATCGGCCAGTTCTCCGCTTGTGGTCGTTCAACAGATAGATCGGGTCCATGTGGATGTGCGCCAGTCAGCTATGAGCCTTGTGGATCTGCGGGATGCTGCATCCGAAGCCGGCATCGGCAACCCCGAGGAATTGCCGGTCAAGATCATGACCGTCAGCGGAAAACCTTATGATCATGCCGGGAAGGTCCTGTTCTCGGATATATCGGTCGATGGCGCGACCGGCAGCCTGGGTATCCGCATTCTCGTCCCCAATCCCGAAGGACAGCTGCTTCCTGGCATGTATATCCGCGCAATGGTTCCCCGTGAGGTCTATGGCGCCGCTCTTCTCGTGCCACAGGAGGCTGTGGTTCGCGATCCGGCGGGGCGGCCGCAGCTTATCGTCGTGGGACGCGACGGAACGGGCGCGAGACGGCCGGTAGAACTGGGGCCGCTGGTTGAAGGACGATACGTTGTGACAGGCGGACTTGAGGCCGGCGAGACGGTGGTTGTGCTGGGACAGGATCGCGTTCAGGACGGACAGGTTCTGCAAACTGCACCCGCCCCCTCTGCTGCCGCAGCAATACAAGGTTAAGGAGAGGGAGCGATGGCGCACTTTTTCATCGACAGGCCGGTCTTTGCCTGGGTCATTGCAATCATCATTGTAATCGCCGGTTTGATATCCATCCCCCAGCTTCCGGTGGCGCGATTTCCCGTTATTGCGCCGCCCAGCGTGTCCATCTTCGCGACCTATACCGGTGCAACGCCCCAGGTGATCAATGACAGTGTCACCAGTCTGATCGAACGCGAGCTTTCCAGCGTCAAGAACGTGCTTTACTTCGATAGCTCGGCTGATTCCTCTGGTTCGACGTCGATCACAGTGACCTTCAAACCGGGAACAGACCCGGAATTGGCTCAGGTGGATGTTCAGAACCGGCTGAAAGCCATCGAACCGCGCTTGCCGGAGCAGGTCCGTCGTGCAGGGCTGACGGTCGAGTCCGCATCCTCCAGCTTCCTGATGATCGTCTCGCTCAAGTCAAAGGACGGTTCGCTCGATTCACTGGCGCTTGACGATTATCTGGTGCGCAATATTGCGCCGGAACTCAAGCGCGTCAGCGGCGTCGGGCGCGTGCAGTCCTTCGGCTCGGAAGCAGCCATGCGCGTCTGGGTGGATCCCGCGCGTCTGGTGGCGCACCAGATATCCATGTCCGAGGTGACGCAGGCCATCCAGACACAGAACATTCAGGTCGCGCCGGGGAGATTGGGTGAATCTCCGACCGTGCCCGGACAAAAGGTCAGCGTGCCATTGAATGTGCGCGGTCAGCTTCAGACGCCGGAGGAATTCTCACAGATTATACTGCGCTCCAAGCCTGACGGCTCGAGATTGTTATTGGGAGAAGTCGCCAGGATCGAGGTGGGACAGCAATCCTCCAGCTTCTCGATTCTGGATGGTGGCAAGCCCGCAACCGCTGCCGCAATCCAGATGACCCCGGGTGCCAATGCGGTCAGCACGGCGGGCGGCGTGCGCGCGCGCCTTGCGGAGCTTTCCCTGAATATGCCAGCGGGAATGGAGTATGCCATTTCCTATGATACTGCGCCTTTCGTAAAGACGTCGATCCAGAAGGTGGTTCAGACGCTGGGCGAAGCCATGATCCTGGTTTTCCTGATCATGCTGCTCTTCCTGCAGAAGATCCGGTACACGCTGATCCCGGCAGTTGTCGCACCGATTGCGCTTCTTGGCACCTTGGCTGTCATGCTGGCGCTCGGCTATTCGATCAATGTGCTGACCATGTTCGGAATGGTTCTTGCGATCGGCATCATCGTGGATGACGCCATCGTGGTGGTGGAGAATGTCGAGCGGCTGATGGCGAGCGAGGGACTGTCTCCCCTTGAGGCCACACGAAAAGCCATGACGGAAATAAGCGGGGCTGTGATCGGCATCACGCTTGTGCTCACGGCTGTCTTCCTTCCCATGGGCATGGCGTCCGGTTCCGTTGGTGCGATCTATCGACAGTTTACCGTGTCCATGGCGGTGTCGATCCTGTTTTCGGCATTTCTGGCGCTTACGCTCACGCCCGCCCTGTGTGCCACGCTTCTGAAACCGGTTCGGGAAGATCACCATCAGCAGAAGGGATTTTTCGGTTGGTTCAATCGCTCATTTGCCCGGTTGACTGCGCGCTATGCAGAATGGGTGGCGTTTCTTGTGCGCAAGACTGGCAGCGTCATGCTTGTCTATGTGGCCATAGTCGGCGCGGTTGCCTATGGATATAGCTCGCTTGCCACCGCCTTTGTGCCGGAGGAAGATCAGGGCTCGTTCATGACGTCCTTCACTCTTCCAGCCGAGGCGACCGCCGAGCGCACGCGCGCGGTTGTCAATCTTTTCGAGGAGCATGTGCAGAAGCGGCCTGACATCGCCAATAACCTGACCATCATGGGGTTCGGCTTTTCAGGGTCCGGACCGAATACGGCCATGTCTTTCACCACGCTGCGCGACTGGGATCAGCGCACCACAAGCGTCAGCGAGGAAGTTGGCGCGGCAACGCAAGCCATGGCGCTTGCAACGGAAGGGCAGATCTTCAGCTTGAAGCCGCCGGCCATTGAGGAGCTGGGCACGACATCGGGCTTCGCGCTGCGTCTCCAGGACCGTGCCAATCATGGGGCAAAAGCACTTGCTGCGGCGGCGGAACAACTGACGCAACTGGCAGCAGAGAGCAAGTTTCTGGCGGATGTGCGTGTCGATGGGCTTCCAAGCGGATCAAGCGTGACGCTGAATATCGATCGGCAAAAGGCTGGCGCCCTCGGTGTTGCCTATTCAACGATCAGCGACACGCTCGGCGGAGCCGTAGGCTCGACATATGTTAACGATTTCCCCCGCAATGGCCGATTGCAGCAGGTGATCGTTCAGGCTGATGCCGCAAGCCGGATGCAGGTCGATGACGTTCTGAGCCTGCATGTGAGAAGCGATACGGGCAAGATGGTCCGCCTTTCTGAAATTGTCACGCCGGAATGGTCGATAATCCCGCTGCAGTTCACCCGCTACAACGGTTATCCCTCCACCAGTATTTCCGGTTCCGCCGCGCCAGGGGTTTCCAGCGGAAAGGCAATGGAGGAGATGGAGCGGCTGGCGACAAAACTTCCGCCGGGATTTGCTGTGGAATGGACCGGCCAATCGTTTCAAGAGCGGCAATCCGGGGCGCAGGCGCCGATGCTGATGGCTTTTTCGTTCCTCATTGTCTTTCTGGTGTTGGCGGCACTTTATGAGAGTTGGTCCATTCCGCTTTCCGTCATGCTTGTCGTGCCGCTTGGCATTCTCGGGGCGGTTCTCGCGGTTCATTTCCGTGGCCTGGAAAACGATGTTTTCTTCAAGGTGGGTTTGATTACCCTGATCGGACTTTCCGCCAAGAACGCGGTGTTGATCGTGGAATTTGCCCGCAAGCGGCAGAAGGATGGTCTGCCGCTGGCAGATGCGGTGGTGGAAGCCTCGCGCTTGCGTCTGCGGCCGATCCTCATGACGTCTCTCGCCTTTACCCTCGGCATCGTGCCGCTGGTCATTGCAAGGGGCGCAAGCTCGGAAACGCAAAACGCGATCGGCACTGGCCTGTTTGGCGGCATGATCACGGCGACCGTTCTGGCCGTCATCTTCGTGCCGATCTTCTACACGGTGGTGGCGAGGTTCCGTCGGACAGCCTCCCCCGGATGACCTTTTCGGCGCAAGGCATGTGTTCACGGCTTGCTCTTCGTCTCAACGCACCTCACGCAAAACTGCTGCACAGCTTTGCGTGAGGTGCTCTCCGTCAGCAATCAGCGGGCAAAAAGGCGTAAATCCGGCGTGCTGTACGGTCGGATCAAGTGCCACCAGCTGTCGATGAATGTCCGTTTCTGGATTTCGTCCTGGGCGGCGAGGAGGGCAGGGCCGATTCGGATTGGCCTCCCCACGCCAGATTCTATGAGGTTGTCCGGCCCTTCCACACCGTCGGGAAGCGGCGCATCTTCCGCAAAGAAGAAGGATGAGCGCAGGGCGACATCGCGGCTTCGCTGAGACAGCAGATAATCGAGAAAGCGACGACCGAGTGCGCTGTTACGCGCAGTCGATGGGATCATCGCGCCACGGGATAGAACCAGGGTGTAATCTTGCGGAATGACAATTCCGAGCGCAGGATTGGACCGCATGGCGGCATAGGCGTAGGAGCCGAGAACATTGTAGGCAATGCGAACCTGACCATTCGCCAGGGCGTCGAGCACTTCGTTGTTGCAGCAGCGGATGACCGGCTCGACACGGCTGACGCTTTCGATCAGCCGACCGTAAGTCGTTGGCGCCTGGCGGGAATCATAGAAGGCCAGCAGATAGCCAATTCCGGATGCGCTGATGTCATAGGTTCCGATCCGGCCGCGATAGTCTTCAGCCTTGCGGCGCAGCAGATCCACCAGCGCTTCATGACTGACGGGAACATCTTCTGGCGGAACGGTGCGTTTGTCATAGCCAAAGACCACCGGTTCGAAGGTGAAGCCGAAAATCTCGTCTCGCCAGTTTGCCCAGGCTGGAACCCTTCGGGTTTCAATGGACTGGTGGGGCTGGGCACAGCCGTCATTCGCCAGCCGGACGAGCTGATCGACCGATGAGGAGAGAATAATATCCGCAGTTTCCTGTTCTTTCGCACAGGCTGTTGCGACATCACGAAAGAGGTCATTGGTGACGAAATCCCGGATTTCGACAGCAATGCCCGGCGCAAGCTGCTGAAAATCAGTCACCAGGGGGCGCATGGCCTCCAGATCCGTGGCCGCGTGAATGACAAGGCGGCCCACCTCGGGTGCGCCGACTGCCGGAAAAAGTTGCCGGTCTCCCTCTACCGCAAGGGCGTTTTGCGACAGGCAGAGGACAAGCATGGCAGCGGTGGCAGAAAGAACCCTCATCACGATCGTTCCTGTCTCGTCAGCGGCAGCTCAAGGTAAACCGCAAACGGATGAGTCGCAGTCTTTTCACGGAAGCCGAGGCGTCCCCCGAGCGCGCGTGCCACTTCCGATGCGATTGCAAAGCCCAGGCCCGACGCAGGCCCCTCGCTGCGCGTTGAGAAAAAGCGCTCCGTCACGCTGGCCCAGTCCTCAGCGGCAATGCCGGGTCCGTCGTCTTCGACTACAATCCGGCCATGATCGCCGTCACGTTCGACGCGGACATCCAGCCGCGTCTCTGCGCCGTGCCTGAGTGCATTGTCGATGATGTTGACCACCGCTTCACGCAGGCTCAGCATATCGCCGACCACGTTCAGGTGTTCCTCTGCCGGTTCGAAGGACACGACCATGTCCGGGTCCACCGTGATCGGAATGGCCTGCCGGAAGGCGGCGCGTGCCACTTCGTTGAGGGACAGCGGGCCGAGCTGGGCAGAATCGACGCGGTGAATGACCATGGCATGGTTCAAAAGCTGATTGGTGAAACGCGCCAGTTCCGCGGTCCGGTTACGCACCCGTTCCAGATGACGCCGATCGTCCGGCGCGAGCTGCTTCTCGTTGATCAGGCTGACCTGAGCCGACAGCGCCGTCAGTGGCGTTCTTATCTGGTGGGCGCTATCGGCGACATAGCGCTGCATCAATCGGACGCGTTCATCCAGCCGGCGGATGAAATGGTTTATGGAGGCAACGAAGGGCCATAATTCACCCGGTACGGCCACGGAAAGCGGGGTCAGATCCTGCGGATCGCGGCTGGCCAGCGTCTCACCCAGCCGCGCCACAGGTCTCAGCGAATACCGGATGGCAAACGCGGTCCCGACCAGCGCCAGCAGGCTCATCAAGGCCACGATAGCAAAGGCCCGCGTGACCAGTTCGGAGACCAGCGCCCGGCGAGCCTCCGTGGTCTGCGCAATCATCAGATAGGCCCAGCCTGTGCCCTCGCTCATGGAAATCGCATGGGACAGCGTGACGATCCGCACATCCACGCCTCGATAGACATCGTTTGCGATCAAGGGGGCAGCGCGGCTTTGGGACACATCCACCGTGCTGCCGAGGTCGCCATAACCCGTCAGCGTCTCGCCTCGCGTATCCAGTACACGATAGAAAATGCGATCGCGCTGGGCGAGGCCAAGCAGCTCGAATGCCGATGGCGGCAGGCGAAAGGTCAGTTCGTCATCCAGAACAACAAGTCCCTCGCTCATTTGGAAAGCGGCGCCCAGAAGCAGGCGGTCATAGGCCTCATCGGCGGCTGCGCGCGCATAATACCAGGCAGCCGTTATGAGCGCCGCAGCGCCAATCGCAAGGACAAGCCCGACGCGGCGCATCAAGCGAGAAAACAGGGAGCTTCTATGCGCCAGCATCGGAAACCAACTGATAGCCGACGCCACGCAGCGTCACGATGCGGGTCTGGGCACCTTCCAGTTTTTTGCGTAACCGGCCCACATAAAGCTCGATCGCATTCGGGCCCGCCGCTTCATCGAAGCCAAACAGCCGGTCGAGCAGCTCCTCCTTGCTAAACACCTTGCCGGGTCTCGATGCCAACACCTCGAGAAGCGTCATCTCGCGCCGTTTCAACTGCACCTCTCGTTTGCCGACACGCACGCTACGATTGTTGCGGTCCAGGCTGACATCGCCGCAAACGAGGATATTGGTGGGCTCACCGCCGTTGCGTCGCCGCAAAAGCACGCGTGCCCGTGCCTCCAGCTCGCGGAAATCAAAAGGCTTGACCAGATAATCATCCGCTCCGAGGTCGAGTGCGCTGACCCGATCGTCGATCTCGGACCGTGCCGTCAGGACAAGCACCGGTACACCGCTGCCCGCTTGGCGCAAAGCTTTAAGCACAGCAAAGCCATCCATGCCCGGCAGCATGACATCGAGAATGATCAGGTCATAATCCGTATAGGCAAGAATATCCGAGGCAGAAATGCCGTCCGTTACCCAGTCAACGGTGTGTCCCGTCTGCTGGAAGCGGCGGCAGATCGCTTCTCCGACATCCTGTGTGTCTTCAACCAGAAATATGCGCACGAAAAATCATCGCATGACGCCCTGCCCAGATCAAGATCACCCGCCCTTCTGGCATGCGCCGCAAGCAGCACAGCCTCCGTTCTGAGGGAAGCGGTCTGTGGCCAGTGATCTTCAGGCTGAGAACCGGCGACAAGGCGAAAGCTGCTCCAAACTGTGACAGGATCGTGACAGGAACAGGCTTTAACGTCGCGCCCGTCGACTTCAAGGGAGAGAGCATGTCGACCTGGGGAGGAAGCCCGTATTGTCGCCCACAGACGCCGACTGATTCAGTCTGGCCAGAGTGATGAGTGCAAAGCGCCGCTTCCGTTCCGGTCTCAGGGATTAACGGGAGAGACTAATGATCCGTACCATGATGAAGCTGCTCGCAGGCGCAGCTGTCGTAACAACGTCCATGACGATGGCAGCCAGCGCTGAACCTTCGAAGCCGGAATGCCTTGCTGGTGCCAAGCCCGGTGGCGGCTTCGACTTGACCTGCCGTCTGGCCGCAAACTCGCTTCTGGAAAGCAAGCAGATCTCCAAGCCCATGACCGTGACCTATATGGAAGGCGGCGTTGGCGCTGTCGCCTATAACCACGTGATCGGCAAGCGCGGTAAGGATGGTAATCTCATCACTGCCGCCTCATCCGGCTCGGCATTGCTAATCGCGCAGGGCAAGTTCGGCCAGTATGGTGAAACTGCAGTCCGCTGGCTTGGTGCTCTTGGTGCTGATTACGGCGTTCTCGTCGTAGCGGCCAATTCGCCCTACAAGACACTTGGCGAGCTGGTTGACGCATACAAGGCAAATCCGAGTGATTTCCCCATTGCCGGCGGCGGTGCTGTTGGCTCTCAGGACTGGATGAAGGGGTCGCTTCTGGCCAAGGCTGCCGAGCAGGATCCCAAGAAGATGCGCTATGTGGCGCTTGAAGGCGGCGGTGCAGTGCTCACGGCGCTTGAAGGCGGTCACGTCAAGGTCGGCTCGGGCGATGCGGCCGAAATGGTCAAGCATCATGTGGCTGGCAAGGTCCGCATTCTTGCCGTGATGTCGCCGGAACGTCTGCCTGGCGAACTGGCTGGCGTCCCCACCGCCAAGGAGCAGGGTTTCGACCTGGATTGGCCAGTCTGGCGCGGCTACTATGTTGGCAAGGATGTCTCCACCGACGACTACAACTGGTGGGTCGAAGCCTTCAAGAAAATGGCTGTGACGCCTGAATTTGCGAAGGAACGCGAGGCACGCGGCCTGTTTGACTTCACCATGGTTGGCAAGGATTTTGAAGAGCGCGTGAAGGCAGATGTAGCCCGCTTCAAGATCCTGGCCAAAGAGGCCGGAATGTAAGGCAACTCCTGCCGGGCGGCTTGTCGCCCGGCAATGCCTTCGTCGGCTTGCACCCGCATAGGCTGGCTGATGCAGGCCACTTCCATCGTTCTAATCGAAGCTATCCTCACGGATAGGCACTAAAGGTGCCTGCCCGGCGAGCGTCTTTTATGAGGCTACCATGTCAGAAGCCCACTCCGCTGCGCCCCGCAATGCGCGGCTTATCGGCCGTGTCTCGGCGATCATCCTCCTGGTGCTCGCTGTTGGCTACGGCATTGGCGGCAGCGTCATCGAATACACATTTTCGTCTGATCCGCTGGGACCGCGCGTTTTCCCGGTGGCACTGGCCGTCATCCTTGGTGCGCTTGCCCTCGTGTATTTCGTATCACCCGGATCGGTGGAAGGCTTCCCCGAAGGGCGCCTGCTTTTGAAGGTGCTTGCCATCCCGGTGCTCGTCATGCTCGCCGTCATGCTGTTTGAGCCTGCGGGATTTGCGATTTCCATCTTTGTGCTCACGCTCGGATCGGGGCTGATTTTCGGAGCGCCGCTGAAGACGGCGCTGATCGGCGCGGTCGGACATGCTCTGCTGTGGTGGTTCGTTTTTTCATTCGCCCTGGAAGTCTATCTGCCGACCGGCGCGCTGTTCGGCGGCTGATCCTGACTTGATCCGGAAAGGTCAATTCCATGAATTTCGATTATCTGTGGCACGGCTTTGCCGTCGCCCTCACGGGACAGAACCTTCTCATCGGGTTCATCGGCTGCTTCATTGGTACTATGGTTGGTGCCTTGCCGGCGATCGGCCCGATCAATGGCATCGCCCTTCTCATGCCGATTGCCTATTCCATGGGCCTGCCAGCAGAAAGCACGATGATTCTGCTGGCTGCGGTCTATTGTGGCGCCGAGTATGGCGGTCGCATTTCCTCCATCCTGCTCAACGTGCCGGGTGATGCCGGGGCGGTCATGACGGCGATGGACGGCTATCCGATGGCGCGTCAGGGGCGCGCTGGCGAAGCGCTGGCGCTATCCGGTGTCTCTTCCTTCGTCGGCGGCATCATTGGCTCCATCGGTCTTGCTCTCTTCGCGCCGATGCTGTCGGGGCTGGCCATCGGCTTCGGCCCGGCCGAATATTTTGTTCTGATGATCTTTGCCTTTGCCACGCTTGGTTCGATGGTGGGTTCCCAGCCGGCCAAGACGCTGATCGGTTGCGTACTCGGCCTGATGCTGGCGACCGTCGGTCTTGATGCGACATCCGGCGCCTATCGCTTCACCTTCAACGAACCGGAACTTGGTGACGGCATAGAATTCGTCGTTCTCGTCATTGGTCTCTTCTCGATTTCCGAGGCGATGATCATCCTCGAGCATCAGGGCAGGGGTGTGACCGTGATCCGCGAGCTTGGGCGCATGACAGCCCGCTGGGCCGATCTCGTCAAATGCACTGGCGCCACCATTCGTGGCTCGCTGATCGGCTTCATTGTCGGCGTTCTGCCGGGAACGGGTGCGTCTGTATCCTCTGCCGTGTCCTACACCACTGAAAAACGCATTTCGGATACCGAAGGTACGTTTGGAAAGGGTGATGTGCGTGGTCTGGCTGCGCCGGAAGCGGCCAACAATGCCACGGCAGCCGGTGCCTTCGTTCCCATGCTGACGCTCGGCGTTCCCGGTTCGGGCACAACGGCGGTCATGCTCGGCGCGCTGATGCTCTACAATATTCAGCCGGGCCCGATGCTTCTGGCGGAACGGCCTGAGGTTGTGGGCGGTCTGATTGCATCGCTCTTTGTCGGCAACATCATCCTGCTGGCGCTCAACCTGCCGCTGGTCAACATCTTCGCACGGGTGCTCACCGTGCCGAACTGGCTGCTCGTGCCAGGTATCCTTGTTCTGTCCATCGTCGGCGTCTATTCGACCCACGCCTCCGTGTTCTCGATCTTCCTCATGCTGGGGATCGGCTTCATGGGCTGGTTGCTGCGCAAGGCGGGTTTCGACATGGCCCCGATCATCTTGGGCTTCGTGCTGGGCAGAGTGATGGAAGTCAACCTGCGAAATGCTCTGGCGATTTCGGGCGGAGATATCTCCATCCTGTTCAGCAGCACCATTTCCATCGTGCTGTGGTGCATGGCTGCCGCCGTTGCAATCCTTCCGCTGCTGCTGGCAAGACGCGCCCGCAAACTGAAGGCCGCCACGCTGAGCCAATAATGGGCTGAGAAGCGCGAAAAGGGATCAACCGTTGCTGCCCGCCAGCAACGGTTTTCTGCTTTAAGGTGCTTGCTGCACAGTGCGCCATGATGGCCAACCAGAGCATTTGCGGTGAGAATGGAAGCATCTGAAATGCGCTGTCTCTTTGTCTTCACCCAGTCCGCACGCGACTGCTAACGCACTTGTCCTCAGCGCCTGCCGGCGGTGAGCCATGATTGGGTTGAGTTTGGCGCGTGTTGGCCAGAGGGTTCGTATCGACAAGCCCCGAGAGGTTTTGACGCACGCTTTAGGAGTAATTAAGACCTGGCTTGCTAACCTCTGCGCTCACGTCACATTTCGACCGGGGACATGGAAGTCTATCTCGCATGAGCGCAGTTCTTGATGCCCTGTGGCGCAGACGCGTCAAACGCGGCTTGATTGCCAGTGGCCTTCAAACAGCGGAGCTGATGTCCAAACTGGGCGTTATGGCGGGCGCGCGAGGTCTTGGCGCCATTTTCACCCTGCATCATGTGCGCCCATACCAACAGCAGGAGGCCGATCCAAACCGGCACCTGGAAATCACGCCGGAATTTCTGGAGACGGCGATTTGCCAATTGGCTGCCGATGGCTATGAGTTCCTGCCTCTGGAAGAGGTCCCAAATCGTCTGTCCCAGTCTGCGCCGCGTCCCTTTGCCTGCTTCACGCTCGACGATGGCTACAAAAACAACCGGGATCATGCGCTTCCTGTTTTCGAACGGCATGCCGTGCCCTTCACCATTTTCGCCACGAAGGGCTTTGCCCAGAGGACCCACACAATATGGTGGGAGACGGTCGCCAAGCTGCTGAACAGTATCGATCGTATGGAGTTCGACTTCGGGCAGGGACCTGAGCAACTGGATTTACGCGGTGAACTTAACAAGGTGGAAGCCTTCGACCGCTTTGCGCGCTTTGTGGAACAGGGCAATGAAGCCGAGCGAGTGGCGGCACTCGATAATGCCGTTCAAGGCCTGGGCATGGAGCCGCTGGACATTACTGCAGCCTTGACGATGGGCGAGCGCGAGCTGGTGGAGCTGGCGCAACATCCGCTTGTCTCGCTGGGTGCCCATACGGTCAGCCATCCAGCTCTGCGCCGCTTGTCTCATTCCGATGCCCTGCAGGAAATGGAGCAATCTATCGAATGGCTTTCCGGTATCACCGGGAAGCGTCCCCAGACTTTCGCTTATCCCTACGGGAATGCCATCTCTGTGTCACAACGGGAGGAGCAGATTGCAATGGAACTGGGCATTTCCGTCGCGGTCACAACCCAGCCCGGTACCCTTTGCGTAAGCACACAGAACCGGATGGCTGCGCTTCCACGTATTTCGCTCAATGGCTACTACCAGAAGCCGCACTATGTGGCTGCATTGGCTTCCGGCATCCCCTTTTCTCTCATGCGCAGTTGAAGCCTGACTGCTGGGACAGTCACGTCAACGGAATGAAGCCGCCCTCTGCTGTGGATCAACCACAGGCGTCACCCATTTCAGTTTGATCCTGCAATTCTTGTCGGGCATGCAAACGGCGAGCGCCAGTTTATGGCTTTCTGTCGGGGAAAACTGCGCAAAATGCCATTGCTTCGGATCGTCCGTGCTATCGGGGCCAAAGACTATTTGGGGCGCTTCGCCTTCAAGCTGAAACCAGAAACTATCCAGCCCGAGTGAAAGTCCCAGCCCGCGTGCTTTCACATAGGCTTCCTTGAGCGTCCAGTAGTCATAAAACCTGGCGCGCTGTGCTGTTGACTCGTGACCTAGAAGATCGGCGCATTCTGGTGGTGCCAACACGTGTTCTGCCAGTTGAAGTGGCTCGATGTTGCGCCCGGTGTTTTCCACATCCAAACCAATCAGGCAGCTGTGTGCAAAGGCACAGGCAACGAGGCCATCAGTATGGGATATATTGAACTGGATATGACGATACTCGGCGGGTTCGCTAATATGAGGTTTTCCAAAGGCGTTGCTTTGGAATTGCCATGATGGAGCAGGCGCGCCGCAATATTGGGTAAGGCATGTGCGCAGCAAAGCTCGCGCGACCAGGAATTGCAGGCGGGCAGGCTCCACCAAGAACTTGCTCAGCCGGTCTCGCTCCTCATCGTTAAGCACCTGAAAGCAAGAGTTTTTCTGCGCTTCGTCTAACTCCGGAAGTGAAGTCAGCCAGATGTGAACTTCATTGGAAGCAGGTAAATGGGTGAATTCCTCTTCTGATATCGTCACGTGCTGGACCTCACTATGCTGAAGAGGGGTCGTTGAGCGGTTTTTGAAGAAGTATCAACAAAATAAATTAGTAACATTTTTGAGCGCTTTTAGGTTAATTTCGATCAATATATCAGTTGTGATAGTGTCTTGTGGATGTTGACCAAATAGAAACTATAGATATCATATCCGGCTATAAAGTTTATCTTCATGTGTCCGGCAATGCAGGGCCTGAAACGAGAATGCGGAAATTTTTAAAGGATTGTTAATCTTAAGCAGCGGGCTCGTGCTGTGGACGGCGTACCTTTGATCCAATACATCACGGAACAGGCTGGTCGAAAAGGTGAGAGCAGGTCGCAACGGATGTGGACTGTGAGGGTAGGGGGCCAACGCATCTTTTTCAGACGCCATGAGGGGATCTGGGTGGGGCGCGTGACGAAAGATCCGAGACCATGCTTCAATATCAATGAGGCTTTTGACAGTTGAGATCAGCGGAGGTGGCCAAATCTCATGCGAAGCCGGGTGGGTTCTCCGTTCGGACGATACTTCACCACAGAATGTCTGGCGGTTTTCCTGCTGGAAACATGCAGCATAAGCGTGAACTGCGTCGTTCTTCGTTGCTGAAGGTTTTCGGCGCATGCGCTTTCTACGCCAGAGACCCTCTTCCGATGGAGCGGAGGTTTTAAGCGGGCGGAGCAAGGGCCGTTGTTGTAGGTGATATAGAGTATTAATGAATGAATACGCTCCAGGAGCAACATCTTTCCTCGGGGGTTAATTTAGTAAATACTGCTTGGTGCGTGAATTAGTCTACGCATCATTGATGATAGCATTGGTATTGATGCTATACATTATATTGTGTGACAATGTATTGTGAGGGAAATGATGTTCCTTATCATGAGGTGGTGTTCCACCCATATTCTGTCAGCGGCGAGCTGCTTTGGTCTCACCTATCAGCCCTCTGGAGTTGGAACAGGCAGGACGCACGCGTCTCATTGGGACCCGTTCACGCTTGCTGTACTGACATGGCGCTTGGCGTGAGTGGGCTCGTCTATTTTTCAAGCCGCTCGGAGAATACGCGGCGCTTCGTGGAGAAACTCCAGCTTCCCGCGCTGCGCCTCCCGATCAATAATGACGATCTTTCTCCGAGGGCCGAAACGGCCTTCGTCTTGATCACTCCCACTTACGGTGGAGGCTCCGAAAAAGGGGCCGTCCCGAAGCCAGTCATCCGCTTTCTGAACGACGCAGAAAACCGCAGCCTTCTGCGCGGCGTCATCGCTGCGGGCAGTACCAATTTCGGTGCGGCCTACGGATTGGCGGGGCAGATCATCGCCCAAAAATGCGCTGTACCTCTCCTTTACCGGTTCGAGCTGCTTGGGACCGAAGAGGACGTCATCAACATCAAACAGGGATTGGAAAGATTTTGGACACGCTGACACTCTCCCACCGCGCAATCTCGCAAGAGGCCTCTCCAGATTACCACGCCCTCAATGCCATGCTGAATCTCTACGACGAGGGTGGCAGGATACAATTGGAAAAGGACCGCGAGGCAGCGCGCCAGTATTTTCGCCATCATGTGAACGAAAGCACGGTGTACTTCCGCAACCTCAAGGAAAGGTTGGATTGCCTTGTGGCGGAAGGCTATTACGAGAGCGAGGTTCTCGATCAATATACACCAGATTTTCTTGAGGATCTATTTGGAAGCGCCTATGCCCGGAAGTTCCGGTTCCCAACCTTCCTCGGAGCTTTCAAGTTCTATACGACCTACGCCCTGAAGACGTTCGATGGCAATCGCTACCTCGAACGTTTCGAGGACCGGGTCTGCATGGTGGCGCTCACTGTAGCGCGCGGCGATGAAAGATTTGCGCGTGACCTGGTCGATGAGATCATGTCCGGCCGCTTTCAACCGGCTACCCAGATTTTCCTGAATGCCGGGAAAAAGCAACGCGGGGAGCTTTCTTCCTGCTTTCTTTTGCGCGTCGAGGACAACCTTGAAAGTGTTGGACGTGCTGTCAATTCGGCACTCCAGCTCTCCAAGCGGTCAGCAGGCGTTGCTCTTTCGCTCAGCAATCTGCGGGAGATGGGAGCACCCATCAAAAAGATGCAGAACCAGTCCGCCGGAGTTGTTCCGGTGATGAAAATGCTGGAAGACGCCTTCTCCTATGCACACCAGCTCGGTGTTCGACAGGGTGCGGGTGCTGTTTACCTGCATGCCCATCATCCCGATATCTTGCGCTTCCTCGATACCAAACGCGAGAATGCCGATGAAAAAGTGAGAATCAAGACTCTCTCGCTTGGCATCATCATTCCCGACATCACCTTCGAATTGGCCAAGAACAATGACGATATGTATTTGTTCTCACCCATGGATGTTGCGCGCGTCTACGGCGTGCCCTTTACCGAAATCTCCGTGACGGAGAAGTATTGGGAGATGGTTGCCAATCCGAGGATCGGCAAGAAGAAGATCAAGGCGCGCGATTTCTTCCAGATTGTGGCGGAGATCCAGTTCGAGAGCGGCTATCCCTATCTTGTGTTTGAAGACACGGTGAACCGGGAGAACCCCGTGGCGGGACGTATTTCCATGAGCAATCTTTGCTCGGAAATTCTTCAGGTCAACGAGGCAAGCAAGCTGAATGATGACCTTTCCTACGCGCATGTTGGAAAGGATATCTCCTGTTACCTGGGCTCTCTCAACATCGCGGCCGCTATGGATAGTCCAGATTTCGGCAAGACGGTGGAGATGTCGGTTCGGGCCTTGACCTCTGTCTCCGATCTCAGCAGCGTCACCTGCGCGCCAACGGCCGTCAGAGGCAATGCCGAAAGCCACGCCATCGGTCTCGGGCAGATGAACCTGCACGGCTATCTGGCGCGCGAGCGCATCTTCTACGGTTCCGATGAGGCCATCGACTTCACGAATATCTATTTCTACACCGTCACCTATCACGCACTTAGAACCTCCAATCAGCTCGCCATCGAGCGGGGCGAACGGTTCAAGGGCTTTGAGAACTCCAAATACGCCACGGGAAAATATTTCGACAAGTATACCGAGGCGGAATGGCGGCCCGTAACGGATAAGGTTGCCAGCCTCTTCAAGCATGCCGGCATCCGCATTCCAACCCGGCAGGATTGGCAGGCGTTGAAAGCCTCGGTCATGGCCCACGGCATCTACAACCAGAACCTTCAGGCGGTCGCTCCCACCGGCTCGATTTCCTACATCAATCACTCGACCTCTTCTCTGCATCCCATCGTATCGAAGATCGAGATCCGCAAGGAGGGAAAGATCGGCCGCGTCTATTATCCTGCCGCCTATCTCACCAACGAAAACCGGGAATATTACCAGGATGCCTATGAGCTGGGGCCTGAGAAGATTATCGATACCTACGCCGCAGCTACCCAGCATATCGATCAGGGATTATCGATGACCCTGTTCTTCCGTGACACGGCGACGACCCGTGACATCAATCGTGCCCAGATCTATGCGTGGAGAAAGGGAATCAAGTCGATCTACTATGTCCGTTTGCGGCAGATGGCGTTGGAAGGCACGCAGGTCCAGGGCTGCGTTTCCTGCGCAGTTTGACTGGATAAGGAGGATCCTATGAACATCCACGCCAAGCCCTCCACCCGGGTTCACGCCATCAACTGGAACCGCCTTGAGGACGAGAAGGATCTTGAGGTGTGGAATCGCCTCACGGCCAATTTCTGGCTGCCAGAGAAAGTTCCTCTGTCAAATGATATCTCCTCCTGGGTTGCGCTCAGCCCGGAGGAGCAGAGGCTGACAATCCGGGTCTTTACCGGGTTGACGCTGCTGGACACCATTCAGAATGGTGTCGGCGCAATTCGGCTGATGGCCGATAGCCAGACACCGCATGAAGAAGCTGTTCTTTCGAATGTTGCCTTCATGGAGGCGGTCCACGCCCGCTCCTATTCATCAATATTCTCCACCCTCTGCCTTACCTCGGATGTGGATGAGGCCTATCGGTGGTCGCAGGAGAACCAGTTTCTACAAAGGAAGTCCTCGCTCATCATGGAGCAATATGACAGCGGCGATCCGTTCAAGATAAAAATCGCCTCCGTATTTCTGGAAAGCTTTCTTTTTTACTCCGGCTTCTACCTGCCAATGTATTGGTCCAGCCGAGCGAGGTTGACCAATACGGCGGATTTGATCCGTTTGATCATTCGTGACGAAGCGGTTCACGGCTATTACATCGGCTACAAGTTTCAGCGCGCATTGGAGCGTGAAGCGCCATCCAGACGTGAGGCCATCAAGCGTTTCGCTTTCGACCTGATGGACGAATTATACGATAATGAAGCGAAGTACACACAGGACCTCTATGATGCTGTGGGCCTGACAGAAGACGTGAAGAAGTTCCTGCATTACAACGCCAATAAGGCACTGATGAATCTTGGCTATGAAGCGCTCTTCCCCAGCGAAGCCTGCAAGGTCAATCCGGCGATACTGTCAGCGCTTTCGCCCAATGCGGACGAGAACCATGACTTCTTTTCCGGGGCAGGTTCTTCCTATGTTATCGGAAAAGCCGTTTCTACCGAAGATGAAGACTGGAATTTCTAGAACACGTCCAGCCAAACCGCTGACGCACTTTTGCTGGACATGCCCTAGCTGAACTCCCCTGGCTTGCTCAGCGGAAAACGCAACTCAATGCTAAATCCACGTTCCTCTGGCGGCAGGACGAGAGCGCTGCCGCCATGCGCGCTCGTGATGGCTTTGACAATGGATAAACCTAGACCAGATCCGCCAGAAACGCGGCTGCGGGAATCGTCTGCGCGCCAGAAACGTTCAAAAACGCGGCTTGCATTTTCTCTGGAGATGCCGGGTCCCGTATCCGTGCACCGAAAGAAAACATAGCTGTTGGATCGGCCTGTTTCCAGGAGCACGGTGGAGCTTGGGGCATAGCGGCGGCAATTGTCCAATATCGCAATGATCGACTGCCGGATCCTCGGCTTGTCAGCGTTGAAAACTGCAATACCAAGTCGCTTTACCAGAACAATATCGGCGCCGGAGAGTTCGCCTTCCATTGAAAGCGCAGCAGCGTCTACCTCTGCGGCAAGATCCAGGCGAGAATATTGAAGATCGAGCTGGCCAGCGTTGCTGAGGCCCAATGTGCGCATCTTTTCAACGATCTCGGAGAGATCATCGACATGGGCAATAAGGCGAAGATATAAGTCGGAGCTTGGTTCAAAAGCGTTATCGACCAATCCCTGCAACCGTCCGCGCAGAATGGTCAAGGGCGTTCGTAGCTCGTGCGCGATTGCAGAGTTGGAATATTTGAGTTCGGTCTCCGCACGCTCCAGACGTTCTGCCATGAGATTGAAATCGGCCATGAGTTCGTTTGCCTCGCCAAAACTGCGACGTGGCAATATTGCGCGGGCGGAAAAATCGCCCTGAGCGATTTTTTGCGCCGCACTGGCAACGGATTTCAACGGTTCCGTGACGTAGCGAGCCAGCCACCATCCTGCAACGGAAGCGGTGAGGATGCCCATACCGAGGATAATGCCGAGCCCGACGAAATCGCTGAATTGCCAAGGGCTGTCGAAATCGATGTCCGGGTTGATCCACTCGTAAATGAAAAAGAAATAGGCGACCAAGCCGGCATAGACCACGACAAACGCGAGGAGAGCCAGCAAGATCATTGCCCGGACAAGGCGGGCGTTCAGATTAGCGTGTCTGGATGTCATCGATCCGGTATCCTACGCCTCGCACGCCAGAAAGAAGATTTCCCACTCCCGCCGCCGCCAGCTTTCGTCTGAGATTGCTGACATGGCTGTCAACAGTGCGATCAAGCGCCTCGCCTTCGGGCAGACATGCATCGACCAGTTCCGAACGCTCGAAAACACGATTGGGAGAGGCTGCCATATGGGCCAGGATCCGGAATTCGGTGCGGGTCAGGTCCAGAATTGTGCGCTGCGTTCCAATCTCGATCACAGCCCGATAGGCTTGCGGATCCACCGAGAGAGGGCCAAGCCGAAGGACATGGTCGGAGCTTCGCCCGGTTACGCGCCTCAGTATCGCCTTGGCGCGAGCGACGACCTCCAGAGGGTTGAAGGGTTTGACGACGTAATCATCGGCGCCGATCCGCAAGGCCTGCAGTTTGTCCAGATCCTCCGCGAGCGCGGTGACCATGATCACCGGCGTATCTGCGACACGCCGCAGCGCCGCCAACACCTCGTAACCATCCTGACGCGGGAGCTTGATGTCCAGTACGACCAGATCCGGCCTGAGGCGTTGATGATGGCTCAGTCCGATCACACCGTCTCCAGCCGTTACCACCCTGAAGCCTTCACGTGTGAAATAGGTTTCCAGGATCTCACAGATTTCCGGCTCATCTTCGACTATGAGAATAAGCGCATTGTTCATGTCGATCTCTCGGTAACTTAGAGAACGTCCGGTTCAACGGAATCTCTAAAGTGCTTTATCTATTTGTTTTTCAAGCAGTCCAGACGCAAAATCGCCGACGCGCTTTTGCTGGACGTGCTCCAGGTCTTGCTGAGTATTTCGGACATTCTCCGCCGCTGAAACACGAATTCATGAAGTGCTGCGGGCGTGATCTGCAGATGTGAGCCGTCAGTTTCTGTTCTTCAGATGGCTCAATTCAGCGGGGTCCGTCAATCGCTCTTTTGCGCTCGGCAGGCCGTATTCGTGCGGTTCCGGCTCCCGGATCGGAGTCTCCACCGATTGCGGGAATTATCTCCACGCTTTCTCGACAAAGCGGACGCATCTCCTTGACCCGACGGCAAGAACAAAGGCGATTTGACGATGCATGCATTTTGCGATTTCGATGGAACGATAGCCATCGATGATGTGACGGACCTCGTTCTGGAACGTTTTGCAAGCGATGACTGGAAGCGCCTGGAGGAAGAATGGCAGGCGGGCCGGCTGAGCGCTGCTGAATGCATGCGGTCTCAGATCCCCCTCATCGATGCGAGCCTGGAGGATCTTAATGCGTTTCTCGATACAGTCGAGATCGATCCGGCTTTTCCCGATTTCGTTGCCTTTTGCCGTAGACACGCAATCGGTCTGACCGTTGTCAGCGATGGCGTGGACTACTTCATTCGCCGCATACTTGGGCGTTACGGTATCACCGACATCACGATCATTGCCAATCGTCTGTCATCGACGGTCTCGCAGCAGAATTTCCGGTATCGGCTGGATACGCCTCATGCCAGATCTGGCTGTGCGTCTGGCGCGGGTGTCTGCAAATGCACGGTTGTTCAGACATCCGACGTGCATTTCTACGTCGGTGACGGCCGCAGCGATTTCTGCGTTTCGCGACAGGCCTCGCTTGTCTTTGCGAAGTCCAAGCTCGCCCAGCATTGCGAGCAGCAAGGCATTCCCTTCGTTCCCTACGAAAGCTTTGCAGACGTGCAGTGTCCCATTGCCAGCCTTCTTAACGAAATGCCGAGCGGAGCGACCGACTTCCGCCTGACAAGAACAGCATAATCGAAGGAAACATCATGAACGTTCGTTCCAATATCGCCGAGCTTCTGGCTATCGAGCCACCCGAAGAGGAGCTTCGCAGGCTCGAAGCCATCTATTGCTCGCATGGCGACACTGTCCACTACACCGAACATCCGAAGTTCTTCTCCGGTTGCGACGGCTCCTTCCTCTTCGATAGCAGCGAGACACCGTTTCTCGATCTTCAGATGTGGTACTCCGCGGTTAACTTTGGCTATCGGAACGAAAGGCTGAACCGTGCAGCCCATCGCCAACTGGACCGCCTGCCGCAGGTGGCTTCGCAGTACCTGCACCGCGAGAAGGTGGAAATGGCAGCTCTGATTGCCCGGGACGCGGAAGCCAAGTTTGGTCACAAGGGCCGCGTTCATTTTAACGTCGGTGGCTCTCAGGCGATTGAAGATTCGCTGAAACTGGTTCGCAATTATACCGGCGGCAAAAGCCTTATGTTTGCTTTCGAAGGTGGTTATCACGGCCGCACACTGGGCGCGACGTCCATCACCTCAAGCTACCGTTATCGCCGCCGTTACGGTCATTTCGGGGAACGTGCGCAATTCATTGAATTTCCCTACCACTTCCGCGGCCCGAAGGGCATGTCGAAGGAGGAGTACGGCGAGTATTGCGTACAGAAGTTCGCGCGTCTTTTCGAAAGCGAATATAACGGCGTCTGGGATCCAAAGGCCGGCAAATCGGAATATGCAGCCTTTTACATCGAGCCGATCCAGGGCACAGGCGGCTACGTCATCCCGCCAATGAACTTCTTCACTGGCCTGAAGAAAATACTGGATGATCACGGCATTCTTCTGGTTGTCGATGAAATTCAGATGGGCGTTTATCGCACTGGCAAATTGTGGTCCATCGAGCACTTCGGTGTGTCGCCGGATGTCCTCGTCTTTGGCAAGGCCATCACCAATGGCCTGAACCCCTTGTCTGGCATCTGGGCACGCGAGGAGATGATCAATCCCACCATCTTCCCGCCTGGCTCGACCCATTCGACATTCGCATCCAACCCGATGGGAACGGCCGTCGCCTTGGAAACGCTGAACATGGTCAGTGAAACCGATTTCGGCGCAGCCGTCATGGAGAAGGGGGCGCGTTTTCTGGACGGCTTGAAGGAGCTGCAGAAGCGCCATTTCATCGTCGGCGATGTCGACGGTCTCGGCTTGGCTCTGCGGATGGAAATCTGCAAGCAGGACGGTTTCACCCCTGATAAGGCGACACTCGACTGGATGTCCGATGAGGGGATGAAGGGCGACATGCTGGTCGACGGCAAGACCTATGGTCTCGTTCTCGATGTTGGCGGTTACCACAAGAACGTCATCACTCTGGCGCCCAATCTTATGATTTCGCACGCTGAAATCGATCTGGCCTTGCGGTTGCTCGATGAGCTTTTGGCCCGCGCCGGGCGGAGATGAACCTGTGAATACCCTGCTGCTCCATCTTGATGACGCGATACTCATGCAAACATCCTTTATGGATGCTGCACTGTCAGCGGGCGCTTATGAAGCGGACGAGAGGTGCTGTGGAAGTACCATTCGTCTATGGAGCAGGAGAGAGTCGCTCGATCCCTTGAGACACAGCATTGCGCGTGCCGCCCGCGCGCAAACACCCCCCAGACTGTGTTTCATCGGATCGGGCGACTTTCATCATGTATCCGCATTGCTGATTGCGGAAGCGGCGGAACGCTTTGATGGCCCTTTGACCGTCATCCATATCGATAACCATCCCGATTGGGTGAACTTTGCCAATGGTGTGCATTGCGGTTCGTGGGTCAATGAGGTTGTCAAGCATCCCCAGGTGCAAAAGGTCATTACGTTTGGCGTTTGCAGTGGAGACCTGCAATGGCCAGAACGCAAGGGCGCCAACCTGCAGAACCTCGTATCCGGCAAGCTGGAACTCTACCCCTTCGATCATCCGCCCAGTCGCGTCAGACGCAATTATGGGGAAGGGGCGAGTTACGTTCAATCATCCAGGCGCTTGAACTGGGTGACGATGCGCCATTTCGGTTTTACGGGCTTTTGCGAACATTTGCTGCAGCGCATAGAGACGACCAACGTCTACATCACGATCGACAAGGATTGTTTGTCGCCGGAGGAGGCCGTCACCAATTGGGACCAGGGCAAGCTGCGACTTTCGATGCTGCTTCGTCTCCTGGGCGAGATTGGAGCAGGGCACCGTATTATCGGAGCGGATGTTCTGGGGGACTACTCCACACCGGTCTATAGCGGCACATTTTTCACCCGCTTCCTCAAGCAAAGTGAGATCCTGCTCGATCAGCCCTTACGAACGCCGGACCCTGCCGCGACGACTTCTTGCAATGCCGCCAGCAATCTTGCGCTTCTTCGGGCGTTTTCGGAAATCATGAAATGAACGGAAATATCAACGGCGCCATGCTTGGGCTTATCGCTTTTTGCGTCCTGACAGAAGCCTGCCGGGAAATCTGCTTTAAATTCGCTTCCATCCGCGAAGGCGGACATCTTTTTCTCCATCCGGCAATGGCTTTCGGCGTCGTGTTCTGGGCCGTGGAGCTGGTTGCCTGGACTTACGTGCTGGCGCATGTGCCGCTGTCCGTGGCTTTCCCTCTCATGGCATCGAGTTATGCAATCATCGCGCTTTCCGGAGCAGTGGTATTCGAAGAGCCAATCAACTGGCGCCACTGTGCGGGGGTTGCTCTGGTAACTGGAGGCGTGATCTGCGTGGGAGTGACCGGGTCATGAGCCACTCCCTCACCAGTTTCAACGTGGCGACCAAGGTCGACGCAATGCAAGCCGCACCGGCCGCCCGCGCCAATATCTGCAATCCTTTCAACGATGGCTTCTCGTTTTATGAAGAGGGCAGGAATGGCAAGGCTGTGCTGCTGGTTCATGGCATGAGTGGCGCCCCGGCGGAAATGCGCCTGGTCGCGCGCCAGTTCGTCCGCATGGGCTACTCGGTTCTGGCACCCTTGCTGGCCGGGCATGGGCGGGGCGAGCATGCTTTGCGTCGCTCCCGCTGGCAGGATTGGCTCGAAAGCGTTGCTTCAGCTGCGGATTGGCTTGCCGCGAGAAGTGACATGGTTTTCGCAGCCGGCATTTGTGTGGGCGGAAAACTGTCTCTTCTTGCATCTCATGGGGCGTTTTCGCCGATCCGCTCGGTCGCGCTTTATTCGCCCTGCTTTCACTATGACGGCTGGAACGTCCCGCGCTATTATGCCGTTCTGTCGCCCCACATCGGGTGGATGAAATATGTGCCCTTTATCGATCGTCTCAACTTCAGCGAAACGCCATCGCTGGGCATCAAGGACGATCGCTTACGTCGAATGATTGCCGGAATGGAGAGCGAAGGCGTCCTCAGCCATTTTCCCGGAAGAGGCCTGATCGAGATGCATGACCTTGGGGTCCATCTCAAGAAAAGCCTGCCTGGCATCACCACGCCCTCGCTTATCGTCCATTCGAGGGAGGACGATCTCAGCGCCCCCCGTCACGCCCACTATATTGCAAGCCATATCGGCGGGCCGGCTGAACTGCATTTGCTCAATGACAGCTATCACATGGTTCATGTCGACAGGGAGCACCGGAAGGTTGCCGAACTTTCCGCACGCTTTTTCGAGGTGAACCATGCGTTTTGAGGCAAGCTTCGAGGTGGCGGATAGTCCGAATTTCGAAATGAGCGATCTTCAGTTTGAAGTATGCGAGACCTTGGGTGGAATCGAGAAATCAGAGTGGGATGCCTGCTTCCCCGGCGAGCTTGAGCGTTATGATTATCTGCTGGCGGTGGAAAAATCCTCGCTCCGCGGTTTCCAGTGGAGATATGCGACGATCCGGTCCTACGGGCGGCTGATTGCCGCTGCACCGGTCTTCCTCTGCGATTACGGACTTGAAACCACGCTCGAGCGCGGGCGGCTTTCTCGCCTGATTGAAAAACTGCGCAGCATTGTGCCCGGCTTCTTGTCCCTGAAACTGGCGTGCCTGGGATCTCCCTGCACGGAATGCGGGCGTATTGGCACGCATCCCGGTATTCCTGACCTGTGGAAGGCCGATCTGCTGGCAGTCATGCTGCGCCAGACTTCTGCATGGGCTGAACGGGCTGGCTACGGCCTTTTTGGCCTGAAAGATATTCCCTTGCCATTAGACTGGACGCTTTCCAAAGCAATTGATGAGGCTGGCCTTGTGCGTATGGCGAGCCTGCCGACGGCATCCCTTTCCATCGATTTCTCGAGTATCGACACCTATCTGTCCAGATTGTCGCCGGGCACGCGCAAGGACATGCGCAGAAAGCTGCGGGCAAGATCGCAGGTGACAGTCGAGACTGTCGAGGATCTTGGAGATCTGTTGCCTCGCTTTATCGAGCTTTACAGACAAACGCGCCTGCGAAGCGAGTGGCAATTCGAAGACCTGACAGAAGACTATTTCGCGGGCGTTCTCGCCAATATGGGCAGTAACGCCTTCTGCAAAGTCTACCGTGTTGGTGACGAGGTTCTTGCCTTCAATCTGTTGCTGCGGGACGAAGCGCGCCTCGTGGATAAATTCTTCTGCATGGATGCAGAACGGGGTAGGTCCTACAATCTCTACTATATGAGCTGGTTCGAGAACATCCGGTTTTGTCTGGAGAACCGATTGGCCCTGTATCAAAGCGGACAGGCCTATTACGAGAACAAGATCCGTTTGGGCAGTCAGCTAACTGAGAATGCCTTGTTCTTCAGGCACAAAAATCCAGTCCTGCAGTCCGTTCTCGGGCTGCTTGCACCGCTCTTCGGAACCGATGGAACCGGGAAAGCGCGGCAATGAACAAAAGCTATCGCATGTTGTGGCTCTACGTGCCCATCCTGAACGCGCTTCAGCAGATCTTCCTGAAGCAAAGTGCCTCCACCTTCGTTGACGATTTCGGGATGAACTGGCTTACGGCTCTGCTTTCATCCCCCTGGTTTCTTCTGGCAATCGCGGCAGAAATTGCCTGTTTCGTGCTGTGGATTCGCATCCTCGCGGAAGTGGATCTGACCAAGGCCTTTCCCATATCGGCGATCAGCTATGTCTTCGTGCTGGCCAGCGCCTGGTTTCTGTATGACGAACCGGCTTCCTTGTTGCAGCTTGTGGGCAGTGCCCTGATCATGACTGGCGTCTGGTGGATTTCAACGGCTTCCACAAGCACATCGCGCAGCGCTTCTCCATGAAATCTGCACGGTGACTACGCAAAACCTGCAGTCAGCTGATCCAAAACCCGGTCTCGGCAAACGCAGTTTCAGCAAGAGACTGTGAGAAGCGAGCAACCTCAGCGCATTCGTGACCACCGGAGGCGCTCAATGCCAACATGAAAGCTTCCAATGCGGTTTCTTCAGTGGATCCAACATGGCGTTACAGAGACGGCAACGCCGGCAAGAAAAACGGCTTTCATTAGGTAAGCGTGCTCCAATGAAGTTTACTCAATGCACGATGCGGGCGTGGAATAGAGCGCCCAATGTCTGCTGTGCGAGCCTTTTCGCCCTGCTTTTAACCTCCTGCCAATCAGGGGCGCCGGCAATGTCAGACATCCTGCCGGTATCCTCCAGCGCCCGATCTTCCACTGCCAGTAGCCTGACCGACAAACAGTGGCCGGATGACGCATGGTGGCAAACCCTCAACGATCCGACGTTGAACGAGATTGTTCTGCGCGTGCGGCGAGGCAATCTCACCGTTGCGCAGGCGCGGGAGAGGTTGGTCGCGGCCAGCGCTCTGGCACGATCCGCCGCTTCCGCCTATCGCCCCGGTCTGTCGCTTTCCGGTGCTGCAACTGCATCGACGAGCAAGGTTGAAGCGCAGGATATTTCCCGTCGTCCGGCCCAGATCAATCTCGAGACCGGTTGGGAAATCTCCCTGTTCGGACAGGACGGAATGACCAGACAGTCCGCCGATATGGATGCTGCCATGGCTGCGGCGGATCTGGATGCGGCAAGCCTGTCCGTCATTGCGGAAGCGGCCAAAAGCTATGTGCGGTTGAGAGCCTTGCAACAGGAACGTCGCGATGCGGAGTTGAGAATATCCGTACAGGCCAAAGCCAGCAAAATTGCAAACACGCTTTCGCAAAGTGGCCTTGGTACAAAGCTCGCCGCACAGCTTTCCACCGATGACGTTTTGGCAGCAACCGAGCAGAAACGGCTGCTCGACAATGCCATTGCAGATGAAATCCAGAGCATCGCCATTCTCCAGGGGTCGAGAGAAGGCGATGTCGCGCTTTCGGCAATTGGACCACAGCCCTCCCTCGGCAGGGATCTGGCAATGGAGGTTCCGGCGGACCTTTTGCGGCGGCGTGCCGATGTTCGCCGTGCCGAGTTTGCGGTGCTTAAGGCTGCTGCCGAGGTCGGCATTGCGAAGGCCGATCTTTATCCAAAACTGCATCTTTCCGGCATGATCGGCTTCGGCTCGCCCGTCTCCGGCTCCCTTTTCGGTCTCATGGGTGGGCCATCGCTGCAACTGCCCATCTTCGATCAGGGAAAGCGACGCGATATCGTGGAGGCAAGGGCGGCTCAATTGCGGGAAGCGACAAGCGCCTATCGTCAGGCCGTTCTTGTAGCCTATGGCGAAGCATCGACCGCCTTGCGCGCCCTGCATGCGGCGAGGCAATCGACCGCCCGGGCCCGGTCGGATTTTGCTACTGCCTCGAAAGCGCAGGCGGCTGCCGAGCTGATGTCACGTGAGGGCCTTGCGGACGCCGCCAAGGTTCTGGACCGCCAACTGATTACCGTGGAGCGCCGCAAGCAGATCACCGAGGCGGTGGCGCGAGAGGCTGAGGCATTCATTGCCTTCGTCAAGGCAACGGGGGGAGGTTCAGGCAAGAGCAAAGGGCCTCGCCTGTCGCCTCCCGAGCAAAAGAGGGGCATATAGGAATGGCGATTTCCATCGCGCGAAAAACCCTCCTGCATGACTGGCGCCGGTTCTTGCCGGCGACCATAGCGATTGCCTTTTCCGGTGTTTTGATGACGGTTCAAGGCGCATTGCTTCTGGGAATAGTCGGGGCGAACAGTCTTTATGTGACACAATCCACGGCCGGTTACTGGGTCGGCTTTCCCGGTACCCAGAGTGTGGATCTGGGCAGGGCAATCCCGGCAAGTGTCGCCACCAATCTCTATGCCGAGCGAGAGATTTCGCATGTCGAGCCCATTCTGTTTGGGTCGGGTGACTGGAGAGGAATGCAGGGGGCAGGGGGCGTCAGCGTTACGATTTTAGGCATTGAAACGGACAATAACGCTGAAGCGCTTGCCCGTATCATCCCTATGTGGCTGCGAAACCAGTTGAATGAACCGGGTACGGTGGTCGTCGATGTCGCCGATGCGTCCAAACTGTCCGCCCGGAAGGGAAGCACAGCAGAAGTCAATGGTCATGCTGTGCGTGTCATCGGTTACATCGATGGGCTTCGTGGACTTGGGGGTGTCAATGTTGTCGCCTCCAGGGAGACCGCACGCAGTCTTGATCGCAGCCTGCCAGGCGAAGGCGGCGCAACCTATTTCCTCTATGACGTCAAAAAGGAAGCCGATGGTCCGATCGTCCAGATGAGATTGAACAGTGGCCAGGGTGTCCGTCACTTTGAAGTGTGGTCCGCTGAGGAGCTGGCCTCGATGACGACCATGTATATGCTGCTGGATTCCGGCGCCGGTATTGCCTTCATTTTTGCGACCTTCATTGCAGTCCTCATTGGCGCTGTCATCACCAGCCAGACGCTGATGTCCGCCGTGGCGGGCACGGTTCCGCAATACGCGACCTTGAGAGCTTTGGGAGTGCCCTTTCACAAGCTGCGGCTGATCGTGGTTGAGCAGGCGGGATGGGTGGGATTGCTTGGATTTTGCATCAGCCTGATCCTCAGCCTCGCGCTCGCCATTGCGGCCGCAATCTACAAGGTTCCTTTCGAACTGCGGTTCAGCATCATCGTTTCTGCCTCAACCGTGGTGCTTGTGGTGGCCGCCGTGGCATGTGTGCTGGCCATTCATCGGTTGCGCGACACAGATCCGGCAATGTTGCTGAGGTGATGTGATGCAACCCGTTTTGACCGCCCGCAATCTGGGCAAGTCCTTCACGATCCAGAATGTCCGAACCCAGGCGCTTCTCAACGTCTCGGTGGAGGTTTTCGCAAGCGAGTTCACCTTGCTCACCGGGCCGTCGGGCTGTGGCAAGAGTACTTTGCTGGCCGTGCTGAGCGGAATGACGAAGGCGGATGAAGGTGTGGTTTCTGCAGGCGACATGGCTCTATCGTCAATGACGGATGATGAACGTGACGCGTTCCGACTGAAGCACTGTGGCTTCATCTTTCAGGGTTTCAACCTTTTCCCTGGGCTGACTGCCGTCGAGCAGGTTCAGGTGCCTCTGGATTACATGGGGGTAGCGCCCAAGGAAGCGCGGGAAAGGGCTGCTCACGCCATTGCAAGCGTTGGACTTGCGAAGCGATCCCACCTGCGGCCCGCTGAAATGTCTGGCGGAGAGAAGCAGCGAGTGGCAATTGCGAGGGCGATTGTGAAAAACCCTGCCATTCTCTTCGCAGATGAGCCGACCAGTGCACTCGACAGTGAGAACGGTCGCAACATCGTGGAAATTCTCCAAAGCATAGCAAAGAAATCCGGGGCCGCCGTGCTTTGCGTTTCTCACGACATGCGCCTTGTGAAACAGGCTGACCGGGTTCTTCAAATGGAAGACGGCCGATTGTTGAGAGATGTGCGCCCGCTTGCCGCTGCCAGTTCAAAAGGATCGTGAGTCATGAAGCGTTTGCGTCCAACGCATAAATCCCTGGTCACCATTTCGACTGCCAGCATTCTCGCACTGTGCCTTTTGTGGTTTAGCGCACTTGCGCCAAGCGCCGAAGAGGACGGAGACAGTGCCGACCCGGTCGGGCCGCCCATCCTGGCGGCGGCGCGCGGTGTTGTCGATGTTCAGGGAGGGCTGCTGCGCATGACGTCACCGCGTGACGGCATTGTTGCATCTGTGCTGGTCAGAGAGGGGGATCAGGTCAAGGCCGGGGATGTGATGGCGACGCTGGATAACAGGCAGGAAGTGCTGTCAGCCAATATAGCGGCTGAAGAGGTTGTTCAGGCCGAGGAGCACTACCGCCTCCTCGAAATGAAAATGAAGGCCCTGTCCAGGCAGGCGGACAGGATGAAACGCGCAGCAGCAGGCGATGCGGTGTCCAGCCAGGCGCTTGATGAGGCACTGTTTGCCAAGGATAATCTGGCCGGTGAACTGAAGGTTGCCGCTTCCGTTCTGGCGGCATCGAAAATGCGTCGCGACATTGCCAATCGGGAAGTAGAAATCAGGACGATACGTGCGCCCGTCGATGGTTTCATCATTCGTCAGTCCATCAAGGTTGGAGAATTTGCTGCCGCCAATAGCCCGCTCGAAATCTTCACGCTTCTTCCGGACGGGCAGAAGATCGTGCGGGCTGAAATTCCCGAACAGTTTCTCGATAAGGTGAAGCCCGGTGTGCCCGTCGAACTGCTGGCGGAAGATCGGACAGGTCAGACTTTCCAGGGGCAAATCAGCCGCATCTCGCCCGTGCTGATGCAGGCAAGCGGGACTTCCGGCGATCGAAACGATATTCGCACCGCAACCTCCATCGTCCTGGTCAGCCAGGACGCGCCATTCCGAGTGGGACAAAGAGTGATTATCCGCGTTTACAAGTAGCGGCTTCAGTCCGGCGGCCCTGCGGTGGACGCTTCCGCCGCAGGCTATGCGTTACTGTCGAAGCGTGGGGCGGGAAATCCCTCGGCAGATGAGGGAATAAGCCAGACACCACCCGAAAGGGGAGCCCTGCTCAGTTGATCCTCGCTCATGTTGTGACGGTGTGACGTGACCAGGAGAGAGCAAAAATCCGGGCCGCCGAAACAGGGCATTGTGGGACGAGGCACCGGCATTTTCACGGTTGCGATTTGTCCGCTGCCATCCTCGGCGAATATGTTCAATACACCGGCTGAGACACCTGCGCTCCAATATCGTCCACTCGTGTCGATGCAACCGCCATCCGGTCTTCCGGTCTCTTCCTGCATATGCGCAACCAGCACGCCGTCGTCGAATGTTCCGGTTGTTTTGTCGAAGTTTCGTCTGCGTATCCATTTCTGCACGGAATCGCTTTGCCACATGACGGAGCCGTCCTGTGAAAAGGCAAGGCCGTTCGGGCATGTCAGCCCGGTTTGCACGCGTTCGGCAGAACGTGCTGTAACCCGCCAAAGCTCGCCGATTGGCTGCATTTCGGGCAGCGGAACATGATGCATGGTGCCGACCCAGAAAGCGCCATCCGGACCGACGCGCCCGTCGTTCAGCCGGTATGGGACGTTGTCCGGCTTCGGAATGGAATGGAGCTGATGCGTGCTGCCATCTTCCGGATTGAGGATGATGATATCCATGCCGCAGGCCACGACCAGATCGCCGTTTTCACAAAGCCCGAGGCTCGACACCGTGTCAGGCAGCTGCCAGTGGCGACTGATGCCGGATCCGATTGAAGCGGATCGCACCGCATTACCAAGAATATCGCACCAGAAAAGCACCTGTCGCCGCTCGTCCCAAACCGGCGATTCCGCCAGAATGCTTATGGTGTCGCAGAGAAGTTTCGCCTCGGACAGGCAAAGCGCGTCTTCCGGTTCTAGTGTTGCCATAGTGCTTTACCCGCTGAAAATGGTGGAAGGCTATTCGAAATAGTCCTGATGGTTCTCGAAAACCTGTGAAAGAATGCCGAGTACGCGTCTCAGGTGTTTGCGCAATTCATCCACCGCCCGCGCCTCATCAGCCGCCTTGACGGCATCGTATACGGCTTCGTGTTCGCAGAGCAGCCGTCCCATATGGGCCTCGTCGGTGATGGCGAGCGCCCTCAGCCGGTCCAGTCCCGCCTTTTCGCGGATCAGCAGCGTTTCCAGTCTCTCCAACCCGGTCGCGGCCGCCAGCGCTGCGTGAAACTGATCGTCATGGACACGGAAAGCCTTCCTGTCACCGGCCTTCATGGCTGCACGCTGGCCATTCAGCGCATGCTCGATTTCCTGCTCTGCCTCCGCCGTCAGTCCCATCTGACACAGTCTGGAAACGGCTGCGATCTCCAGAGCCTCGCGAATGAATTGCGCGCTTCGGATATGCTTTTCCGAAAGCTTAGAGACATAGGTTCCGCGGCTGGGAAGCGTCACGATCAGGCCATCGTCCCGCAGCCGGCTCAGCGCTTCGCGCACGGGCGTGCGGCTGGAGTTGAAAGAGTGACCGATTTCGGTCTCGGATACAGCCTGTCCCGGAAACAGCTCACGTCCAAGGATGGCCGACTTCAGGGCCGTATAGATCTGGTCAACCACCGGACGGTTGAGGTCAAGTCGTTCCATCGGCGGCACGCTGCCACTCGTCTGAGTCGATTTCGGCATTAAGCCCTCCGGTTCATCTTGGCCGGTATACCGGAACACAAGCTGGTTGACAACCGGGATACCGGTATGCCAACCATGGCGCATGGGAGGAGGATCCCGAGATGAACAATATCAAGACCTGCGTCATCGTGGGCGCTGGAATGGTGGCGAAGACGCACGTGCTCGCCTGCGCGGCAAGTCCTGACAAAATTCGCTTGAAGGGAATTGTCGACGGCGGATCCGGTCGAGCCGGTGCATTGGCCGCCGAGGCATCTAAGCATAGCGGATATGAGGTCATTGCCTATTCCTCGATCGAGGAAGCGGCTGCCGATGGTGACATTGATTTCGCCATTATCGCGACCCCGCCGAATGCCCGGATCGATATCGTCGGCACCTTTGCGAAGGCCGGCAAGCATATCCTGATGGAGAAGCCGGTTGCTCGCAATACGCAGGAGGCTGACCGCATTGTCGCGCTTTGCAGGGACGCGGGCGTTACGCTCGGCATCGTCTTCCAGCACCGCATGCGGGCGGCATCGCTGAAAGCCCGTGAGCTGGTCGAGGAGGGCGGGCTCGGAGCGCTTGGCCTTTGCGAGATTTCCGTGCCCTGGTGGCGTGCCCAGTCCTACTATGATGAACCGGGCCGTGGCACTCTTGCGCGCGATGGCGGCGGCGTCCTGATCTCTCAGGCTATCCATACGATCGATCTGGCGCTCAGCCTTGCCGGTCCGGTCCAGCGTGTCCAGGCCATGGCGGCGACGACACGTTTCCACCGCATGGAAACCGAAGATTTTGTAACGGCTGGCTTGCGCTTCCAGAACGGCGCCATCGGTTCGCTGGTGGCGAGCACTGCAAGTTTTCCCGGTACGGCGGAAAGCATCCTCCTTCATTTCGACAAAGCGAGCCTGCGGCTTGCATCCGGCCTCCTGCATATCGACTGGCGAGATGGCCGACAGGAAACCTTCGGTGGTGCAGCGGCCGGAACAGGCGGCGGAGCCGATCCGATGGCCTTTACGCACGAGTGGCATCAGGGCGTCTTCGAAGACTTTGCTGATGCCATCTCCTCAGGACGTCCGCCGGTCGTCACCGGCGAGGCGGCTCTTTTGTCTCACAGATTGATCGACGCGATCATTAACTCGGCCGAGACCGGCAAAGAAGTGGAAGTGCATAATGACTAAAGCAATCAGGTTCGCCGCTCTTGGTATCGAGCACCGGCACATTTTTGGCATGGCCCAGAATCTGCTGGAAGCGGGAGCGGAGTTTGTCGGCTGGTGGACTGAGGGCGAGCCGGATGTCGTTGAAGGTTTCCTCAAGCGTTTCCCCAACGTGCCGCGTGCCGCTTCGAAAGAAGCTTTGCTGGCGGATGGCACGATTGACCTTGTTGTGATTGCCGATATTCCCTCCAAACGAGCTGATCTGGCAGTTGCCGCCATGGAAGCGGGCAAGGACGTCATGTCCGACAAGCCCGGCTGCACCACATTCGAACAGCTTGAGCGCCTGCGCAAAACCGTGGCGAAAACCGGCCGCATCTGGACCATCGATTTTTCCGAACGTTTCGAGGTGCCAAGCGTCACCAAGGCTGCAGAACTTGTTGCTCAAGGCGCGATTGGCCGCGTCATTCAAACCGTCGGCCTTGGGCCGCACCGCCTCAACCGCCAGATCCGTCCGACCTGGTTTTTTGAGCGTGAAGCCTATGGCGGCATTCTCACCGATATCGCCAGCCACCAGATCGACCAGTTCATGTTCTTTACCGGTTCGACAGAGGTCGAAATCGTATCGGCGACTGTCGCCAATTATGCCAATCCGAAAGATCCGGGACTGCAGGATTTCGGTGAAGTCGTTCTGCGCGGCGACAAGGGGCACGGTTACATTCGCGTCGACTGGTACACGCCGGATGCGCTGCCAACCTGGGGCGATGGCCGCCTGACCATCCTTGGTACCGAAGGCTATATCGAGCTGCGGAAATATGTTGATGTGGGCAATACGGAAGGTACCGACCGTCTTGTTCTCGTGAACGGCGACCGCTGCGAATACATCGATGCATCGGATGCGGGATTGCCCTATTTCGGTCGGTTGTGCGACGATATTCGCAACCGCACAGAGACGGCGATGACGCAGGAGCATGTCTTCAAGGTATGCGAATTGTCTCTGCAGGCGCAGGCCAAGGCCGAAGGAGCGAAGGCATGATCGGCGTCGCAATCGTTGGAGCGGGCATCGGTGCCCTTCATCTGAAGGGCTATCAGGCCCTGCCCGAGCGCTTTGTCGTGCGCGCAATCTGCGACCTCGATCTGGATCGAGCCCGCTCCGTGGCGGGCGAAGACACGTCTATTCGCCTGACCTCCAATCTCGATGAGGTTCTGGCTGACGACACCATTCAACTGGTCGATATCTGCCTTCCGCCTCATCTGCATTTTCCGATGATGTTGAAGACCCTTGAGGCGGGGAAGGATGCCGTTTGCGAGAAGCCTCTCGTCCGGTCACTGGAAGAAGCAACGGCGCTGGTTGAGGCCGTCAAGAAAACCGGTCGGAACGTGTATCCGGTGTTCCAGTACCGTTTTGGCCACGCGATGCGTCAGCTCAGGGCCCTGATTGACGCTGGTCTGGCAGGCAAAGCCTTCGTGGTCAGCTCTGAGGTTCACTGGAACCGCGGTGCGAGCTACTACGATATTCCCTGGCGTGGTACCTGGAAGGGAGAGTGCGGCGGAGCGATCCTCGGCCATGCGATCCATGCCCATGACCTTCTATGCCACGTCCTCGGGCCAATCGAAGACGTTTTTGCAATGGCCGACACGCGCGTCAACACGATCGAGACCGAAGACTGCGCCGCTCTCAGTTTCCGCATGAAAAGCGGCGCGCTGGCAACAAGCTCGGTTACGCTTGGCGCTGCCGAAGATACCTCGCGCCTGCGCTTCTGCTTTGAAGGTTTCACCGCGGAAAGCGGCACGCTACCTTACCGTCCGGCGGAAGACACGTGGCGCTTCATCGCGCGTGCACCGACCACGCAGGAGCAGATCGACGCTGTGCTGGCAACAGTGGCGGATGGTGAAGACGGATTTGCAGGTCTTGTCGAGGCAATTGCCAACGCGATGGAAGGACGCGGCGGCAAGGAAGTGACTGTCAGCGACGGCTTGCAGTCCATCGAACTCGTCACTGCCATCTATCGATCAATCAGGGAGGGAAGGCCGGTGCGCCTGTCCGAGGCCGCTGAAGGGGAGTGGGTCAAGGGCTGGGCTCCGCACGCATCCGCCATTGCATAATCATCTAACGGGAGGAAACCAGATGACTAGAAAATACAGCATGGCATTGGCCGTCGCTTTCAGCGCGGCGTCATTTGCAGGCATCGCTCAGGCGGCACAGGAGGTGCGCTTTACCTGCGCTTACGACGGAAACGGCTGCGAAATCTTCAAAGACATTCTGGCGCGCTATGAGAAGCAGAATCCAGATGTGAAAATCGTCACCGATGTCGTGCCCTACAAGGCGCTGCTGGAAGGTCTGCCGGTACAGCTTGCTGGTGGCAGCGGCCCTGATTTCGCAACAGTGACCGACCTTGGCGGTCTCAACCGCTACTATCTCGATCTCACCCCCTATGTGGATGCGAAATACTGGCAGGATAACTTCGGCGACGTGTTGCCGTGGTACCGTAGCGGCCCGGACGACAAGGGCATCTACGGCATGCATACCCAGCTGACGATCACCGGTGCCTTCATTAACCGCACCCTGTTCGATCAGGCGAATGTTGCCGTTCCTGGCAAGGATGCAACCATGGACGACTGGGCAAAGGCCGCCAATGCTGTCGCAAAGGCGACCGGCACGCCCTATCCGATGGCGATTGACCGCTCCGGTCACCGTATTGCAGGTCCGGCAATTTCCTACGGCGCGAAAATCTTCGATGCTGAAGGCAAGCCGATCCTCGTCGATGAAGGCTTCACGACCTTCGTGAAGAAGTTTGTCGAGTGGAACAAGGACGGCACCATGGCGCGTGACGTCTGGGCCGGTCAGGGTGGCAATACCTATCGTGATGCCGGCCAGGAATTCATCAACGGTCAGCTCGTCTATTACTATTCCGGTAGCTGGCAGACGGCGCGTTTCGATAGTCAGGTGGGAGATGGCTTCGATTGGGAAGTCGTTCCGCAGCCCTGCGGCGGTGCTGCTTGTACTGGAATGCCAGGCGGAACAGGCATTGTCGGCTTCAAGAGCACAAAGCATCCGAAGATCGTCGCAGACATCCTGAACTTCATGGCGAAGGATGAGAACTATCTGGACTTTACCGTCCGCAGCCGCAACGTTCCGGCCCACAAGGCAGTTGCTGCAAAGGGTGTGACCTATACAGGCGCGACGCCTTCCACGCAGAAAGCAATGGACGCATGGTTGGCCCAGATCCCCGGCATCAGCCCGATCGCCTACGCTTACCAGGGCTACAAGAACAACCGCGCGATGTTCAACATCTCGGTTCAGCGCATCACTCAGGCTATCGTTGGTGAAAGCACCGTCGATGAAGCGATGGCCCGTGCGAAATCGGACCTGGAAGCAGCGTTGAAGCAGGCGAATTGATCCGTCGCCTTCCGGCGCGGGTATGCCGCGCCGGATCGAAGGAGGACCCCATGTACAAATTTCTTGCGCCCGTCATGGGCATTGTCGAGTTGCCTTTTTCTGCCCTGCAGAAGGTGCTCGGCCAACGGCGAATTGCCTGGGTGTTCCTGACGCCCAACCTCATTCTGTTCGCAGTGTTCGCGTTTCTGCCCATTGTGCTGAACATCGCCTACTCGATGACCGGCAGCGAACATATATTGCTTTCGGAACGCCCATCGGTCGGCGGAGAGAATTTTTCGGTCCTCCTTTCCTGTCAGAACTATCTCGATCCCAACAGCTGTGAGCGCGATCTTTTCTGGCGCTCGGTGGGAAATACGATCTTTTTCGTGGTGCTACAGGTGGGCTTCATGGTGGGATTTTCGCTGATCACCGCGATCATCCTCAACCGCGATATCAGGGCGCGGGGATTTTTCCGCGCCGTCTTCTTCTTTCCCGTTCTCCTCTCTCCAGTAGTCGTTGCGCTGATATGGAAGTGGATTCTCCAGCGCTTCGGGGTTCTGAACGCTGCAATGGAGGGCTTGGGGCTCGGTTCCGTCGATTGGCTGCTGGAAGCCAATCTTGCCTTTGGCTGGTCGGTCTTCCTGTCGGTCTGGGCGCATATGGGCTTCTACACGCTTATCCTGCTTGCCGGTTTGCAGGCGATCCCGCGCGATGTCTATGAGGCGGCGCAGCTGGACAGGGCAAGCCCGTGGCGCATCTTCCGGCGCATTACCCTGCCATTGCTGGCACCCACCATGCTTGTGGTTCTCGTTCTGTCGCTGATCAAGGGCGTACAGACGTTTGATGAAGTCTTTGCCTTCACAGGCGGTGGACCGGGCTCGGCGACCACCTTCATCATCCAGTTCATTTATCAGACCGGCTTTGCCGGAACACCCCGCGATTTCGGCCTTGCGGCTGCCGCATCGCTACTGCTGGCCGTGGTGCTGGTGGTGTTGACAGCCCTGCAGTTCAGGGCAAACAGGAGCAAGGTCGATGGCTAGAATTGCTGCATTTCTGACCCGCACGCGCGGCCATAATGGCAAGCTGCACTGGACGGACTGGCTGTCTTACGCCTATCTCGGCATGGCGGTGCTCATGATGTTCGGGCCAGTCGTCTGGCTTGTGCTGTCGTCCTTCAAGACGGAGGCGGATCTCCAGCGCTTTCCGCCGCGCTTTCTGCCCTACGCCCAGGAAACGCTTGTCGTCGATGGACAGGCAGCGCCATTGCCCGCCTATATCGACAAGGACGGACGCAAGCTTGGTATGGTTCGGCGCATCGGCCTCGTTGCGCAGGTCATCGACCCCGCGAAGCCAAGCGAAGTGTTGAAGATGCCGTTCAACGAGCTGAAGCCTGCGGAAAAGGTCGCGCTTGCTACGGAAAACTACACCGAACTTTTCGAGCGCTTCAACTTTCCGCTCTATTTCTGGAACTCGACCTTCATCACGGTGACGTCCACAATCATCATGCTGATCGTCAATTCCATGGCGGCTTTCGCGCTGTCGAAATACAAGTTCAGGGGCAGGGGCGTGGTGCTGGCCCTGGTGGTTGGCACATTGATGGTTCCACAGACGGTCGTTCTTGTGCCCTTGTTTCTCATCACCAGTCAGTTGGGGATGATCAACAGCCTCTGGGGCGTTATCATCCCCGGTGCGGCCACCCCGACAGGCGTTTTTCTGTTGCGGCAGTACATGCTGACGATCCCGGATGAAATCCTCGATGCAGCGCGCATGGACAAAGCGAGCGAGTGGAAAATCTACTGGCGTATCATCCTGCCGCTCTCGGCTCCGGCGCTAGCCGTTCTGGCAATCCTCGCGGTCATGTGGCGGTGGAATGACTTCCTCTGGCCGTTGATCGTGTTGACACGCAACGACAACTTCACCCTGCAGCTGGCGCTCAATTCCTTCCAGGGGGAGATGACGACGGAATGGAGCAACCTTCTGGCCATGACAGTGCTGACACTGGCGCCAATCGCGCTCGTCTTCATGTTCCTGCAAAAATACATCGCCACCGGCATCGCATCGACAGGCGGCAAATAATATCGGGGAGGAAATAAACATGACAGGTGTTCAGCTTCGTCAGGTTAAAAAGGCATATGGTGCGCTTGAGGTGATCAAGGGTGTCGATCTGGATATCAAGCATGGCGAATTCTGTGTGTTCGTCGGTCCCTCCGGCTGCGGCAAGTCCACTCTGTTGCGCATGATCTCCGGCCTTGAGGAGTTGAGTGGCGGCGATATCGTGATTGGCGGCGACGTGGTGAACAACGTCCCGGCCGCGGACCGTGGTCTGGCCATGGTGTTCCAGTCCTATGCGCTTTATCCGCATATGACGGTGCGCGAAAACCTCTCCTTCGGGCTTGAAAACATCGGCACGCCCAAGCGGGAGATTGCCGAAAAGATCGGCCAGGTCGCAAAGATGCTGCAGATCGATCAGCTTCTGGAGCGTCGTCCGAAGGATCTGTCGGGTGGGCAGCGTCAGCGTGTGGCCATTGGTCGTGCCGTCGTGCGCGAGCCGCGCGTCTTCCTCTTCGACGAGCCGCTCTCCAATCTGGATGCGGAGTTGCGCGTCGATATGCGCGGCGAGATTTCGAGCCTGCATCGAAGGCTCGGAAACACCATGATCTACGTGACCCACGATCAGGTGGAAGCCATGACCATGGCGGACAAGATCGCCGTTCTTCGTGCCGGCAGGCTGGAGCAATTTGGTGCGCCGCTCGATCTCTACAATCGTCCAGCCAATCTTTTCGTGGCAGGCTTCATCGGCTCGCCGAAGATGAACTTCTTTTCGGGCGAAGTCACCTCGCACTCAACGCCTTCCCTGAAGATCGCAACAGGTGAATCGATTCCTCTGCCGGACAGCGGTTTTTCCTTCAAACCCGGACAGAAGGTAACGCTCGGTATCCGTCCGAACCACATCCAGATGAGTGCGGACGGTCCACTCACCATTTCGGTGCGAACGGCTGAACAGCTGGGCGGAGAATCCTATCTTTACTGCAGTCTGGGAGATGGCACCCCCGTAACGCTGCATCTTTCAGGCCAGACCTCTACCGCAGCGGGCGAAGTTATCCGTTTTACAGCGCCCTTGGCGCATATTCACCTTTTTGACACGACCAGCGGGCTTTCGCTTCGGCAGGACTGACTGCCGCATCGCGCCAACCGCAAAGCAGGAATTTTCAAATGACCGACAAAAAGCTCCGTTCCGATCGCTGGTTCGCGCCCGACGACCTGCGCAGTTTCGGCCATCGTTCGCGCATGATGCAGCTTGGATATGCGGAGGAGGATTTCGTCGGCAAGCCCGTTATCGGCATTCTGAACACGTGGTCGGATCTGAATACCTGTCATTCGCACTTTCCGGAAAGAGTGAAGGACGTGAAGCGCGGCGTTCTTCAAGCGGGCGGCTTCCCGGTCGAAATGCCGTCCCTTTCTGTAGATGAGAGCTTCACCAAGCCGACGTCGATGCTCTACCGCAACATGCTGGCGATGGAAGCGGAAGAAATGATCCGCTCTCATCCGCTGGATGGCGTGGTGCTGATGGGCGGATGTGACAAGACTACTCCGGGCCTCGTCCTGGGCGCGATCTCTGCGGGTGTGCCGATGATCTATTTGCCCGCGGGGCCCATGCTGCGGGGCAATTACGCGGGCAAGGTTCTGGGTTCAGGTTCCGACGCCTGGAAATACTGGGACGAGCGCCGTGCGGGCAATGTGACGGATGAAGAATGGCAGGGCTTGCAACGAGGCATCGCTCGCTCGGCTGGCGTCTGCATGACCATGGGTACGGCATCGACAATGACGGCCATTGCCGATGCCTTGGGCATTACGCTTCCTGGGGCCTCTTCTATCCCTGCTGTCGACGCCGAACATCAACGCATGTCAGCGGCCTGTGGACGCCGCATCGTTGAAATGGTCGATGAGAAGCTGTCACCAGATCGAATCCTGACGGCTGCCGCCTTCCGTAACGCCGCCATTGTGGCCATGGCCACAGGGTGCTCCACCAATGCCGTTGTACATCTGATCGCCATGGCGCGGCGTGCTGGTGTGCCAATGACATTGGATGAACTTGACCAGCTTGGCCGGGTCACGCCGCTCATCGCCAATGTTCGCCCATCAGGAAAAGATTATCTGATGGAGGATTTCTATTATGCAGGCGGTCTGCGTGCGTTGATGAAGCAGTTGGAAAGCCGGCTGGATTGCTCTGTGATCACCGTGACCGGGCGCACACTCGGCGAGAATCTGGAAGGTGCGGAGGTCTACAATGATGACGTCATCCGCTCGCTGGACAATCCGGTTTATGCGGAAGGCTCGCTGGCGGTGCTACGGGGAAATCTCTGCCCGGATGGCGCCGTCATCAAGCCTGCCGCCTGCGATCCGAAATATCATGTTCACGAAGGTCCAGCCCTCGTCTTCGATAGCTATCCCGAATTGAAGGCTGCGATTGACGACGAAAACCTGGATGTCACCCCCGACCATGTTCTGGTCTTGCGTAATGCCGGTCCGCTCGGAGGCCCAGGCTTTCCGGAATGGGGAATGCTGCCTATCCCCAAGGCGCTGATCAAGAAGGGCCATCGCGACATGCTGCGGATCTCCGATGCACGCATGTCCGGCACGTCCTACGGTGCCTGCGTACTGCATGTTGCACCGGAAAGCTTCATTGGCGGACCGCTCGCGCTGCTCAAAACCGGCGATATTGTCCGCCTGGATCTGCCGCAGCGCCGTCTCGACATGCTCGTCAGCGAGGAGGAGATCGCCCGGCGTCGCGCCGCCTGGCAAGCACCCCCGCCGCGATATGAACGCGGTTACGGCTATCTCTTTTCCAAGCATGTCACGCAGGCCGATGCTGGATGCGATTTCGATTTCCTGCAAACGGATTACGGTCGCCCAGCAGATGAACCTGCCATCTATTGAGCGCCCCAGGCCAACGGGCAGAACTCTCATTAAACTTCCAAATTAAATGCACGCCGTCATGAGGAGACGTCCATGAACACTGAAACACGCGAGAAACTGATGACGGTTTCGGTCGCCACCCTGGCGACAGCGCTCTACAAACGGGGCCTGCGCAATCAGGTTATCCAAGGAGTGCGGCCGCTCGGCTACAAGGGCAAGAACATGGTGGGGCCCGCCTTCACCCTGCGCTATATTCCCGCCCGTGAAGATCGAAATCAGCTGGTTGAATTCCGCAATCCCGCCCATCCGCAGCGGGTCGCGATCGAAACCTGCCCGCCCGGTCATGTGCTTGTCATGGACAGCCGCAAGGATCCAAGCGCTGCATCGGCTGGCGATATTCTGGTGACGCGGCTGATGGTTCGTGGTGGTGCAGGCATCGTGACCGATGGCGGCTTCCGTGACGCTGCGACGATTGGTGAACTGGATATACCGGCCTACCATACTCGCCCCTCCAGCCCGACCAATCTCACCAAGCATGAGGCGATTGAAATCAACGGGCCAATCGGATGCGGGGATGCGCCGGTTTTCCCTGGCGACATCATCGTTGGCGATGCGGATTGCGTGATCGTTATTCCCGCCGGGATTGCAGATGAAGTCGCGACGGAAGCGGTGGAGATGACGGCTTACGAAGACTTCGTGGTGGAGCAGGTAAAGGCGGGTCAGACCATCATCGGCCTTTATCCCTGCACGAAGGAAGATCATCAGGTGGCTTACGCGAAATGGCGCGAACAGAGGGACAGCTTGCAAAAATCGGAAGGCTGAGGAGTTTCGCTGTCATCGCGTCTTGTCACGATGGCCTTGAATTGGCTCGGGGGATGCTCTCGCTCGGGCTAGTTTCAGGCTGATGGGGACACGTTCTCGAATGAGCCGCACGTCTTGTGATTCATGCCGACACACGCCCCGGGGCTGGCGTAATGACCCAAACGATTATGGACCACATTCCGGTAACGACTGGCTGACGCCATAAGTGCGCTCAGCCCGTTCCCGGCAGTTCATGGCCTGTGAAATGATGTGAGCGGTGTTTTGCGCGATGAGCGCTGATCAATCAGGCCAAAGGGCGTTAATCCCCCCGTACACCACAATGATGCCGATGAAAATGCCGAGGATCGCTACTGCTCCGCAAAAGCCGATCAGGATCAAACTCCCCTTTACGGTCTTGCTCTTCGGCCTGTTGGGTTTCGCGTTACCGTCTGCCATGTTTCATCCAATGCGTCGATCGTGTCAGTGGGCGAACAGGCTATGTGGGGTGGTAGTTCCAAACGGGAATTCTCAAGGGTCGGCAAGGTTTCGAAGATGTGCCGAAAACGCACTAGGAATGACCGTCGTGAATTGTGCCGGGGGCGTTCTGATGCAGCAATTCGAGTAGCAAAGGATTGGGAAAGCGACGCTTTATGGTCACCGCATAAAAGGTCTCCACCATCCCCGGGAGAGCGTCAAGTTCAACCAGGATACCCGCCTCCAGCTCCCCCTTGACGACGATGGGTGGCAAGACCGCAAGGCCCGCTCCTTCGCGGGCAAGCAGACGCATCATCGCCATATCATCCACCTCGGCGGCAATCTGTGGTGTAAGGCTGAGGGTTGCCATCAGCGCTTCGAACTGTGAGCGAACATCGCTTTCGAGCGTTGGCAGGATCACGGGATGTTGCCCGAGAAGATCGGTGAGTGTGGCCCCCGGCGTCAGGTAGGAAGGTCTGCCAATCAGGCTCACGCGCTGCTGATAGACATGCTGGGCGATGAAGGGTGTCACCGCATCGGCCATCGGTGCCTTGTTCAAGAGAACAATATCGAGGTTAAGGGCCTCCAATGCGCCCAGTAGTTCTCTGGTACTACCGGAGCGAAGGACCATATCGATATCCGGGCGACCGAGGATCGGGCGAAGGAACTCCATCTGGAAGTTACGTGACAGGGTTGCCAGCGCTCCGATGCGGATTGCGCGGCGTTTCCTTCCGGCCTCCTTCAGCGTCTCCACCAGTTCTTCACCTGCGGAGAAAATTGTGTCGGCATGATCAAGCGCGATGCGGCCAGCTTCGGTGAGGTAGAGTTGGCGACCGCGTCTCTCGAAGAGGGCGTGCCCCAACCGCTCCTCCAATTGCTTGATCTGGATGGAGAGCGCCGATTGCGACAGATTGAGCCGTTCAGCCGTCCGCGTCAGGTTGCCATCATGGGCAACAGCACGAAAATAGCGGAGGTGATGATAGTTCAGTTCAGCCATAGTTCTATTTTATAGAACGATTTCGCAGAAACAATGAATTTTTATTGAGGTCACGCGGCTGCTAGCAGAGCTGAGAGATCGTCGCTGCCTCCTCCCAAGCAGCGGCCCAGCCCGGAGACCTCCAGTGATCTACATGCTGCCGCTTCTCGCACCTCTGCTGCTTGCCGGTGCCTCGCTTTATGCTTTCAGCGCGCCCGGCCTTCGCCCACGCTTCGCGATCCGTATTTCGGAAATTGCTGCCTTCGGCTCTATCCTCGTCGCTGTGCTGGCTGGCATTGTGCTTGCGATCCATGGGCCAGGCACCAGCCAGCCAGTCGGATATGGTTATCTTGCCTTTGCATCCCGTCTTGATCTCGTCAGCCTGGTCATGCTTCTGCTTGTCTCCTTCATTGGCTGGGTCGTGCTGCGGTATGCGGGCACCTTCCTTGATGGCGAGGAGCGTCAGGGGCCCTTTACCGGCTGGATGACGGCGACGCTCGCTGCTGTTCTCTTGCTCGTCCAGTCCGGCACATTGCTGCAGCTCGTCATCGGCTGGGTTGCCACCAGCCTGCTTCTGCACCAACTCCTGCTCTTCTACCCGGAGAGGGTTGCAGCCCGGCGCGCAGCACGCAAAAAATTCATCGTCTCACGCATCGGGGACGTCGCGTTGATCGGCGCGGTTATCCTGCTCGCTATCTCCTTCAAGACAGGCGATATCGCTGCCATCCTTGCCGCAGCGCGTGAAGGCGAGGGGCTGCCGCTAGCGATGACTGCCGCAGCGCTCCTTGCCGTCGCGGCCCTGCTCAAATCGGCTCAATTTCCCACCCACGGCTGGCTGACGGAAGTGATGGAGACGCCGACGCCGGTTTCTGCTCTGTTGCATGCAGGTGTTGTGAATGCTGGCGGTTTTCTGTTGATCCGCTTCGCCGATGTCATGCTGCAGGCGCCTGTCGTGCTCGCCGTCCTGGTCATGGTCGGTGGCTTTACGGCCCTCTTCGGCAGTCTCGTGATGCTCACCCAGTCGGCAGTCAAGACCTCTCTCGCCTGGTCGACCGTGGCGCAGATGGGCTTCATGATCCTGCAATGCGGTCTTGCGCTCTTCCCGATTGCACTTTTGCACATCGTGGCTCATTCACTTTACAAGGCGCATTCTTTCCTTGCCTCCGGCTCTGCCATCGAAACGGTTGCTGCCATCCGGCGTCCGGGTCCTGTTGCGATCCCCAATGCCAAGGCTGTGGGGCGCGCCTTCCTCATGGCGCTTGCCATCTATGCAGTCATCGGCCTGCTCTTCGGCTTTGCCGACAAGCCGCCGCAAGCTCTAGCGCTTGGTGCAATCCTGATCTTCGGCGTCGCCTATCTGATTGCGCAGGGGCTGGCCGATGCAGCGCCGCGAGCCCTGACCTGGCGCACCTCACTCTACGCAATCTCGGCGGCAACCGCTTATTTCGCTCTGCAGCGGATAGCCGACAAGCTGATGCTTGGGCCGCTGCCGGCCACACCACAGCCGGGTCCATTGGAATGGACATTGATGCTGCTGGCTGTCGTGAGTTTTGGTGTGGTCGCAGTCGCGCAGTCGCTCTTCCCGCTCTGGGCCTATCATCCGGCCGCGGCGGGCCTCAGGGTCCATCTGGCAAACGGCCTTTACGTCAACGCCCTTTTCGATCGCCTGCTCGGTGGCTGGACCGTCTCCCGCACCGCTTCCACAACGCCTGCTTCCATCAAGGAGTGAACAGATGACCGAGTTGACCAAAATCGACACTCTTCATGGTGAAGCGCTTGCGCAAGCGGCAGACCAGGCGGTTCGGGCAATTCCGCCAGCCTGGCCATTGACGGCGACCGTTGCTGTCAATCCCTTCCTGGGGCAGGTGAGCGAGACACTTGAGCAGACTGCGGCCAGGCTTGCCCGGATCGGTGGCGTACGGCTAGCTCTGCCGCGCAAGCATTATGCAGACAAGTTCGCCAAAGGCGAGATCATTGATGAGGACCTCGATGCCGCTCTGCAATCCTCTGCGCTTTCCGGAAGCATCGATCTTCCGGCTTTGAAAGCCGCCGCTACCAAAGAACCGCAGCCTGTTGCAGCGCTTCCCACCGTCGCGGATCTTGCGGCGCGGGCGACGGGCAAGGATTGGACCTACCTCGTGGCGGAGCGGATCGGCACCTTTGCTGCCGGCTTCTTCGATCAGGGGCAGGCTTTATGGGCCGCTTCGCGCCGCAACGGCCTCTATGCCGCCTGGCGGGCCTTCGCGACACATGACCTGACCCCCGAGATTCATGGTTTGAAGGGTTTCAGCATCCACGTGGATGAAACGCCGGAAACGCCTGAAGGGGTAATTGAGCGGGTGGCTGTTTCTCTTGGCCTGGGTGCGGAGCCGGGCACCTACTTTCATCAGCTCCTCCTCACGCTTGGCGGATGGGCGCAGTTCGCGCGCCATCTCCAGTTCAAGGCGGAAATCGAAGGGCGCTCGGATTCAACGGCGCTTGAATTGCTCGCCATTCGGCTCGTCTTCGAGGAGGCACTCTATGCTCGCCACAAGATGGCGATCGAGCGCGAGTGGCTGGAGGTGCGGCGGATCCATGCCCAGCCGATTTCAGCTGATCATGACACGCTCATTGATGGGGTCCTTCAGGTTGCTGCCGAGCGCGCCAGCCAGCGTAAGCTTGCCGCGACACTTGCCGCGCCTTCGAGCGTCAAGCTTGCCGAATTGCGGCCCATGCTGCAGGCAGCGTTCTGCATAGACGTGCGCTCGGAAGTTTTCCGGAGAGCACTGGAGAGCGTGGATCCGGGCGTCCGGACACTCGGTTTTGCTGGCTTCTTCGGTCTCGGTGCCAGCCATAAGGGCTTTGCCTCCGACGTGGCCGAGCATCGCTTGCCGGTTCTTCTGAAGCCTTCTGTCTACAGTTGCAGCGCCGTGGATCACGATGGGGAGGCCGATCAACAGGCGCGCTTCAGTGCGCGCGCCATCCGCGCCTGGGGCCGGTTCAAGCTTGCTGCGGTTTCGTCTTTCGCTTTCGTGGAAGCAATGGGACCTGTTTATGCCGGCAAGCTCATGCGTGATGGCCTCGGCTTCAGCAAGGGCAAGAAGGCGGATGCGGCAAAACCACGTTTTGCACCAAGTCTTGATCTGGAAACGCGCACCGTGGTTGCCGAGACTGTGCTCAAGGCGAAGTCGTTGACCGACGGCTTCGCACGCTTCGTGCTGATTGCGGGTCATGGGGCCAACGTGGTCAACAACCCCTATGCCAGCGCGCTTCATTGCGGCGCCTGTGGCGGTTATGCGGGCGATGTTAATGCCCGTCTTCTCGCCAGTCTTTTGAATGATCGTGAGGTGCGTGAGAAGCTGGTGGCGAGAGGGTTCACTATTCCGGCGGATACGGTTTTCATCGGCGGCCTGCATGACACGACGACCGATACGGTGACGCTGTTTGAAGACGATCTTGAAAACGACATCGCGCCAGAGGATAAGGCGCGCATCTGTCAGTGGCTCGTTCAGGCTGGCAGCCTGACGCGGGCGGAGCGCGCACGGCGTCTGCCACGGGCGACAGCAAGCAGTGTGTTCGACCGCAGCCGGGACTGGTCGGAAGTGCGCCCGGAACTGGGGCTTGCAGGCTGCCGTGCCTTCATTGCCGCTCCCCGGGCGCGCACAGCAGGCCGCTCACTGGATGGTCAGGCCTTCCTGCACGACTATGTCTGGAAGAAAGACGAGGGCTTTAAGATCCTGGAACTGATCCTGACGGCTCCGGTTGTCGTCGCGAGCTGGATCAGCCTCCAGTATTTCGGCTCGTCGGTCGCGCCCTCACTTTTTGGCGCTGGAAACAAGCTCTTGCACAATGTTGTCGGAGGTTTCGGCGTCGTAGAAGGCAATGGCGGAAACCTGCGTGCCGGTCTTCCCTGGCAGTCGGTCCATGACGGCGAGGGCTTCGTTCATGAGCCTTTGAGGCTGACCGTGGCCGTCGAGGCTCCGAAGGAGGCAATCACCGATATACTGAAGCGACATGACCAGGTGCGCGCCCTCTTCGACAATGGCTGGCTGAACCTCTTTGCTCTTGATGAACAAGGCCAGCTGGCCTGGCGCTATGCCGCAGGGCAGGGCTGGACGGATATTCGGCGGTCAACCGTTACCCATGCGCTCCGGGTCGCTGAAAGTGCGTAAAGGCGGTCCTTGCGAGTGAGACTGAACTGGCTCCGGCTGGAAAACGCGTCGGGCTATGGCCGATGATTGGCCTCATCGGCAATAGCCCGGTTTACCGCTCAAAAAATCAGCTTTAGCAGGAGAATGACAACAATCAGCCCGATCAGAAAGATAACTCCAATGGTTCCGCCAATAAATTTGAGCATCCGTTTTTCCCTTGTTCTCTGACACTTTGGGCAGCGATGCAAAAGCTACAACAGCACCCGTGATGAGGGGAAACAGGTCAGCGGGAACATGGTTCCCCGCTTTGCCAATCTTGCAAGGGCTGACGCCGAACTGGAAAAACCGCGATGCCGGCGACCTTTTGCATCTGCCTCCACAGGAACTCTTGCTCGTCCGCCGCAGACGTCAGTCCGAGGACGATCGGAATGGCATATAGCTGAAAGGGTTTCCACGGACCGCCCAGATATTCCCACAGCTGAAGCCCCGTGATTCTGATGGAATAGGCCGCGAAACCCTCAGACAGATGCCTCCAGAGCGCGTCTGCTTTGTCTTTCGGTGATTTGTTTTGAATGGTTATGTGCGGCTGCCACGTCTTCACGTCTTGTGGTCCCAGCCATGAGGCGAAACTGGCCCTGAGCGTTGCACGCACCTTATGCAAATCACTGCTTGCGATGGAAAAGGCGACCCCTGCGCCGAGATGACGCAGACCGTCCACATCTGCGGCGATTGTGTTCGTTCTTCCCGCTATCTCCGAAAGATGATTGCAAATTCTTTTCTCATATTCGCCGGGAAGCCGGTGAAACATGGTGAGATGGGCGGGAAGAACGTTTCCATCTGGCGGGAAATGCGCGGCCCGCAACCGATTGAACCGCTCGAGGTCTTCTGCCGCGATGCATGCTGTCAGTATGAGCGGCTTTCGGGTTTTCATTCGGCATCCTGGCGGCGCTTTGAGTTGCGAAAATGCCTGATTCAGAAAGTTTGCGAACTGCGGTAGCGAGCGGGCGCCCGATGCTCCTCAGCCTTCTGCCTCTTGTGTGTTGGCCGTGCCAAGCAAGCCACGCAGCGCCGTACAACTGGGATCTGCCCCTTCGAACAGGCGCTCGGGCGAGGTCCAACCGGTTGAAATTCCGATCGTTGTGGCAATTGCCCATCCCGGTTCATTGGTTGCCTTGTCAAGCAAGTGCGGCACCTGCACAGCAAGGCATTCATTTGTTTGCTGCGCAATCTGCACTGGCGCATTAGCCCGTTCAAGATGTTGCTGAATGTCTGCATGAAGCGGATCGACAACAAAAAGAGTGAACATCCACGCAACAATATCTGAAATCATAGTCTGGTCCTATCGCGTACGGCATATGTCGGATGAGGTCCGACATCGTGAAAGCGCCGACAACTTCCACCAGAGGGGCCCGGACCAGCGGGTCGGCAGAGATGTGGGGAGCGGACAGCCTGTATTCAAGTCATGACATCTCGGCCGCTTTAAAGGAGACGCCGCCTGGCGCGAGACATCCCTGGCGAAGCTCGCATTGTTGAACGAGCCCTGAAGGTTGTGTCCAGCGTACTCACCGAGGCTATGGCTCTTATCGCGCTGAATTTCGACGCCAAAACCGCGTGGCTGAGGTAGGAAGCCCCTCCACAGCCACGCGAAATTCGCAAGGGAACGCTCTCTGGCATCAACGGATTTTTGCACCCAAGCCAGCTAAAGCTCGTTGGTCACTTGCGCGTCGTTTCGCTCGGAATTCGAACCGACCCTGGTTGGCGGTACATCAGATGCTTCAGGGAGCGATGTCATAAGTGCTCCGCAGATAATAGCTAATCCCGCAACGCTCGCCTCTCCTGTCAACCATTCTCCAAAAATTATTGCAGCAAACAAGGCGGAGAAAAAGGGTTCGCTCGACTCGATAACCTGCGCTTTATAGGCTTCAATGTGATGGAGTGCGACAATAGTGCAATAGAAGCCGCAGAGAGAGGGAATAAGTCCAAGAGCCAGCAGGTTGGGCAAGGTGGCTAGCGGCAGGGCGGGGGCGCCCGAAGCGACATACGGTATTGCCAGCATGGCAAAGCCATAGGCCAGAAACCACCAGAAATTTTCAAGGCATGACTTCAGCTTGAAGAACTTCCAACTGAACATGAAGCTGGCATAGCCAAAGCCTGCGATCAAAGCCAGGCTTACGCCCCACATGCTGCCGGTTGCCAAACCGTCACCTGCAATGAGAAACACGCCGCCACCGAACACCAGTACCATGGCAAGTATTTTTCGAGGCGTGACTTTTTCTTTTAAAATGAAGATGTCCAGTGCAATGGCCCCCAGCCCACCCGCAAAAACCAGTATGGAAACAAGGGGAATGGAGGCGAAGGACAGTGCTTGTGTCTCAAAATGGTAGAGCGTGAAAATGCCAAGCGCTGAGCAGATGGCAATTTTCCAGGAGTCGCGAAAGCCAGCGCAAATCTTGGCCACGCATCCCTTGCTGGCTAGCACGATCAGGCTCACCACCAACAATGCCACTCCACAACGTGCAAAGGCCACGGTTGAGGCATCGAGCCCCTGGTGAAAGGCCGCGCGAGAAAGCACGCCCACTGTGCCATTGGAAAGTGCGGCCAGCACCGCGAAGACGGCTCCGATAATGGCGGACTGCTTCAGGCTTGTCATGATGCTATCATCTTTCCTTGCTGGTAGCTGCGACAGGCTGCACCAAACCGCCTGAAAATGCTGGAACTCACACCGTCTTCGTTATGAAACCATTCGGGATGCCACTGCACCGCCGCAACGAAGCCTGCTGCTGCGGGAAGGGATACGGCTTCTATCACCCCATCTGTGGAGTAGGCATCTACCGCAAGAGTGTCGGCTAATTGACCAATGCCCTGCCCGTGTAGACTGTTGACCAACACGTGGCCGTCTACGGCGCAGGCGCGTAGGCACTGGGCAATCACGCCATTTCCTTCAGCCTGTATTTTGTGGACAGGCCGGTACTGATCGTCGCGTGCAAGGCTCAGATTCTCTGTGTGTACCAGCCGATGCGGACCATTCGAAATTTCCGGACATAACGTGCCACCCAGAGCGACATTCAACTCCTGCAAGCCCCTGCATATCCCCAGAACAGGCAGCCCGACAGAGATGGCGGCTTTAATCGCAGCCATCACGGTTCTATCCCGGTGTGGATCAAGTGTTTCGGGCGGAGCACTCGATCCGCCGTATAGACGCGGATCGACATTTGAGGCAGCTCCGGTCAGCAGCAGCCCATCCAGCCTTGCCATATAGGCGGCTACATATTCGTCTGTGCAGTCTGTCGGCAGAAGCAGCGGCGCAACGCCTGCCGATTGGCTTAAAGCTTCCAGATAGCGAACACGAACGCAGTCTTCTGCCACGTCATCAACAGATCGTCGATCGGTCATCACCCCTACAACAGGTGGCCCTATTTTCGATTTATGATCGCGCTTCATGCCCTTTCCAGCGCCTGCGTCACGTCAGCTATAATGTCCGCGATATGTTCCAGACCGACAGAAATGCGGACCATCCCATCGCTCACGCCAGAGGCAATGCGTGCTTCGGGCGAAACAGAGGCGTGCGTGGTCGAGGCCGGATGCGTTGCCAATGAGCGCGCATCGCCAATATTGGCAACATGATACAGAAGTTTAAGTCGCTCAATAAAGGTTCGTCCGGCTTCAATGCCGCCATCGAGTTCGAAAACCAGCATGGGGCCGCCCAGACCACCTAAGTTTTGCTGTGCCCTCTCCTTGTCTGCGCCCTTCAGCAGATTGGGGTAAGTCACCCTGGTGATGCGCGGATGATTTTGCAGGAATTCTGCAAGCTGCCTTGCATTGTCGCAATGGCGCGGCATTCTGAGGGGCAGCGTTTCCAGTCCCTGAAGGAACAGGAAAGACGAGAAAGGTGAGGGGCAGGGGCCGAAGTCCCTCATGAGCGTATTGCGCATTTTCAGAAGATAGGCGCTGGCCCCGTAAATGCCGCCAAGCTGTCCAGCAGCCTCCGCCCACTGAATGCCGCCATGCGCCTTATCCGGTTGAACCATCAGCGGGAAGCGCTCGCCATGGGCTTGCCAGTCGAAATTTCCGCCATCGACAATGACGCCGCCAATGGTTGTGCCATGACCGCAGATATATTTCGATGTGGAATGGATGACGATATTGGCGCCAAGTGCCAGCGGTTTGCTGATCAGTGGTGTCATCGTATTATCGATGATGAGTGGAATGCCCGCCTGCTTGCCCAGTGCGCCAACGTCAACGAGTGGGAATGGCGTCAGGCGCGGATTTGGAAGCGCTTCGGCAAACCAGGCACGTGTGCGTTCATCCGAAGCCGCGCGGAAGCTCTCCGGATCTTGTGGATCGACAAAACGGGTTTCTATACCAAGCCGCTTGAACGTGGTGCCGAGAAGATTGATCGTACCGCCGTAGAGATGCGATGAACTGACGATATTGTCACCCGCTTGCGCAAGGTTCAGCAACGCCAGCATGATGGCCGCCTGACCGGAGGACGTGGCCAATGCGGCCTTGCCACCTTCCAGTGCTGCAATCCTCCGTTCGAAAATATCTGTGGTGGGGTTCATCAGGCGGCTGTAGGTGCGCCCTTCCTGCCGCAGATCGAAAACGTCCGAGGCGTGCTCTACGCTCTCGAATGCAAAGGCATTGGAAAGATAAAGAGGCACGGTGGTGGAAAATGTCGCGGGATCGAAGCGGTAGGCACTGTGGAGCACCAGCGTCTCGGGTCGCATCTGGTCATCGCTAGAAACGGATTGGGCCGCTTGCGCATCAGCAAGTCTGTTCAACATGAGCCATTTTCCCTCAAAATGGTTGGATGGACATTCAGTTGGCGTGCTGCTGCCGTTGCTTGCTGAAAGCGTCGGCGGTTTTGATCGCGGATCAGCGACACGATCGAGGGCTCGCCCTTCGGGCCGCGTTGGAAGATGCCGCCGGTCTGGGCGCAATGCGCGGCATAGACAGGATCACGCATGCGAATGTGCATGGCTTCTGGTAAGCGCCAGAATGGCGTTGTCGGGTCGAGATGATGATCCAGATGGTGGTGGTCGTTATTGATCGCCGTCAGCCATTTTTCGATATGTCGGCTGCGGCGATTGCGCGCCATGTGGATGTTGACCGTCTGCTCATCGATAGAGCTGCAATGCTCTGACATTTCAATGAACCAGCCAATGATGTGGAAGGATTCAGGTAGGGAACGACCCACAGCAGCATCAGTTCGAGGAATGTGCCGCTCCAGAGGCTGAGCCCGGTAACGCAGAGCCAGAACGCGTAGAAGCCGTATCGGTCGAACTCATAGCGCCAGCCTTCGTTTCGCTTGGCACGGTTGCTTTCCTGCTTGCCCGAAAGACCTTCGACAATCATTCGGTAACGGTTGTGAACGAGGTATTTCAGATAGGCGTAGGTCTTTGAGCCCAGAAGAGGCAGGATGATGACCTTCCACAGAAATGCCCTATCGGAGCGGGGGGTGAAAACACCTTCCGCAATGAAGAACTCCAGATCCGGGTCTGCATCCGCCCTGCCGAGGAAAGGATGGTGGTTGTGAACATGGGATTCTTTGTAGGCATAGAACCGCTGAAAGATGGGCCATGCAGTTGGAAAGGTGCCGAGAACGAAATTCAAACGCCGGTTTTTAGCCAAAACCCCATGGGCGGCATCATGTAGAATGGTGGAAATTCCCCGTTGATGCGCGCCAATCATGATCAGCGATAGCGGATAAAACCACCAGCTTACCCCAAGACACAGCCAGACCAGAAAACCAATCACGGCAAAATCCTTTATAATATAGAGGATGCCATGCCAGTTATCCGTCTCAAGCGACTTGATGTCCTTTAGAATAGCCTTGTCGAAGCGATAGTGATCATAGCGATCAGGGGCTTCTACGCCTTGATAAATGGGAGCAAAACGAGCGTTCATACTGAAACCGTCATGTCGTTATAAAGTAGGATCTGAAGATTAGCTGTCATTTTGCCGAAGAGCGAATGCCTGCCGCCTGTATGCTTCCCCAGCCGGAAATCAGCCATATGGCTGCTGCAATGGCAGTTGCTGCGCTCAACTGCACGGGGACGCTCAGGCCGAACACCAGGCAGAGGATGAGAGACGCCAGCGCGTGAATGACCACACTTTCCTTTCGGTAGCGCCTAACCGCCAAGGCAAAGGTCGTCGCGTAGATCAGCACGAAGCCTCCTGACACAAACTCGATCAGGGTTCCTTCCGCATTGCTGGACGATCGGAAGATCAGCAGGGTGAGCGTATAGGTCACCGCAAGGGCCGCCAGCGCGTGGAAGGGAATCTGAGCCTTGCCTTGCCGTGCAAAAACAGCAGGCAAATGGCCATCACGGGCCGTTGCGGCCAATAGCCGACTGGCTGCCAGAACCCAGGCATTCGTGGAAAGGATGACAACGACCAGCGCAAGGCAGTTGGTGAACAGAGTGGCATTACCAAAGCCTGCACCACTGACCAGATGATCCAGCACAGCATAATCACCGGTGCGGATTGTTCCCTGTGTCACCAGCAAAAGGGCAATGGCAACAGAGAGATACAAAAGACCGACCAAGGGCACGGAAATGAGCGTTGCAAGGCGGAAGCTTCGCTCCGGCTTTCGCACACTTGGCGCAATCGTAGAAACGTTTTCCCAGCCGAGGAAAGTGAAGAAGCAGATTGCCAGTGCGCCGAGGAACTGCTCTACCTCAAAGCTGCTGCTTTCCGGCCATGATGTCGTGCCACTGTTGGCAAATACCAGCCCCACCAGGCTCAGCAGGCAGGTGGTGGTTAGAACAACAAGTGTGGTTTGCACACGCGCCGAATTGCGCAAGCCCAGCATGTTGAAGCCAACACTGAGCAGCATGAAACCGATACCGAGCTCATAAAGCCATTCACCCGGAATATTGAATGCGGCAATGGCATAGCGCGCCGCCACAAGGCCCATGATGGGGTTGCCCCCGATCATGATCAGCATCGTCAGCATGGAGAGTGCATAGCCCAACCGGGGAGAGCCGCATTGTGAAATGAAATGCAGGATGCCATTATTGTTCGGGTAATCCAGAGAGATACGTGCGAAGATACGTGCCATCGGCCAGGAGCAAAGCGTCAGGAAGAGCCAGGCACCCAGCACCCAGGTTCCGGCCCTTTCCTGTGCAATGGCAGGAATAACGAAAATTCCCGCGCCAATCAGGTTCGTCACGTAATAGGCCACAAGTTGCGGCACGGCGATAACGCGCTCTTCGCCCGTTGTCTGGGCTTCATCAAGTGTGCTGCTCATGGCTTCGTCCTTAAGCGGGCCAGGTAACCCGGCTCCGGCATCTGGTTGAATTCATCGGGAAGCGGCTTGCCGAACTGCATCGCTATTGGCAAAACACCACCCCATACGGGGGTTGCCCTATCTTCCTCAGGTTCATTCGGCGGCCCACGACGGATCTTGGCGGAGGCGGAATGAAGCGGCAGGCCCATCACGGCGGTGGCTTTCAACTCGCTGGCCGTCATTGCTCGCAGCGCATCCCAGCGTCCGGGAAAGAGATGGTCGAAGAAGGACTCCAAGAGCGCGGTCTTTTGCGCTGTATCTTCGAAGCGCTGTGCTTCGCCGATGACGACAACGCTTTCGAAATTGACCGTATGTTCAAAGGCGGAGCGGGCCAGCACCAGCCCGTCTATGCGCGAGGCCGTCAGGCAAACTTTGGCACTGTCGCTGCCATGCGCAATCCGGCTTTTTGAGGAGCCGTGCCAGTACACCATGTCGCCCACGCGCCATTGCATGGTTGGAATGACGACCGGCTGCCCCTGTTGAACAAAAGCCAGGTGGCAGAAAGGGTTTTCGTCAAGAATGCGATAGACGGTTTCGCGGTCGTAATGGCCTTTATGGTGTTCGCGCCGCAATCGGCTCTCGTCGGTCATGAGCGTGTCGTTCATGATGCAAGATCTCGCATCTGGTGGGGCGTGGCAGTGTTGTGTCCTGTTGCGATCCGTAGCTTTTCGACGGTGAAACCTGCCTGCCTGAACTCGCCATTGTGAAAGTCCGGGCTGACTTTCAATGCCTGGCTCAAATCCGCCCCTTGCGCTTTTGCAGACAAAACAAGCTGGAAGGCGATGGCGACGGCTTGATCGAAGGTGGGGTTTGGCCGCACCACATGAACCGCACGCTCTACGTCGCCCAGCAGTTCATCAAATTCGGCCACTGCACAGTCGTCAGGCACCAGATAGATCTGTTCTGGTCCATTGCGCTGGATGATCTGAGCAGCGACCCAAACATGGGTTCCGAGCAGAATGTGTACCCGCTTTTCTTTCGAAACCACCGTTTCCACCTGCGGATATTCATCTCGCAGCAGGCTCGCCAGCCTTGCGGCATAGGCAGTGTCATCCGTTTCGATGGCTGCCGCAAAGTGGTTCTGCTGCAGCCATTCCGCCATGGCCGCAACCTGCGCACGGTCCGAAGGGCATATTCTGAAACCCGATGTGACCTCGACCAGGTCTGGTGCTGTCGAGGCTGGCATCACGAAGGGAATGCCATGCTGCCGGTAAAGCCTTCCCGCCTGCCTTGCGCATTCGCTGTTGAAATGGCCGATCACGGCATCCACTTCCTGCTGGATGAAATGATCCGCTACCGTTACCGCCTTTTCGGGGCGTGCTTCGTCATCGCCAAATACCAATTCACAACTGTCCGAAAAACCTTGCGATACAGATTTCAGCATATCGCCATAGGCGCTTCTGGGGCCGCTGAATGGACCCGTCACGCCAATTCTGAGCGGCCCCGCATTCTTCATGATGCAAGCGCCATCGTGGCTGCGCCGTCGAACTTCGGCATGATGTGTTCTGCAACGCTTTCATCCAGATGCGGCAGGACGAGAAGATTATCCAACGCAAGTTGCCTTCCGCTTGGCATGAACGTGGCCGTGGCGTGAATGGCGAGTTCGGCCTCCTTCAGTTCCAGCAAGCGGCTGAGCTGCGCTGCCAACTCTGGCATAATCGGGTCTGCGGCGCGTGCAACCAAGGTCAGCGCCAGACCTGTCAGCGCTTGCGCGGTGCGGGCGTAATTGAAGGTCGAGGCATCGGCGAACAGGCAGGATTGCGTGGCCTGGAAGGCTTCGCATTCCTCGATGATTTCGCGAATGTTGGCGGCGAGGCGCCGTGGCGAGAAGCCATCTGCCGACGCAGCATCCTGCTGGGCCAGATCCTGCCGTTGAAGGAAGGCGAAAAAGCGCCGCTGGTCGGGAAGCCACGCGCCGGGTTCGCAGGATTTTCCGTCCATGACCTTGGCGATTTCTGCGAAGCGCTCGATGATTCTATTCAGCTTTTCGGCGAAAATGCTATTGATTTCTGTAATCGCCGCCTTGGGCACGAAGTTTTCACGGCGTCCCTCGGGGCGACGAGACATCAGCATGTAGCGCGCGTAATCCAGCGGAACCGACCGGATGAGGTCGCGTCCCCATATGAGGTGACGGCGGCTGGTTGAGAATTTCGCTCCGTCCAGATCAAGCAACTCGTTGACAATGTGCGTGGAGGGGGGCGTCAGACCCAAAGCCATGTAGACGGCGGGGAAAAGCAGGGTGTGATAATAGGCATTGTCGAAGCCGTAGCAGTGCGTCACGTCGCCGTTGTTATAGGTCAGCGCCGCACGGGCAATCTGGTCATCGAAACTGCCGCCTTTATCTGCGCCAGCAGCCCAGAGATATCCAAAGGCCATCTCGAACCATACGTAAACCACCTGATCCTCAAAGCCTGCGAGATCGTGGCGGATGCCCCAATCACTGCGATGGCTGATGGCAATATCCGGCAAGCCGTCGCGGATCATCCGCAGGCTCAACGCCAGTGCATGAGCAGGCATGTTTGCTGTCTTCACATATTGCCCAAGTTGATCGGCGAAGGAGGAGAGACGGAAAACAAGCTGTTTATGCTCGCGAATTTCCAGAGGCGCGCCCGTCTTGCTCTTTGCGCCACCCAGATCAACGCAGTGATTTGGTCGTCCGCAGGCTTCGCAGGCATTGCCATCGCTGGATTCATTGCAGTGCGGGCAGGCACCGGAAATATGAGCCTCGTGGGCCTGAATACCGGATGGCTCGAAATAGGCCGGTGCGGTGATTTCTTTAATTAGACCGCGTTCATGAAGGCGACGCAGACCAGCCTTCACAAAATCCGCATAGGCGGCGTCGGCCTTGGGTTCGATGAAGCCGTTGAGGGGAATGCCAAAGCTCTGCCAGGTGGCTCGAATGGCGGCTGCGTAGTGATCGGCACACTGCATGGAATTCATGCCTTCGCGCCGGGCGCAGGTTTCCACATAGGTCTGGTGGTCGTCACGGCCCGTAACGTGGCGCGCCTTACGTCCAGACCGAGCTGCCACACGGCGAAGCACATCAGCCGCCAGATAGGGACCGGAAAGGTGGCCAAGGTGCAGGTCGCCATTGGGGGTTGGCGGGGTGGAGAAAATCAGCAGGTCGCGTTCGGTATCATCGGTCTGCGTTGAGGTGCGTGCCCCGCCTTCCCAGTAGATCGAGTGAAAGCGCAAGGGCGCATCGCCGCTTGTATTGGTGATGATATGGTTTTCGAACCCTTCGAACAGAACAGCATCGCCCGGGCCAACATCGACCACATGACCCCCGGTTTCGACGCGGCCAATGCCATCGGTGAAGATGAAGATTTCCTGTTCAAGATGGTTGTGACCTTCGGATTGTTCGCCCGGTGCCAGCACGCAACCCATGAGGTTCGCATTGCTGCCAGCCAGTTGAACATAGCGGCAATCCAGATTGTAGGAGCGCGTTTGCGCCTCGAACATCGATATCTTTTTCATCGTTACAAAATCACTTTGGATAAAATGGAAATGACCGAATAGACTCAGCGTCAGGCAACTTCGGAAAGCGGTAGCTTTGTGTTGTGGTGGTGCGGCAGGCTCTGCACGATTTCCCCGGCACGTACGGCCATGTTGGAAATCAGGGTAGCGCTCAGGCCGTGCGTTTTTTCGCACATATCCGGCACGAACAGGGCAGGTGCATGCGGAAGATCGAAGCCAACGCGGTAGAGCCTGTCCACATCTAGGCTGCCATCATTGTTTGTGCGCAGTGCCTCGCGCGTCCGCTCATCCATCAGGTCGCGCACGTCGCGCGGCCGGTATCCGGTCGCACAGATGACGGCATCCAATTCCAACTGCGAGGTGGTTTGCGTGAGCTCATGATTGACCGTGGCAACAACTGTGCTGCCGATATGTGTGGCGTCGATCAGGCGCGACATGCGATGCAGGTGTAGACGTCCTTCGCCCGTCAATCTGTCCATATACCAGCGCTGGTAAAGCGCTTCGATGTCGGCCAGATCCACAGCCGCATAGTTGGTGGAAGCATGCACCGAGAGGATCTTTTCCCGGATCGATGCTGGTGCGTTGAAGAAGCTTTCCACGTGTTCAGGGTCGAAGACCTGATTCACGAAGGGGCTGTCATCGGCGGGGCTATGGCCGAAGCGCGGCACAATGGCGTGAACTATGGAACCGGGAACGTTATCGTAAATGTAGTTTGCGGCTTCCGTGGCGCTCTGTCCGGCTCCCACAACGGCCACCCGGCTGCCGGGGCGCAGGCGTTGCATGTTCGGCAAAAGCTCACTGGTGTGAAACACGCCGCTTTTGCCGCGCAGGGTTTCGGGAACTTGTGGGCAGAGGCCGCCTGCAAAAATGACGTTGCGGGCAAAAATCCGGCGCTGCCCATCAGCGCCCGCAACTTGCAGACGGAAGCCCGGCGCCGAGCTGCCCTGCGGCTCTATCAGTGAAATTTCTTCCACCCGCTCGCCATAGTTTACCTGAGATGCGAACGCTTGCGCGCACCATTCAAGATATTGATGAAACTCGATACGGCTCGGAAAGAACGTCTTGAGGTTGGCGAAATCCGCAAGGCGGCCCTTTTCGTGCAGAAAAGAGGTGAAGCTAAAACGACTTCTTGGGTTACGAAAACTGACCAGATCCTTGAGAAACGAAACCTGCATGGTTGCGCCGCCCAGCAGCAAACCCTTGTGCCAGCCAAAGCTGGGTTGGGCTTCGAAGAAGCTCGCCGAAAGCTCTGGCCGCAGTTCCTCCATGGCAATAGCCACGGAGATATTGGTCGGGCCGAAGCCAATTCCGGCGAAATCGACCAGATTGAAATGGTTCTTGTCTGAAATGGAATTTTGAAATGGCATGAGTCCCCTTCAGACGCTTTCGCGCCTGCTCATTAGGCTGAAAAAGAATAAAATCGCTCTAGAAAGAGCGCGTGCCAAACAATCAACTTAAGAGTGAAGTACGCTGCTTCACCACATCTTTTTTTGCGCTAGTAGCGCAGTAGGTGAGGCGCGAAAAGTACCAATTTAAACAAAAGTCAGGAACCATTTCTCACGATGCTGGCTATCGTTCTTGCAGCTTCCTTGAGCTTGCTCGCATCCCATCCTGCAAAGCCCATGATCAAGCCATTGAGATCGCTTCGTTGCAGGCAATAGCTAGATAAAGCGGTCGCGCCTATTCCCCGCTTTGCCGCCGCGCTGGCAACGTGCCGGTCTGGAATGCACGCTGGAAGATGTCCGACCAAGTGCAGACCGTCGCCTTCTGCATTGACTGTCATGGTACCGTCCAGCAGCGAGCGCAATTCTTCCGCCAATGCCAGTTGCCGCATGCGGTAGAGCTGACGCATTTCCACGAGATGCCGGGTAAAATAACCAGACGCAATGAAATCATGCATGGCCAGTTGCAGGGGCAGACTGACCGAGCCGTCCCGCAGGGTTTTCAATGCAACGAAAGCGTCAACAAGCTCCGGCGGGCTTACCATGAAAGCAAGCCGCAGGGAGGGCGCTATAGATTTCGAGAACGTGCCAACATAAATGACACGCCGATCCACATCCAGTCCGAACAGTGACTGCTGCCGTCTGACTGATGAGCGGAATTCGCCATCGTAATCATCCTCGACAATATAGAAATCGTGCTTTTTCGCCAGTTTGAGAAGACTGGCGCGCCGTCTCGGGCTCAGCTCCGCTCCGGATGGATATTGATGCGTAGGCGTCGTGAAAACCAAGCGGATATTGTCTATTTGTGCCAACCGCTCGAGGGATGCGGTTTCGATACCTTCGTCGTCGGTGGGACAAGCCAGCGCGCAATTGCCGGTCAAGGTTAAGGTTGCGGTCAGTTCCGGAAGGCAGGGATCTTCAACAGCAGCAGCGCTGCCAACCTCCAGCAGCAGCAGGGCGGACATTTGAAATGCCTCGCGTGAACTTGATAGAATTATGATGTTCTCAGGGGATGAAAGTACGCCTCTGCTGGGGCCGATCTGGGCCGCAATGGCCTGCCTTAGCGGTAGGTATCCGCGCGGATCTTGATTGGACCAGGCACTTTTTGAAGAGGCACGCGAGCCGCGTAGAACACTCTTGTTCCAGCGTTCGACCGGAAAATGCTGAAGGGCGGGAATGCCCGGTGCCAGAACAGCATCCGGTGAGGCGAGTGCCCAGCGGTTCGACTGCCCCATAAGTTTTCTGGATCTTGACGATAGCAAATCCGGGGAAGTGATCGGACAAGACTGCGCCTGCTGATCCCGGCGCTGGGCAATGTAGGTGCCTGATCCCTTGCGAATTTCGATCAGACACTCCGCATGCAGAAGAGTAAATGCATCGTTGACGGCATTGCGGCTGATGCCAAGCGTTTCAGCCAACCGGCGACTGGCTGGCAATCTTACGCCAGGTACAAGGCTACCAGAAAGAATTAGTGATCGCAGCGAGTTCGTCAATTGCAGGAAAAGTGGAGCAGTATCCTGGCGATTGAGCACAATACTGGAGATATCAGCCTCGATCTTTGAAAAACTATTCATTTGTGTCCCCGTAAACGGCAAGGGTACAGTTACAGCAATTGGGAAATTTTTAGCTATGCTATTACGATCAGGGGCTCCGGGCAAAGGATCCGTTGACGCCAGAAATGTCGCGGGTGATTTCCTGCGAGTGATTTCCTGCGAGTGACCTTGACCTCGTTTGACGTGCACCCAATAAATTGAGCCATTCGGAGCTGGAATTTTCCGCTTATGATCCCGGTTGGGAAGAAGAGCAGAATTCGGTGAAAGCGTCCAAGTTTTTGGAAGTGCCGATCGCTTTTGTGCTAAAGCAAGCAGAGGATGGCACGCCGATCGGGCAGGTCTGCCGAGGCGGGAATTTTCGATGCCACGTTTTGCAATTGGCGCAAGACGTGTGCGGGCTTGATGCCGTCCGAGATGAAGCATCTTCGCCAGCTTGAGGAGGAGAACAGCAAGCTGAAGCGGATTTTTACCCACCTGACTTGATTCACTGGCCCTTGGCTAATCCTGTCTACTTGGCCTTGCCCTGAGGTTGGAGTTCAGACTGCCAGAACGACGCATAGGCTTGCATGAGATTGGCATCATAGGTGCCTTCAACCGCCACCGCAGTTTGATGCGAAACCCCGCCTGCGAGCAAGCTTGCACCCAGACTGGTGCCTGTTGATCCTGAGACAGCGAAGACAGGCCTCATCATCAGTGCTCGCAGCGCTTTCAGATAGATGAGATTCGCAGAAAACGGCCCTTCTACCAGGATGGGCCCTTGCGCGCCTATAAGATCAAGACAAGTCCTCGTCATGAGGGCAAGGTAGAGACAGGCCGCCGCCCATTTTTCTTCGACAGGGGCCTCATCTGCACTGAGCCATCGAGTCTCTGCCAAAGGATAGGGACCTGATTTCGCAGCGAGGTTTGGCATCAGCATGATGCGTTTTTGAAGTGCGTTGGGCACCGCTCGCTCTGCTGCGGACATCTCGGGCGGCCCGAGCGCTGCGACCAGCATTTCAAACTCACGCCCACCCATGAAGCGCGATGAGGGCACGGGTCGACCATAGGCATCGACATTGGCAAGAGCGTCCCTTGATGGATCGAGATGTTCCAGATCACCGCCAACCGCAAAGTTGATGACCCATGTGCCGGTGGAGACCACCGCGAAGGGTGGTTCACGCCCCACCAGATGCGGCAGCAGCGACGCATTGGAATCATGGATACCGCAATAGACCGGCACGGGCTGTCGCAGGCCCAGTTCCGCGGCCAGATCTGCTTTTACCGTCCCGAGTGCATCGAATGCAGAGCGAACCGGTGCCATCTTCTCGCGAACGTCCAGCCGATCTACGAGTGATGAAAAGGCCGCCTGACCCGGTTGCCAGAGGTCCGTATGGCAGCCGAGAGATGTTACCTCATTCGCCGCTATGCCCGTCAGCCGGTAGGCCCAGTATTGCGGATAGGTCAAGATTGTGCGGACCTTAGCGAACGCTTCCGGGAAAACACTTCTCTGGAAGTGGATTTGCGCGCCAAGGTTGAGGCCGCCGGATAGAGCCGGTGAAAACGTCTCTGGGAAAGGCGGGCGAAGCGCCGCATAAGCGGTCCGGATAGCCTCCGGGTACTCATATTCATAATCCAGCACCGGCATGGCCAGTCCGCCCGCTTCGTCAAGCAATACGCCCGAAGCGCCATGCGCGGTAATGGATATTGCGTCGAAGCCGGGAGCAGCGCTGAATTGCGCAAGGCATTCGCAGAAAAAACGCCACAGCCCATCGATATCGTAATGGGGATAGGGTTCGCCCGGAACAACCTTGTTCGACCGGCGTCGCACATCAAGCTCTTCGCCGGTGGCGCAATCCAGCACCAGCACCTTGGCATTGGTCTTGCCGATATCCAGAACGGCAATGTGCCTGACCTCGCTCATGGCAGATAAAACACCGGCACAAGATCGATGGCCACAGGAGAGTTATCCGGGTTTGTCTCCATGATATCGGCCATATGCGCCCACCAGCGCTTCATGACCGGATGATCGGGCAGGCTTGCCATGCCATGGTCTTTGGGACGACTGAGCACGCCGAACAAGATGTTCGTTTCCGGGTCGAGATGAATGGAATAGTCGCTGACGCCAGCTTTGGCCAAAAGCTCCACCAGTTCCGGCCAGATCTCGTCATGCCGCTTTTTATATTCAGCCTGCATGCCGGGATTCAGCTTCATCTTGAAGGCGTGTTTTTCAAGGCTCATGATTTCGATGCCTGCTTGATGCGGCGCGCCAGAATAGGCAGCGCGATGGTGATGATGAGAAGAAGGCCAACAAAGATCGACATCACGATACCGGGCACATTGAGCAGCCCCAGACCAAAGGTGACGAGACCCATGACGAAGGCGGCAATAATGACGCCCGCAATCGTGCCTGCACCGCCGAGAATGGAAACGCCGCCCAGAACCACCATGGTGACAACTTCCAGTTCCCACCCTTGCGCGATGGAGGGGCGCGTGGAGCCCAGGCGCGAGGTGAGGCAGACAGCAGCAATGCCGCTCATCAGGCCGGTCAGCAGGAAGAGAATGAATTTCACCCGCTCCACTGGCACGCCGGAAAAACGTGCGGCGAAATCGTTATTTCCGATTACGTAAACCTGACGACCGAAATTGGTGGCGTGCAGCAGCACCGCAAAGATGGCAGCGCAGAGCAGGAAGAGGCCGAACTCGACAGAAAAGACCCAGAACAAATAGCCCTGGCCGAAATAGGCGAAACTTTCCGGATAGCCGCCATAGGCCTTGTCGCCCAGTGTGATGTAGGAAATGCCGCGAAACAGGCTCATCGTGCCGATGGTGACCACGATCGAGGGCAGCTTGAACACGGCTACCAGCGTCCCGTTGAACACGCCGCAGGCAATCCCGACACCGATGCCGATGGCCACGAGACCGGGTGTGCCAATGCCAAACTGCGCCGCCGCACCCATGGCCGTGGAAGCGAGTGCAATGATGGCTGCTACCGAAAGATCGATTTCCCCGGCAATCACCAGCATGGCCATGGCAAAGGCAATCATCGCTTTTTCGGTAAAATTGAATGTGGCGTCGGAGAGGTTCCAGGCATCAAGGAAGTAGGGCGATGCCAGCGAATTGGCGATGAAGATCAGCACGGCCACGCCAAATAGCAGAACTTCCCAACTGGCCAGAATGCGACTGACCGGCGTTCCTAGCCTATCCGGAATAGCGCGGCGGGTGGTGGGTGAAGATACGGTCTCGCTCATGCGGATACCTCGGTATTTGCGCGGTCGCGCAGAATGATGCGGCCCTTGCGAGCTTCGGCGCGGGCATTGAAGACCACAGCCAGCACGATGACCACGCCGGAAATTGCCATTTGGGCGAAGGGTGAAATTCCGATGACGGGAAGTGCGTTCTTGATGACGCCCAGAAAGAGCGAGCCGAGAACAGCGCCTGCGACGGAACCAATGCCCCCGGCAATGGAAATGCCGCCAATCACGCAGGCTGCCACGCTATCGAGTTCGAAGCCGCTGGCAATATCCACATAGGCGACTGCGTAGCGCGAAACCCAGAGATAGCTGCACAAACCGGCCATGGCGCCGGATAGAACGAAGGCGAAAAACCGCGTGCGCCCGATATTGATGCCTGCATATACAGCGGCGGTGGCATTGCCGCCAGAGGCATAGGCGGCACGGCCGAAGGGCGTTCTGGTGAGCAGAAACCACATGAAGGCAATGACCAGCACAGCGATCCAGGAAAGGACGGGCAGGCCCAGAATTTCCGTGCGCGGCACGTTCAGGAAGGTTGCTGTCATCTGGTGTGCGTTCACCCAGCTTCCGCCAGAAAGCACGAAGGCCATGCCGCGATAGATGGTCAGCGTGCCCAAGGTCACGACAATCGGCGGAATTTGCAGGCTCCAAACAAGGAAGCCATTGATTGCGCCGAGAGCGGCACCAATGCCCAGCGCCATGATGATCAGCACAACAAGTGGTAGATCGGGAAAGGCGGCATTGGTCATCGCAACCGCCATGCCGGTAAAGGCAAGATTGGCGGCAACGGAAAGGTCGATGGATTTGGTCAGGATCACCGTCATCTGTGCCAGCGCCAGCATGATCAGGATCGAGGTGTCATTGAAGATATTGGCAAGGTTGCGGGGCTCCGCAAAGCCCTGCGCCCGGCTGGCAAAGCCTGCCACCATGACCATGATGATGCCGGTGAGAAGCAGTTCGCGGCTTTTGAGAAAACGGTTCATGAAACACTCTCACGCATTGCCGGTGGCGGCGCGCACCAGCTGTTCGGCTGTGGCATCTGCCCGGTCAAAAAGCCCTGCCATCAGCCCCTCCCGCATCACCATGACTCTATCCGACATGCCGAGAATCTCCGGCAGTTCGGAAGAGACCATGATGATGGAGAGGCCTTGGGAGGCAAGCTCGGAAATAAAGCCATGGACAGCGGCCTTTGAGCCGATGTCGATGCCTTTTGTCGGTTCATCCAGAATAATGACTTTGGGCTGGGTGGCCAGCCACTTGCCGATGACCACCTTCTGCTGGTTGCCGCCGGAAAGCGTGCCGACCGGAACGGAAAGCGCCGCCGCGCGCAGATCCAGCCGCTCGGCATATTGCCGGGCAACCTTCAGTTCGTTTGCGGCATTCAGAAAGCCGGAACGCGATGTGCGGCCCAGCGAAGGCAGTGACATGTTCTGGTAAATTGGCATGGGCAGCGCCAGCCCGTGGCGGCCGCGTTCTTCCGGCACATAGACCAGACCCGCTGCGATCGCATCTCGCGAGGAACGTATATCAACTGTTCTGCCGTCCAGAATCAGCGAGCCGGAGGAGGGGCGGGTGATGCCGAAAAGCGACTGGCACAGTTCGGAGCGCCCGGCCCCGATCAGTCCGTAGATGCCGAGGATCTCACCCTGCCGGAGTTCAAAGGAAATATCGCGGAATTCCGTGGGGTGGCTATAGCCCACGACGCTGAGGACCGGCTTGCCGATTTCCACATTGGTTTTGGGAAAGACGTTGTGCACATCGCGGCCCACCATCATGCGCACGATGTCTGCCTGCGGCGTGTCTTTCAATCGCCCATGGCCCACCGCCTTTCCATCGCGGAACACGGCAAAGTTTTCGGCGATTTCGTAGACCTCATCAAACTTGTGGCTGATGAAGAGAATGGCTTTCCCCTGCCGCTTCAAGCCTTCGACGATGCGGAATAGGTCGTCGATCTCCTTTCGTGAAAGGGCAGCGGTGGGCTCGTCCATGATGACGATCTGCGCTTCGACGGAGAGTGCGCGCGCAATCGCCACGAGGTGCCGCTGGGCAATCGAAAGGTCCTTGAGCCGGATGCTTGGATCGATCTCGCTTTCCAGCTGGCGCAGAAGTTCGCGTGAGCGGTCGTTAATCGTGCGCCAGTCAATCGTGCCGAAACGGGTGCGCGGTGCGTGACCGAGAAAGATGTTTTCGCCAACGCTCAGTTCATCGAACAGAACCGTTTCCTGATGAATGGCGGTGACACCCGCATCGATTGCGCTTTGCGCACTACCGAATTGCACGCGCGCGCCATTGATCAGGATTTCGCCTTCCGTGGGGCGATAGATGCCGGTGAGGATTTTCACAAGCGTGGATTTGCCCGCACCGTTTTCGCCAATCAGTGCCGTAACCTGGCCGGGATAAAGGCTGATGGAAACCTGATCCAGCGCCTTCACACCCGGAAAAATCTGGCTGATGCCACGCATTTCCAGAACGGGTTCTGCATCGGCAAGCGGAGTGATCATGGTCATCGGTGCCACAGCATTCATTGTTGATTTCATCCAGAGAACCCTCCCTGACCCTCCCACACAGGGGAGGGGTCGGCCTGCCGAAATCTCTTGGCACATTGCTGAACAATGCCATGAGAGCAGGTCTCCCCCGGGTAGGGGAGACGGGCAGCAGGCCAGAGGGAGATTTTCGAAAGTGCGACGATCAGAAAATCTTCGAGAACTGATCGATGTTCGAAGAATTGTAGACGAATGGATCGGCCATCGCGGCTTCGCCATTGTCGCCAATCTTGATCGTGCCCATGCGGCCCGCCTTGATATCGGTGCCCGGCTTGCCTGTCGCATCACCCTTGACGAGATGATAGGCGATCTGTGTGGCGGAATAGCCAAGATCGATCGGGTTCCAGATCGCGAATTCCTTCGTCGCGCCAGACTTGATCGCACCCGCCATTTCGGACGGAAGGCCAAGGCCGGTCACGTAAACCTGACCGATCTTGCCCGCATCCTTCACCGCCTGCGAAGCCGCCAGAACGCCAACCGTGGTCGGCGCGACGATGACCTTCACATTCGGCTGCGATGTCAGCAGGCCCTGCGCTTCGCGATAGCTCTTGTCGGCCAGGTCATCGCCGTACACGGTGGTGGCGAGGTTCAGGCCGGGAAAATCCTTCAGCTGCTTCTTCATTTCGGCAATCCAGATGTTCTGGTTGGTCGAAGTGGTGGTGGCAGACAGAATAGCGAAATCACCCTTGCCATCCGGCAGATGATTCTTGGCAAGCGTCAGGCACATCTTGCCGATCAGCTCGTTGGAGGACGGGTTGAGATGCATGATGCGGCCTGCCGGAGCGACGCCGGAATCCCATGAGATTACCTTGATGCCGCGCTGTGCGGCCTTCTTTAGCGCTGGAACCACGGCGTCCGGATCGTTGGCGGAAATGGCAATGGCATCGACGCCCTGGGCGATCAGCGAATTGATCACTTCGATCTGGCCTTCCGCCGTTGTGCTGGTCGGGCCGGTATAGATGATCTTGACGCCACCCAGTTCCTTGGCAGCTTCTTCCGCACCCTTGTTTGCCGCTTCAAAAAAACCGTTGCCGAGCGATTTGACCACCAGCGCGATTTTCATGTCGGCTGCAGATGCCATGCCGGCCATGGATACAGATGCGGCCAGTGCAAGCGTTGCGGCCGCAAAAGTTCTTCTTGTCAGTTTCATAGTCCACTCCTCCCTAAGTAAAGAACCGTTGGTCTCCTCATCCTCGATCGCGTTTTCCTCAGGCGACCGAAGAAGCATTCTCCTTGACCGGCGCTGCGATGGGCTTCACCGTCAAAACCTTGATGCCCGCATTTTCCAACATCAGAAGCGCTTCTTCCGGCACACCGTCATCGGTGATGATGGTGGATACGTTTTCCAGAGGGCACAGAATGAGGCTGGAGCGCTTGGCGAACTTGCTTGAATCCACCATCACGATCAGCTCGTCTGCCTGCCGCATCAGCCGTTGTTCGCTCTGGATCACCAGTGCATCCGGCTCCATCACGCCATGGGATGAAATGCCCTGCGCGCCAATAAACATGCGTCGGGCATAGAAACTGCGGATCGTGTCATTCTCGAAAGGCGAAAGAATCAGGCTCTGGTCGCGGTAAATCGCGCCCCCCGGCACTGAAACCGTACATTTCGATTGCTTCACTAGATGTTCGGCAATGGCAAAGGAGTTTGTCATCACCTGCAGACGGCGGGCAGACATGAAGTGCACCATCTGGAATGTAGTGGTGCCGCCATTGATGATAATGGAATCACCTTCCTGGCATAAATCCACAGCGGCGCGCGCAATTGCGCGTTTCTTGTCGATGTTGACCGGTTCTGACACGCGAAACGGGCGCGCCGCCAGATTTCCCTGTTGCGGAGGATGAACGGCTTCCGCGCCACCACGGACCCGCCTTAGGCGCCCTTGCACATGCAGAGCCGCAATATCTCTGCGGATCGTCGCCTCCGACGCTTCCGTCAGTTCGGCAATATCCTGCACAGTCACAACAGGCTTTTCCTGAACCGCGCTGAGAATAATGCGATGCCGCTCACGTTCGTGCATGTCTGTCCTCCTGAATTCGATCTATTCGTAAACTCTTTAGGATGTCAATCACAAACGATCAAAAAAGATTACTGTGCGCTGCACAATGAGCGTTGGTGATCGTTTGTGATTGACAACTAACGTGTGACTGCGCCATATCCTGCGTGGAACTTAGATGCGTCGCCTTCTTGGCGATAACATGGGAGGAATTTGCATGTCGGGCCAACCCCGCCTTCTCGAAAATCGTTGGGACGATGCTTATGCGGCGAAACTGGATGAGCCGGGCAAGCTGCTATATCGCTCCAACCTGCTGGGTGCTGACAAGCGCATCACCAATTACGGCGGTGGCAACACCTCAGCCAAGGTCATGGAAACCGATCCTCTCACCGGGCAGAAGGTTCAGGTGCTATGGGTGAAGGGCTCCGGCGGCGATGTCGGCACCATCAAGCTGGATGGTTTTGCCACGCTTTATCAGGAAAAGCTGGAAGCGCTGAAAGGCATCTATCAGGGCGTTCACGATGAAGACCGAATGGTTGGCTTCCTGCCCCATTGCACGTTCAATCTCAACCCGCGCGCGGCTTCCATCGATACACCGCTGCACGGCTTCGTTCCCTTTACACATGTAGATCACATGCATCCGGATGCAATCATTGCGATTGCGGCCTCCAAGAATTCGAAAGAACTGACCCAGCAGATTTTCGGAGCCGACATTGGCTGGCTGCCCTGGCGCCGCCCCGGCTTCCAGCTGGGCCTCGATCTGGAGGCTTTCGTAAAGGCCAATCCGAATGCCAAGGGGGTCGTGCTGGAAAGCCATGGCCTGTTCACCTGGGCTAATGATGCCAAGGATTGCTACGAACTCACGCTTGCCATCATCAACAAGGCAATTGAGTGGTTTGCGCAGCAAACGGAAGGCAAGGTCATCTTTGGCGGCGCGGTGACGCAGAGCCTGCCGGCGGCTGAGCGCCGCGCCGTTGCAGCCCGCCTTATGCCTGTCATCCGCGGCCGCATCGGCAAGACCGAACGCAAGCTCGGCGCTTTCGACGATCAGGATGCCGTGCTTGAATTTGTGAATTCCAAGGATCTGCATGCGCTTGGCGCGCTTGGCACATCCTGCCCGGATCACTTTCTTCGTACGAAAATCCGCCCGCTGATCGTCAATTTTGATCCCGCCAAGCCGGATGTGGATGCGGTCATCGAAGGGCTGGATAAGGCTCTGGCGGATTACCGCGCCGATTACACGCGCTACTACGAAGCCTGCAAGCACGAAAACTCGCCGAAAATGCGCGATCCTAACCCGGTGATCTTCCTCATCCCGGGCATTGGCATGCTGTCTTTCGCCAAGGACAAGGCGACCGCGCGCATTGCCGGCGAATTCTACGTCAACGCCATCAATGTCATGCGCGGTGCATCCACAGTCTCCGAATATCAGGGTCTGCCCGAACAGGAAGCCTTCGATATCGAGTATTGGCTGTTGGAAGAAGCCAAGCTTCAGCGCATGCCAAAGCCGAAAAGCCTTGCCGGTCGGGTTGCGTTTGTCACCGGTGGCGCTGGCGGTATTGGCCGGTCGACGGCCGAGCGCCTGATGGCGGAAGGGGCCTGCGTTGTGCTGGCCGATATTGATGCCGAGGCACTGTCTTCTGCAAACGCCGAATTCGCAAAGCGCTTCAGCGATGATGCTGTTCGTTCCGTGCAACTTGATGTCACCAGCGAAGACGCCGTAAAGGGCGCCTTTGCAGAGGCATGCGTCGAGTTTGGTGGTGTCGACATCCTCGTTTCCAACGCGGGTATTGCCTCTTCTGCGCCGGTGGAAGAAACCACGCTCGCCATGTGGGATAAGAACATCAACATCCTGGCGACCGGCTACTTCCTGGTGTCGCGTGAAGCGTTCCGCCTGTTCCGCCGTCAGGATCTTGGTGGAAATATCGTGTTTGTTGCTTCGAAAAACGGTCTCGCTTCCTCACCCAATGCCTCGGCCTATTGCACCGCAAAGGCTGCGGAAATCCATCTCGCCCGCTGCCTGGCTCTTGAAGGCGCGGAGGCTGGCATTCGCGTCAACACCGTCAATCCCGATGCCGTGCTGCGCGGATCAAAAATCTGGAATGGCGAATGGCGTGAACAGCGCGCCGCGTCTTCGAAAATCGATGTAACGGATCTGGAGGAGCATTACCGCAAGCGCTCGATGCTCAAGCTCAATGTCTTCCCCGAAGACATCGCGGAAGCCATCTACTTCTTCGCGTCCGATCTTTCTGCCAAATCCACCGGCAATATCATCAACGTGGATGCGGGTAACGCGCAGAGCTTCACGCGGTAACATGCCTGTCCTGGGCAGCCCTTCTTCGCCGCAAGGCGCAAGGGCTGCTGCCAGCAGGTGCCGCATCCTCGGGAGGAAAAAATGACCAATTTGAAAATCGCGGCAGATGTCATTGCCGACCAGAACGATAAGCGTTCTTCCGCTCATAAGGCGGATTTTGCTGCACTGGGTGAAAAACTTGCGCGCAGCAATATTGATATCGAAGCAATCACCGCCAAGGTGGCGGACTTCTTCGTCGCGGTTCCGTCCTGGGGTGTTGGCACGGGCGGAACCCGCTTTGCGCGCTTTCCGGGCCCCGGCGAGCCGCGTCATATCTTCGACAAGCTGGATGATTGCAGCGTCATCCAGCAGTTGACGCGCGCCACGCCCACAGTTTCCCTGCATATTCCGTGGGACAAGGCTGACCCGAAGGAGTTGAAAGCGAAGGGGGATGCACTGGGGCTTGGCTTCGATGCCATGAATTCCAACACGTTTTCGGATGCGCCGGATCAGGCGCATTCCTATAAATACGGCTCCCTTTCGCATGTGGATGCCGCCACCCGCGCCCAGGCAGTCGAACATAATCTGGAATGCATCGAACTGGGCAATGCCATCGGCGCCAGGGCTCTCACCGTCTGGATCGGTGACGGTTCGAACTTCCCCGGTCAGTCGAACTTCACGCGCCAGTTCGAGCGCTATCTGGATTCGATGCGCAACATCTATAAAGCACTGCCGGATGATTGGCGGTTGTTCTCCGAGCACAAGATGTACGAGCCCGCCTTCTATTCGACCGTGGTGCAGGACTGGGGTACGAACTACATGATCGCTCAGACGCTGGGGGAAAAGGCCTTCTGCCTTGTCGATCTCGGCCACCATGCTCCCAATACCAATATCGAGATGATCGTGGCTCGCCTCATCCAATTCGGCAAGCTGGGGGGCTTTCATTTCAACGATTCGAAATATGGCGATGACGATCTGGATGCCGGTTCCGTCGAGCCCTATCGCCTGTTCCTCGTGTTCAACGAGTTGGTAGATGCTGAACATCGCGGCGTCAAAGGCTTTAACCCGGCTCATATGATCGATCAGAGCCACAATGTGACTGACCCGATTGAGAGCTTGATTGCATCTGCGAATGAGATCCGTCGCGCTTACGCACAGGCCCTGCTTGTGGATCGGTTGAGGCTGGAAGGCTTCCAGAACGAAAACGACGCGCTCATGGCGACCGAAACCTTGAAGCATGCTTATCGGACGGATGTGGAACCAATCTTGGCCGAAGCTCGTCAGCGTGCAGGCGGTGCAATTGATCCCATCGCAACCTATCGGGCGAGCGGCTATCGCACACGCGTCGCTGCGGAACGTCCTGCCATCAAGGGCAGCTCCGGCGGGATCGTATGATTGACCTGACGATGTGACTGGTCTTGACGTACAACTCGATCCACGTCGACGGGAACTTGCCGGCGTGGCTCGTCCTTGGTGTTAGTCTCGACAGGCGACCAACATCCAGACGCTTGGCGACGTTCTCGTAGTAGGTTGACGGGGTGGTCGAGCTCCGTCATCGCACCAGACGGATGGCGCCCTGGCGGACTGGGCTTGTCGCAAATTTTCTTGGTTAACGGCCTGTTGACCACCAGCGGAGAAATTGCCGCTCCCAATGTAGCGGAGCGAGCCCATGATTCTGAATGCGATTGCCGAGAAGCTAGGGTCGAAACCCAATCAGGGTATTGATGAGATTAGCTATCCATGATTCACTTCCTGCAGCAACAGGAGT
>NZ_JBHUEQ010000034.1:0-2055 GCF_042680945.1 Affinirhizobium helianthi | reverse complement strand
CAAGCCGGAGGTCTCTCCACCACGATGTAAAACTCGTCCAGTCCTCCACCGTAGGTGGAGGTTTACTTTGATTACAATGAAGAAAGGGCCGGCGCTGCCGACCCTTTCCCATTGTCAAACCATTCAAGCTGTCCCCGCCGGGACGCTGCCTCAGGCGGCTCTGTCCGCTGCCCACTTGCGAAGAACCTTGGCAGCACGCTCTTCCGAGATTTCGACCATTCTTGCCAGCCGCTTCTCCGGGCCTTCCTTGACCCGACGGTTGAAGCCGGCATTGGGATCGTCTTCGCCGCCAAACAGATCGTTCGAACTGTCGAAGCCGAAGTCTGCGCCGAAATCCGCACCGAAACCCTCGACGAGCGCCGGATTTGCGCCGGCCGGAGAGAAGTCCGGAAGTTCCAGCCCTGCGGTTTCGCCAGCGGCTTCCGCGGTGACTGTATTGCCGGCCACGCTGCGGACCACCGGACGGACACCGAACCAGACCACAAGGAAGGCGACCAGTACGAAGGCTGCGGAGTTGATGATTCCGCCGAGATTGCGCGTGATCATCTCGCCAATTCCAGGGCCGCTTGCAGCTGCCTGATCGAGAAGCTGGTTCTCCAGGAAGTCCATGGCCGTTACGGTCACGACATCGCCCCGGTCCGCATTCACGCCAGCCGCCGTCGCGACGATCTTCTTCATCTCTTCGAGATAGGCGTCGATCTTCTGCTGGTCAGCCGGCTCACCAACCATCTGGGCGATGCGGCCACGGTTTACGACCACGGCGATCGAGAGCTTTTCGACACGGAAGCCATTGCGGGTGGTGGCAGTGGTCTTCGAGTTGATCTCGTAGTTGGTCTGCTCTTCCTTCTTGTCGGACTGATCCGACGATTCAGGTCCAGTGGCTCCGCCGCCCTGCGGCGCCGCCTGCGGCACATTCTGTTCTACAGTCGTGGCCGAGTCGGATTGGCGCTGTTGCGACTTCTGCGCCTCTTTCGTCACCTTGACCGAGCGCTCGACACGCGATTCAGGGTCATAGACCGTCTCCTGAATCTGCTGGCTATCCGTGTTCAGCACAACGGTTGCGCTGGAGCGGAAGTTATCCATGCCAAGGAAAGGAGCAAGCGCCTTGTCGATATTGCTTTCCATTTCCTGCTGAACGGACTGCACAGCGGACATGGAACGGTTCAGGCTGCTATTGCCGGCTTCATCGCCGGACGCCAGAAGCTGACCTGTCGAATCGAGAATGGTGACGTCGTCCACTTCCAGGCCAGGAACAGCCGAGGCAACCAGATGCCTGATCGAGGCGGCAGCGTTGCGTCCGGCCTCGTTGCTGGCACGGATCATCACCGATGCCGTCGGCTTCTGTCCGGCGCGACGGAAGTTGCCGACATCCGGCATGACAATGTGAACGCGAGCTGCAACCACGCCGCTGATCTGCTGGATCGAGCGTGCGATTTCACCTTCCAGGGCGCGCACCCGCGTCACTTCCTGCATGAAGGAGGTGAGGCCCAGCGAACCGACATTGTCGAAGAGTTCGTAACCGGCATTGCTGCTGTTTGGCAGGCCGCGCTCTGCAAGCATCAAGCGGGCACGGCTGGTCATGCCGACCGGCACCTGCACGCTTTTCCCATCCTGCCCAACGGCAAAACTGATACCTGCTTCCGCCAGCGCGATACTGACCTGGTTAAGGTCGGACGTTTCCAGACCGACATATAGCGTCTCGTAGGAGGGCTTGTTTACAAATAGCGCCGCGGCGACGATAATCGCCATCGACACCACGCCAACACCCCCGAGTGCGAGGAGTTTTGTCTGGCCAAGCGATCCCAGATTTTTCATGACTTGGTTGAATTGAGCTAACAGATTCATTCTGTTCCCGCGCGTCAAATAGGTAAAAGAGCCCTTTGCCCAGGCACAAGCTAGCCAACGAAGCTTGTGCGAGCGTTTCGCCAGGCTGACGAAAGGCAACGCGATCGGGAAGAATCTGCAATTTCTGAAATGGGTCGTGCGGCCTAGGCTCCAGACTCAATTGCTCCACCATGTCACGATAGCTGCGATGTAGCAGGTTGCCGCGAAGTT
>NZ_JBHUEQ010000033.1:0-7807 GCF_042680945.1 Affinirhizobium helianthi | reverse complement strand
TTTCGTCTGCTACCGCACCCAAGGCGTCGTGAATGGCCGAAAGCGGGCGCGTGATGCCGCGGATGATCACATAGGCCACTAAAACGGCAAACAGCAGGATGATCAGGCCAGCACTGAGCACCTTGATGGTTGTGGCGCGAATTTCAGCGGCAAGATCATCAGTGTAAAGACCCGTTGACAGCACGATAGACCACGGTTCGAAAACCTTGTTGTAGGATGTTTTGGGAAAGACGTAGTCGTTCTGACCCACATTCGGCTTTGGACCGAGAAACTCGACATAACCGCCGCCAGCGCGCGCAACGCGGACGATTTCATCCCGATAGGCGAAGCCAGCGCTATCCGGTTTGCCCTTCGAGGAAACGCCCACCAGCTTCGGGTTTGGATGAAGCACCATCACCACATCGAAGTCATAGGCAAAGAAGTAGCCGTCTGGTTCAAACCGCATTTTGGTAATCAGCGCATACGCTTGCTTCTGAGCCTGCTCACGCGTTAACTCGCCGCTTTTCTCCCGTTCATAAAAGGCCTGGAGAACCGACATGCCGGTTTCCACTTCCGTCCGGAGCAGTTCGTAACGCTGTTTATAGATTGCGTCAGAAGATGAACGAATTTGCAGAAATGCTGCAATGGAAAAAGCAAAAATGAGACCGCCAACCAGAATGGCAAGCTGAGTCGGAATAGAAAGGCGCTTCATTGGGTCTCCTGAACTCAAAACGGGTTTCCCGCCCGCCAAACATCAGCGGTTACGGTCATGCGGCATGACTCACTGTTTATGCATTGTGATGCACGTAATGAGTGTAGGCACAATTGATTAAAAAAAATTTTCAGGGCAGCGAAAGCCTGCGGCGACGCGCAATCCCGCCTGCCGCACCAAACTGCATCGCGGTTTTGCGGCAGCGCATACGCAAACATAGAGGTTTAACGCAACGCCGCGCGAGGCGCCGAGACGCGTGAACGGCGGATCTGGATGATCTTTAGCGGGTCGGGCGCAATTCGAACTTGGAGAAATCCGGCAGGGCAGGCTGCTCGACGGTGGGCATTGCGGGCGCCGAGACGGGTGTGGCGGAAACGGCGGATGTCGTGGCCTTTGTATCCACCCCATCGGACCTGTTTTCGCGGCCACTGCGGCTCAGCATGAACTGCTGCTCGCTCTCGATCCAGACGGGATTCAGGCTGACATAGCGCACGGGCGAGCCGCCCATCCAGTTGCCGGTACGGGTTACCATGGGTTTGCCGTCATGTTCGGAAATCATGACATTGTCCTTGCCCGGCTCAAGCAGCGGAACGCGGTAGGTGGAGCGGCTTTCATCCATCTGGCTGCTGTCACAGGCCGCGCAGGCCAGATGGATGACGCTGGGCGCATCCGCGATTGGCCTGCCGGAGAGATTGACAATGGAAGACTGTCCCGCAGACACCGCTGCGAGCGAACTAACCAATGCAACAATTGAGGTGAACATTCCGGCAATTCCTTCCCAATCTTGAAGGATGATTACCGGAAGATTCTTTCCAAGCGGTCAGGGAGAACAGTTAACCGAGGGTAAAGCGCATCATTTCTGGCCGAAATGGCACAATGACCGTATGAGATGTTTCTCAATTAGCGGTTGAGTGCCCGCCAGCCGATATCGCGCCGGCAGAAGCCATTCTCCCATTCAACCGCATCGGCGAGACGATAGGCGGCAGCCTGCGCCTCTGCCACGCTTGCGCCCAAGGCAGTGAGGTTGAGCACGCGCCCGCCGCTTGCGACGAGTTGGCCGTCCTTCAAGGCGGTTCCGGCATGAAACACCTTTGCGTCACGCCCTGACGCTGGCAGAGAACGGATCGGCGTGTTCTTTTCAAAGGCGGCAGGATATCCCTTGGAAGCCATGACGACGGTAAGGGCAACGTCATCGCTCCATTCCGCCGTGATCTGATCCAGCGTGCCGGTGGAGGCAGCAAAGAGAAGCTCCAGAAGATCGCTTTTCAGGCGCATCATCAGCACTTGGGTTTCGGGATCGCCGAAGCGCACATTGTATTCAATAAGCTCTGGCCCCTTGGCGGTGATCATCAGCCCGGCAAAAAAGACGCCGGTGAAGGGATGGCCGCTTGCTTCCATGCCGCGAATGGTCGGCTCGATGATCTCCTTCATGGTGCGCTCCACCATGGCAGGCGTCATGACCGGGGCAGGGGAATAGGCCCCCATGCCGCCGGTGTTCGGGCCGGTGTCGCCATCGCCCACGCGCTTGTGGTCTTGCGCGGTTGCGAGTGCCAGTGCCGTCTTGCCATCGGAGAGGCAGAAGAAGCTGGCTTCCTCGCCATCCAGATAGGCTTCCACCACAACCTCGGCGCCCGCCGCGCCAAAGGCACCAGCGAAACAATCATCCACGGCAGCCAAGGCTTCGTCCAGCGTCATGGCAACGGTCACGCCCTTGCCAGCGGCCAGGCCGTCTGCCTTCACCACAATGGGTGCGCCCTGTTCGCGAATATAGGCCTTGGCCGGTTCTGCTGATGTGAAGCGTTGATAGGCGCCCGTCGGAATGTTGTAGCGGGCGCAGATATCCTTGGTGAAACCCTTGGAGCCTTCCAGCTGTGCGGCGGCCTTGGACGGGCCGAACACCACAAAGCCAGCTTCCCGCAAATCATCGGCCAGACCGGCCACCAGCGGTGCCTCCGGACCAACCACCACAAAATCGATCGCATTGTCGCGGCAGAAGGAAACGACGCTCGCGTGGTCTTCCACGTTCAGCGCAACCAGTTCTGCTTCTTCCGCGATACCGGGATTGCCGGGGGCAGCATAAAGCCTGGTGAGCTTCGGGGATTGCTTGAGCTTCCAGGCGAGCGCATGCTCACGACCACCGGAACCGATGAGAAGAACCTTCATTGCCGCGCTCCTGCTGCTGAAAAGAGATGTTGGGCGGTTAAGGGCAGGGGCGGCAAAGGTCAAGGCCGAAGCTCGGCCGATGCGGGTTCAAGCTGTGGAATCGGTGCCTCTACCGTTGCCTTGCCACGATCTGCCGCTATGGTCGCCCCAGATTCGAGAAACAGGAAGACCCATGGCTGCCGATAACAAGCTTCTTGCCGCCACCATTGCCGCAGAAATCAATGCCCGCCCGGATCAGGCGGCGGCAGCCATTGGCCTGCTGGATGAAGGCGCCACGGTTCCCTTCATTGCCCGCTATCGTAAGGAAGTCACCGGCGGTCTGGATGATACGCAGCTGCGCACTTTGGCGGAGCGGCTGGTTTACCTGCGCGAGTTGGAGGCACGTCGAGGCTCCATCGTCGATAGCATTAATAGCCAAGGCAAGATGAGCGACGAGCTGGCGCTGAAGATTGCCCGCGCCACGACCAAGGCCGAGCTGGAAGATCTTTATCTGCCTTACAAGCCCAAGCGCCGCACCAAGGCGGAAATTGCCCGCGAGCGTGGCCTTGCGCCGCTGGCCGAAGCCATCTGGGCCAATCGTACCGCTGATCCGGCAAAGCTGGCGGAAGCCTATCTCTCCGCTGACGTGGCGGACGTGAAGGCAGCGCTGGAAGGCGCACGCGATATCGTGGCCGAAACCATCACCGAAAATGCCGATCTGCTTGGGCGCTTGCGCCAGTACATGCGTGACAATGCCACGCTGCGGGCCAAGGTGGTGGATGGCAAGCAGGAAGCGGGCGCCAAGTTTGCCGATTATTTCGATCATTCGGAGCGTTGGGCAACGACGCCGGGTCACCGGGCGCTGGCCATGCTGCGTGGCTGGAACGAAGAGTTCCTCACGCTCACCATCGATGTGGATCAGGACGATCCGTCCCCCATCAAGCCAACGCATCGCATGATTGCGAGCGCCTTTTCCATTGGCGAAAAGGGACCGGCAGATCGCTGGCTGATGGAGGTTGCCGGCTGGACCTGGCGCGTCAAGCTTTCCATGTCGCTGTCGCTGGACCTGATGCGCGAACTCCGCGAGCGTTCGGAAGAAGAGGCGATCCGCGTCTTCGCCCGTAACCTGAAGGATCTGCTGCTGGCCGCTCCTGCCGGTTCTCGTGCCACCATGGGGCTCGATCCGGGCATTCGCACCGGCGTGAAGGTGGCGGTGGTGGACGGCACCGGCAAGCTGGTGGAAACCACGACCGTCTATCCTTTCCCGCCGAAAAACGATCTGCGCGGCACGCAGGCGGAGCTCGCCAGCCTCATTCGCAAGTATAAGGTGGAGCTGATCGCCATTGGCAACGGGACCGGCAGCCGCGAAACGGAAAAGCTGGTGGCGGATATGCTGGCCGCATTGCCTGCGGGCGCAAAACCCACCAAGGTCATCGTGTCCGAGGCGGGCGCTTCCGTCTACTCGGCCTCAGAACTGGCGGCCGCCGAATTCCCGAACCTCGACGTTTCGCTGCGTGGTGCGGTTTCCATCGCCCGCCGTCTGCAGGATCCGCTGGCGGAACTGGTGAAGATCGAGCCGAAGTCCATCGGCGTTGGCCAGTACCAGCATGATGTGGATCAGGGCAAACTCTCCCGTTCGCTGGATGCCGTGGTGGAAGATGCGGTGAACGCTGTGGGTGTGGATCTCAACACCGCCTCTTCGCCGCTTCTGGCCCGTGTGGCCGGCCTTACCCGCTCTATTGCCGATGCCATCGTCATTCACCGCGACCAGAACGGACCCTTTGCCAGCCGCAAGGAGCTGTTGAAGGTAGCACGTCTCGGTGCACGCACGTTTGAGCAATGCGCGGGCTTCCTGCGCATTCCAAACGGCAAGGAGCCGCTCGATGCCTCCGCCGTTCACCCGGAAGCCTATGGTGTGGCGAAAAAGATCGTCGCTGCCTGCGGTCGCGACCTGCGCGACCTGATGGGCGATAGCGCCGCCTTGAAGAAGCTCGATCCGCGTCAGTTCGTGGATGAGCAGTTCGGTCTTCCGACGGTGAAGGATATTCTGGCCGAGCTTGAAAAGCCGGGCCGTGACCCGCGCCCCAGCTTCAAGACGGCGACCTTTGCGGAAGGCGTCAATGAGATCGAGGATCTGAAGCCGGGCATGATGCTGGAAGGCACGGTCACCAATGTGGCCGCCTTCGGAGCCTTTGTGGATATCGGCGTGCACCAGGACGGGCTCGTCCATGTGTCGCAACTGGCGGATCGCTTCATCAAGGACCCGCACGAAGTCGTGAAGGCGGGCGATGTGGTGAAGGTGCGCGTGGTCGAGGTGGATGTGAAGCGCAAGCGCATTGGGCTCACCATGCGCAAGGATGGCGGCGAGGCGGCGCCCGCCTCAATGCGTGAAACCAGAGGTCCGGGTGCCGGCAACCCCATGCGCCACGCGCAGGCAAAGCCGCAAAAGAGCGAAGCCAGCCAGTTGGGCGGTCTGGGTGCGGCAATTGCCGAAGCCATGAAGAAGCGCTGATCGCATAGCCTTGCAAGAGTGAATGAACGGGCCGGACAATTGTTCGGCCTGACGCAGAAGTCATGCCTTTATTGTAACACTTTTGCTCTTGCCAGATGAAGGAAAGGGCGTAATTTAGAATTTGATAAGGCAAGCTTATTAAGCCCGGAGGTTCATGATGAACTCGTCCTTGCGCATGCTTCTGTCAAAAATCATCAAGGTTGGCCGGTTGCAGGTTTATGTGCCAAGCGGCGAGGAATGGTTCGGCGAGGGCGGAGGGCGAGAGGTTGCCATGCGCTTCACGGATGAAGCGGCAGAGGCGGAACTCGTTGCAGACCCGGCGCTCAAGCTGGGCGAGCTTTACATGGATGGCCGCATTGTCATTGAGCGCGGCGACATCTACGAGTTTCTGGCGCTGGTGAAAGACAATACCCTCAGCGAGGGGCTGACCTTCGGAATGCTATGGCGCGGCGTGGCGCGCATCGCCGCCAGCCAGTTTCGCAATCGCGTCCCGGTCAATCGCAACCGCCGCAATGTAGCGCATCATTACGATTTGAACGCCACGCTCTTCTCCCTCTTTCTCGATGAAGACTGGCAATATTCCTGCGCCTATTTTAATCCGCCCGGCATCTCTCTGGATGAGGCGCAGCTGGCCAAGAAACGTCACATCGCGGCAAAGCTGCTGCTGAAGCCCGGTCAGCGTGTACTGGAGATCGGCTCGGGATGGGGTGGAATGGCGCTCTATCTGGCGGAGTCATCCGGTGCGGATGTGACCGGCATCACCTTGAGTGAAGAACAGCTTAAAATTTCACGCGAACGCGCTATTGCAAGGCACCTCTCCAAAAGAGTTCAATTTCAGCTTCAAGATTATCGCTACCTCAAGCCGGAAAAGCCATATGACCGCATCGTCTCTGTGGGCATGTTCGAACATGTAGGTCGTGCCAATTACGGCAACTTCTTTCGCAAGGTGAATGAGGTTCTGGCGAATAACGGGGTGATGGTGCTGCACGCCATCGGCCAGCCCACCGTGAGCTACATCACCAATCCCTTCATCGAAAAATATATCTTTCCCGGTGGCTATATTCCGGCGCTTTCCGAGGTTCTCCCGCATATCGAGAAATCAGGCCTTCTGGTGTCTGACATCGAGATCCTGCCCATGCACTATGCCCATACGCTGAGGCATTGGCGGGAGCGTTTCGTGGCACGCAAGGAAGAGGCGATTGCGCTCTACGACGAGCGATTCTTCCGCATGTGGGAGTTCTATCTCGCGGGATCCGAAATGGCTTTCACACATGAGAACTTCTTCATCTTTCAAATTCAGTTGAAGAAGCAGCGTGACGCTGTGCCGCACAATCGGGGTTATATTGCAGCAAATGAGGATATACTTAAGGAGGTCGAGGGGCGGCGAGTGCCAATGGCAAGCGTTTCAGCAGAGGTTGAAAGCAGGAGTTGACACGGAGTCCGGGAAGTGTCCGTAACCATTCGTGTTATTTCTGTGACATTCTAATAAATATAAAATTGTTTAAATGAAAAATAAATTGGCAGATGATAATTATTAAAGATCAATGCTAGCAGATATATCACAAGTATAAATGGGATGCATCCTGTATTATTCATATTTTTTTTGGAATGTTAACTGAACAAAAACATGGATAGCGCGACTGCGGTGAGGAGTGGTGCGTCTTTAGATTTTGGTTGCTCAGGATTGATTTATGCTACTTCTGGATGACAAACAGGGCGAAAAAGGCCTCCAATTTGTAAGAATGATCCGCCTTTATGCCCCGTGTCGCAATAATCGGAAAAGTATTAAATAATAATAAGCGGATGTACATTTGTAAAAATTTCTTAAAATTAACCTGACCGAATCCATTTGATCTTGGGTTTCATATCAAACACAATTCTCCTCAAAGTTACTTGCGACTGAAATTGAGTTTCAAGAATAACAACAAGGGGAACGAACATGGTTTCAGGTGTATCTGGGCAGGCGCCGCGAACGACAAAGAACACACCTCCGCCGCCTCCGGAAAAGGATAAGGATAAAAAGCCGGCTGCTGCAGCCCCCGCGAGTGCAAAGACCCCTTCCGCGACGACGGCCAAGGTTGCGCCAGGAACTGCTCAGCCGATGACGGCCGCAGGCACCAAGAGCACTTCACAGCAGACGCAGAAGGTTTCTCCCTTCGCAGCGAAAGACAATGCTGGAACGTCCGGATCTGCTGGAAAGCCAGCGGACGCCAAGGCGGCTGATGTAAAGGCCGAACCTGCAAAGGCTGATCCTAAAGCTGCTTCAACTGACAAGGTCGCTGACAACAAGACGAATACAAAGGCTGCCGATCCGAAGGCAGATGCCTCAAAGGTGGCTGACGCCAAGACTGATCCAAAAGCAGCGGACACCAAGGCTGGAAAGCCAGCGGACGCCAAAGCGGCTGATGTAAAGGCCGAACCCGCAAAGGCTGATCCTAAAGATGCTTCAACTGACAAGGTCG
>NZ_JBHUEQ010000032.1:0-188764 GCF_042680945.1 Affinirhizobium helianthi | reverse complement strand
CTTCCGGTTCTCACCAGAACGAGAAACTTCGTCGCTAGCAGCGCCGCCGCCCTCGTCAGTGAGCGGATGTATAGATCTGCCTTCGGATCGAGTCAACAGCCTTTTTTAAAAATCTGTCATTTTTCTCTTCGCCGGTTCCGTCAGGGGGCGCGCATGGCTAAGGTTTGCCAGCTTTGCAGGAGTTTGAGCATGCTTGTCCTTGATGAGAATATGACGCGGGCTGCGTTGCCCTTTCCGGATTTGATTGGCGCGATCGGCGCCATGTTCGCCAGCGATTGCATCACACCTTTGCGTCACCATCATCAAATGGAGGTTCCTGGCGAAGCGGATGCCACGCTTCTGTTGATGCCTTGCTGGCAGCCAGGCACCTATGCGGGCGTGAAGATACTGAATCTCTTTCCCGACAATTATAGACGCTCCCTTTCGACGATAATCGGCCAGTATCTTCTATCCTCTGCGAAAACAGGGGAAATGCTGGCACTGATCGAGGGGGGAGAGCTCACCGCACGCAGAACCGCTGCGACATCAGCCTTGGCGTCGCGGTTCCTGTCACGAGAAGACGCAAGCCATATGGTTATGGTGGGTACAGGAAGGCTTGCACTCAATCTTATAGAGGCGCACGCGACGGTGCGGCCTCTGAAGCGCATCAGTGTCTGGGGCCGGGACACGAATAAAGCTGCGCGTCTGGTAGAGCAGATCGTCGCTCTTGGACTGTCGGCACATGTTGCGGAGGATCTTTCTGCCGCCTGTTCCGATGCAGATATCATCGCGTGCGCAACCCTCTCGGATCAACCACTTGTCCGCGGCGATTGGTTGAAGGAAGGGGTACACCTGGATCTGGTTGGCGCCTTCAAGCCGACGATGCGCGAAAGCGATGATACAGCGATCCGCAGATCGCGGGTCTTTGTCGATACCTTTCAGGGGGCGACATATGAGGGGGGCGACATCGTTATTCCGCTCCAGACCGGCGTGCTGCAGGAAGCAGATATTCAAGCGGAACTTCGGCAGCTGGTCACGGGAGAGCGCAAGGGCCGGCAATCCTCTGATGAGATAACGCTGTTCAAGTCGGTTGGCGCTGCGCTGGAAGACCTGGCGGGTGCTATTCTGGCTTACGAGACCGTCCGAGCTCAAGTTTGAAACCCGATGCGGGACATTCCTATGCCGGATCTGCCGGTCACTGCCGTTCTGCCCGATATGGGCGAAGCGCTCGGCGGCACAAATCGCCTCGTCCTCTCAGCGCCGCCCGGCGCGGGCAAAACCACGCTTGTTCCTCTTTTCCTGCTTCGGCAGCGCTGGTGCGAGGGACGAATCATCCTGCTGGAACCCAGGCGCCTTGCTGCCAGAGCGGCAGCAGCGCGCATGGCCTCTCTTTTGGGAGAGGATGTCGGACGGACCGTCGGCTACAGAATGCGTCTGGATAACCGCATTTCTGGTGCAACGCGGATTGAGGTAGTCACTGAGGGTGTCTTTGCCCGCATGATTCTCGACGATCCGGAGCTCAGCGGCATCTCCGCAATCCTTTTCGATGAATTCCACGAGCGTTCGCTGGATGCCGATTTCGGCCTGGCGCTCGCTTTGGATACACAATCAGCCCTGCGAGAAGATTTGCGCATCGTCGTCATGTCCGCAACACTCGATGTTGATCGCATCGGGCAGCTGATGGATCAGGCACAGGTCGTGCGCAGCGAGGGACGCGCATTCCCGATCGATCTTCGCTACCGGGATCGAGGGCCGCAAGAGCGCATCGAAGACAGTGTCTCCCGGGCCGTGCTGGATGTGCTCGATACGGAGAAGGGATCGGTACTCGCCTTTTTGCCCGGACAGGCAGAAATCCGTCGCACAGCGGAAAGGCTGGCTTCCGCTTTGCCGGATGATGTGATCCTCGCACCGCTTTATGGCGCGCTTTCCCAACGCGATCAGGATCTGGCGATAAAACCCACGCCAGCGGGCAAGCGCAAGGTGGTTTTGGCAACGTCGATCGCCGAAACGTCCATTACCATTGAAGGCGTCAGGGTTGTCATTGATAGCGGCCTCCAGCGCTTGCCTGTCTATGAACCCTCAACCGGGATCACAAGGCTGGAAACCGTGCGGGTGTCTCGCGCCTCGGCCGACCAAAGGGCAGGACGTGCGGGACGAACAGAACCCGGAATTGCCATCCGGCTCTGGCACTCCGGTCAGACCGCCTCCCTGCCCGCCTTCACGCCGCCTGAAATCCTCGCAACGGACCTGGCCGGCTTTGCGCTCGACCTCGCTCATTGGGGCGTACGCGATCCAGCCGACCTGAATTTTCTTGATCAACCGCCGCCCGCAGCTTTGGCGGAAGCCCGCCAGCTGCTACGAATGATGGGAGCCCTGGATGACCAGGACAGCCTGACACCGTTCGGCAGGCGCATCCGCGACCTTGCTCTGCCTCCCCGACTGGCAGCCATGGTCATAAAAGGGGCGGAACAGGGGCAGGCGCTCGACGCTGCCCGCCTTGCCATTCTGATGACGGAACAGGGCCTCGGAGGCAGCGACATCGATCTGGATGCACGGCTGCGCCAATTCGCTTATGAGAAAGGCGAGCGCGCGGAAGCCGCTCGCGGTCTGGCGCGCCGCATTGCGGATTCGGCGGGCGCAGCCATTGCTCGGAATGCGCCGTTCACCGCAGGACAACTGCTTCTTCATGCCTATCCGGATAGAGTGGCCCTCCAGCGAGGCGCACGCGGTCGCTATGTCATGGCCAATGGCAGAGGCGCGGAAGTTGCGGAAACAGAACGGTTGGCCACCGCGCGCTATCTGGTTATTGCGGATTTGACTGGGCGGGCAGCGCAGGGCCGAATTCTTGCAGCAGCCGAAGTGACAAGGCAAGACATTGAGCGCGAACTGGATCACGCGATCCAACAGGGGCAGGAGAGCTTCTTTGAGCCGCAAAGCGGACAAGTTCGTGCCCGCTCCGTCATCCGGCTCGGGTCGCTGGTATTGGAAGAATCTCCCCTTCCACGGCCGACAGGGGCAGCGGCGGCACAAGGGCTGGCCGATGGCGTCCGACACTTGGGCCTGGGTTCACTCCCTTTCTCCAAGGAGGCGGAGCAATTGCGGGAACGCATCGGCTTTCTGCACAGAAAGCTCGGCGAGCCTTGGCCGTCGATGGATGACGAGAGCCTTATCGCCGGGCTTGATGATTGGTTTGTTCCCTTTCAGAATGGCCGCACCAGCTTGGCCAGCATCGAGTCCGGCAGCCTTATTGAGGGCCTGAGGACGCTGATCCCGTTGGAGCTACGCCATGATCTTGCGCGTCTGGCGCCCACTCATTTCGATGCACCGACCGGGCAGCGCCACCCGATTCGCTATGATGGGGAGGAACCCGTATTGACCATTCGCGTGCAGGAGCTGTTCGGCTTGAAAACACATCCCTCTGTCGCCGGTGGCAAATTGCCGCTCCTGCTGGAGTTGACTTCCCCGGCACATAGGCCAATCCAGACAACGCGCGATCTTCCGGGCTTCTGGGCAGGTTCATGGAAAGACGTGCGCGCCGATATGCGCGGTCGTTATCCCAAGCACCCGTGGCCGGAAGATCCGGCCAATGCGGCACCCACGCACAGAGCCAAGCCAAGAGGTACCTGACAATGGAAACCACCTCCATCCGCCACGTCCGCTTTGGCCGCAGCAATCGCAGCCTGCGGCTTCAGACACTCATCTGGCTCCGGTGGTTGGCGGTGGCAGGACAAACACTGACTGTTTTCATCGTAGCAGTCGTTCTGCATTTCCAGATGCCGGTGTTCGAGGCCAGCCTGCTCATCGTGGCGCTGGCTCTGGTAAACCTTGTTCTGGCACTCCGCTATCCCCCTACCCACCGGCTTCAGCCAGGGGCGGCTCTGGTGCTGCTGGGGTTCGACCTTCTACAGATGGGGAGCCTGCTGTTTATTACGGGTGGACTGGCAAATCCATTTGCTTCCCTGCTCTGTGTGCCCGTCATTATCTCTTTCGCTTCGCTTCCGCTGCGCCATTCGCTGTGCCTTCTTGCCTTTGCAATGATCTGCACGACTGCCCTTTCAACGACACCCTATCCCGTCCCCTGGCAGGAAGGGGAGGTCCTGGTGGTCCACCCTGTTCTGCAGCTCGGCTTCTGGTGCGCCATCGTTTCCATGATGGTCTTTGCGGCCTTTTATGCCTATCGCGTTTCCATGGAAGCCACTCTTCTTGCGGATGCGCTTGCCGCAACGGAACTGGTACTGGAGCGGGAAAAGCACCTGTCGCAGCTGGATGGACTGGCTGCGGCAGCCGCGCATGAGCTGGGAACGCCTCTCGCAACTATCAGCGTTGTCGCCAAGGAAATGGAGCGCGAGCTTAAGGACGACGAGAAGTTCGGCGAAGATGTGGCCCTTCTCAGAAGCCAGAGCGAACGCTGCCGCGATATTTTGCGCAGGCTGACATCTCTCTCCGCAGAAGGAGAGGACCATCTCAGGCGTCTGCCGCTGTCTTCACTCATGGAAGAAGTCATTGCGCCGCACAGGCAGTTTGGCATCGAACTTGTACTCGTGGAAAAAGGCGACCGATCCAGCGAACCGATCGGAGCGCGCAATGCGGCCATTATGTACGGCCTTGGAAACCTGATCGAAAATGCAGTCGATTTTGCCCGGCATACCGTCACTATTACGGTCGAGCATACGCCCGCCATTGTATCCATTACGATTGAAGATGATGGAAGCGGGTTTGCACCGGATGTTTTAACCCATATCGGCGAACCCTATATGTCTTCCAGAAGCCGTCAGGATGAACGCGCGGGCGGTCTGGGGCTGGGTTTGTTCATTGCCAAGACGCTTCTGGAGCGTTCTGGCGCGCAGCTGACCTTCACGAACCGTGCAACCGGCACAAGCGGCGCGAAGATCACAATCGTCTGGCCGCGCCATGTGATGGATTTGACGGACAGCGTTTGAGCTAGATCACGTTCCGGCACGTATAAGCGTGAGAGGTACGTTCAAAGGAGAATGGAAGATGGGTATCGACAATATGGAGGCGCTTGAGCAGACGGATTCCGAACCGGGCGTCGGACCGGACCCTTCGCTGCTCATTGTTGATGACGATGTACCGTTTCTGCGGCGGCTTGCACGTGCAATGGAAAGCAGAGGCTTTCAGGTGGATGTCGCCGAATCAGTTGCGGAAGGCATCGCCAAGGCCAAGGCAAATCCCCCGAAATTCGCCGTGGTCGATCTTCGTCTGGGAGACGGTAACGGTCTCGATATCATCGAAGCGATCCGCAGCAGCCGCGAAGATACGCGCGTCATCGTTCTCACAGGATACGGAAACATTGCAACGGCGGTAACGGCGGTAAAGCTTGGAGCCGTGGACTACCTCTCGAAACCCGCCGACGCCGATGATGTGTTTGCTGCACTGACACAGCGTCCGGGGGAAAAGGCAGATGTGCCCGAAAACCCCATGTCGGCCGATCGGGTTCGTTGGGAGCATATCCAGCGTGTCTACGAGATGTGTGAGAGAAACGTGTCGGAGACGGCGCGCCGGCTCAACATGCATCGCCGCACACTTCAGCGCATTCTCGCTAAACGGGCGCCGCGCTGACCATATAAGACGAGAGGCGCTCAGCCCATATCTTCAAAGCTGCGGCCCGTCGCCCATTCTGCGGCAAGAAGTCTTTGCGCTGACGTGCGGGCAAAAGCGAGTGTGACGCTCTTGCGCGTTGCGGGAGAGAGCTTCGTTTCCGGTGCCTCACGGATAAGATGTGCACCATACCCGTCGGAGACCAGAAGCCCGCACTCCTGCGGAAAGATCTCCAGCGGCACCTCAGCATGAGTTGCAAACAAGAAGCGATCGCTAAAATCTCGGTAGTCCGGCCACTTCTTGTCCGTCCGAAAATCCTCGATGGAGGTCTTGATTTCAATGATCCAGATCTCTCCCTTGGGGGAGAGGCTGATGAGATCGGCACGGCGGCCATTGGCCAGGGCCAATTCAGGCAGAACGGCATGGCGCATCTCGTTCAGCAGGATTTGCACCCCCCGACGTACCATCATTGCCCGTTGCGATTGGCGTCCATCGATGAGTGGGTTCGAAGCCCCAATATTCACAAGCGTCATGAAACCTCATCCCGCATTCGCTTCACTGTCCGCCCCAAGAGGGCCGAACCCCGTACCGCACTCCTATATGTCCTTTAGCGGCTGATTTAGTTAGGCTGCAGCTTCAAATTTTGTCAGATCTCAGTCTTTGCCAAGCCTATCCTACATGGAGAGGAGCAGTCGATTCGCCGATGTTTCAGGATGTGAACTGCTCGCCAAGGCTAGAGTACGCGTTTTGATCAAGCGGGTTTTGAAACTCATTATCTGTGGTTTTGCGCAGAGTGTATTTTGCGTTGACGGTCGGCTTGAAGTAGCTGGCGGCGAAGGCTGGTTAAGAACGCGTGGCGGACGGTGGCTTATGGGTTCGAGTCCTGACGAAGTGATGCGCAGACACGCGCACGTGCAGGGGCGTCGCAGATTTCACGGCGCTTCGAAAACCACGGGACGCATTTTTTCGGCACCGTATAGTTTCCACGGCGCATCAAAAACGTAATTTATGCATCGCCGGACGCTGAAAAAATCTCCGGCGATGTTAAGGATGTATCCAACTCGTCAACATGGGGGTGAAAAGCATCAAACCAATGTTTGCGCATCGCATGAATGATTTCACGCCCTATGTCATCTGGCTTGTCTCACACCATTTCAGCAAAATGATGGATCCGTCACCCAGAGTCTGCGGCTTGACTTCTGCGCTTAGCGTACCAAACCCACTGGGTCGATGAGCCGTTTTTTGGCGTACACTTTATCGCGTTCTGCAAAGAATTCCTTGTGGCCCACAAGAACCGCCACCACTTCTGCTTCTGTCAACGCCTCATCGAGCGGAAGCAGGCGGACCGGCCTTGCCTCGTAAGCCGGTGGAACCTCGGCGATATTCGGCTCAACAACAATGATGTCCGAGAAGCCTTGATCCAGCAGATGGTCTAGAATTTCAAGCGACGGACTCTCGCGCAGGTCGTCAATATTCGGCTTATAGGACAAGCCTAGCAAAGCGATCTTGGTCGAAGGTTTTGCAGCAGCGGTCGCAATCTTCTCTGCCACCACTTTGGTCTTCGCATGATTGGTCTCACGGGCCATACGCATGATGCGTGCCGTGTTGGGTGCCTGATCGATGATGAACCAGGGATCAACTGCTATGCAATGGCCGCCGACACCGGCGCCGGGTTGCAAAATGTTTACACGCGGATGCAGATTCGCAGCGCGAATTACAGACCAGACATCTATATCTAGCTCGTCGCAGATCATCGACAGTTCATTGGCAAAGGCAATATTAACGTCACGGAACGCGTTTTCCGTAAGCTTTGACATCTCAGCAGCGCGGGCGTGAGCAACGATCATCTCGCCTTTGACGAAGAAACGATAAAGTTCCAGTGCGCGATTGGAGCTGCGCTGGTCAAGTCCGCCCAGCACGCGCGCATTGTTTACCAGTTCCTCGAGTGTGGCACCCGGCAGAATGCGCTCAGGGCAGTAAGCCATCAGCACGTCTGCCTCTTCAGGCGCCTGATGTGGAAACACCAGATCTGGACGCGCCTGCGCCAGCTGTCGGGACGCCCGTTCTGTTGTCCCGACCGTCGATGTCGACTCAATGATTACGATATCGCCCTTTTTCAGTAAGGGTGCGATTGACGCGCAGGCATTATCGACAAGCGTCATGTTCGGGGTCATATCTGCGTTAACTGGGGTCGGCACTGCTATAACAAAAGCGTCAGCTTCAGCAGGCTTAGTCGCTGCATGAAGTCGCTTGGCTGCCACCATGTCATGAACGAGGATATCTAGATCCCGTTCGTAAATGTGGATGCGACCATCATTGATTGTGCGAACGACGTCCTCATTCACATCAACGCCGAGAACCTCAAGTCCGGATCGCGCAAAGGTCGCCGCAGTCGGCAGACCTACATATCCCAGACCAATGACGGCGACCTTACGAAGCGGATGCATTTTTCAGAATATCCTCTGCAATTTTAAGGGAGGCAGTGCCGTCTCCAAAGGGGTTATGAACACGCGACATGGCACTATAGGCTGCTTCGTCCAGCAGCAACTTTCGAGTTTCCTCAACGATGCGTTCAGCATTTGCGCCGACAAGGCGGGCAACACCAGCGTCTATCGCCTCACGTCGCTCACTGGTTTCCCGCATGATCAGAACGGGTGTGCCAAACGAAGGAGCTTCTTCCTGAATCCCCCCGGAGTCGGTCAGGATTAGGTCGCTCTTATCCATCAAATAGATAAACTCATCATAAGCGAGCGGCTCCAATAAGCGGACGTTGGAAGCCGATCCCAGAATGCGTTTGACAGGCTCACGCACATTGGGATTGAGGTGAACCGGATAGACAACATCAGCATCTGTGCTGTCGGCGATCTCACGAATGGCCAAGCAAATCTCTTCAAAGCCTTTGCCAAAACTTTCGCGCCGATGTCCGGTAACAAGGACCAGCTTCTTGACCGGATTGATCCAATCAAACACGCTAGCCATCTTCTCGCGAAGCGCAGCTTCAGTCTGGAGACGGTTGCGCATGAAAAGCAGAGCGTCAACGACTGGGTTGCCTGTTTCAATGATATCGCTATCCGACACGCCTTCACGGCGCAGATTCTCGCTTGCGAGCCTGGTTGGTGTGTAGTGGCGCTTCGCCATGATACCGATGATACGGCGATTTGCCTCTTCCGGCCAGGGCTGCCCCATATCGCCCGTTCTCAAACCAGCCTCGACATGACCAACCGGAACATGACGGTAAAACGCAGCAAGCGCACCCACCATCGCCGTTGTGGTATCCCCCTGCACCAGAACCATATCGGGCTTCTGCTCTTCAAAGACAGGTTGAAGAGCCATCATGAGGTCCGCGGTGAGTCCCTCAAGCGTCTGACCCGGCTTCATAACATTCAGGTCAATATCAGGGGTAATACCGAATACTTCCATGACGGAAAGAGCCATCGCACGATGCTGGCCAGTAAAGCAGACTATAGGAGTGATTCCTGGCGTATTTCTGAGCACGGAAATCACAGGCGCCATCTTAATGGCTTCTGGACGAGTTCCGAATAAAATAAGTACGCGCACGCGTTCACTCCTGTCTGTCGCCGCAAGCGGGCCCTTCTATAGGCAGAAATGTCAATGACAACAGGCCACACACTTGTCAACGCTGCATCGAGCTCGGTTGTAGTTTCACAGGCAGTATTGTCGGCTCCAGAAGCATCAGAGTGTTGGGGCTTGGCCTGCCAGAAGGGCTGCTATATAGGTCCATCTAAGAGACTGACAGCGCCACTGGCTCAGCAAAGGGCCAGAATGCGTGTTTAAAACCTGAATTATGAGCAATTAACCATGACGATCCTGGTAACTGGTGGCGCTGGCTTCATTGGAGCCAATTTCATTCTGGACTGGTTGAAACACGAAGGCGAAGCTGTCGTTAATCTCGACAGGCTGACTTATGCGGGCAACCTAGACAACCTTGCCTCACTCGGCGGTGATAATCGCCATCATTTCGTCAAGGGTGATATAGAAGATCAATCCGCCATCGCAGACCTTTTGCAGCGTCACGAAGTTCGGGCAATTCTCAATTTTGCTGCAGAAACTCATGTTGACAGGTCTATCAGCGGGCCTGGAGCGTTTGTGCAGACCAACGTGGTTGGAACATTCCGCATCCTTGAGGCGGCGCGACACTATTGGCAGTCATTGTCCGGAACTGCCCGCGATAACTTCCGGTTTCTTCATGTTTCAACGGACGAGGTCTATGGATCTTTGGAACCGGACGATGCTCCTTTCTCCGAAACGCATCCTTACCGGCCCAACAGCCCTTATGCAGCGAGCAAGGCTTCGTCCGATCATTTAGTCCGCGCCTATGGCGCAACCTACGGGCTGCCGATCCTGGTAACCAATTGCTCAAACAATTATGGCCCATTCCAGTTTCCCGAGAAGCTTATTCCCCTCGTTATCCATAATGCGCTCAAAGGCAAGGAACTGCCCGTATACGGGGACGGAGCCCAGGTTCGTGACTGGCTCTACGTTGGCGATCACTGCTCAGCCCTCCGCCTCGTCTTGGCGAAAGGTAGCGTGGGTGAAACTTACAATATCGGCGGCAGAAACGAGCGTCAAAACATTGACGTCGTACGAGCAATATGTTCGACGCTCGATGAATGGCGACCAAAGGTTGATGGTAATTACGCGAGCCAGATTGCCTTCGTGCGTGACAGACCGGGTCATGACCGCCGCTACAGCATTGATGCCACCAAACTCGAAAACGAACTTGGTTGGCGGGCGCAAGAAAACTTCGATAGCGGCTTGCGCAAAACAATCCGCTGGTATCTCGATAACCCCCAATGGGTGGAGCGTGTGACCAGCGGTACATATCGCGAATGGATAGCCGAGCAATACGCATGAAGGCTTTGCTGTTTGGAAAGAACGGACAGGTGGGCGCTGCGATAAACCGCGCCTTTCCTCCGAGTTGGGATCTGATCAGTCTTGACCGTCGTGAAGCACCATTGGATGATCTCCGAGGTCTCCGTGAGATTCTGGCATCAGAAAAGCCGGATATAATCATTAATGCAGCTGCCTATACTGCGGTGGACAAGGCAGAAGCAGAGCCGGAATTGGCTGGAATCATCAATCGGGACGCTCCAGCTCTGATGGCAGATTTCGCTCAGCAGACGGGTGCATGGTTGGTCCACTACTCGACAGACTATGTCTATGATGGACGCAACCCATACGCATATGTAGAAAGTGACGCGCCCAATCCGTTGAGCGTCTATGGCCGCACTAAGCTGGAGGGTGATCTGGCGATAGCAGCCTCCGACTGCCGTCATCTAATCTTTCGAGTATCCTGGGTCTACGCTAGCGGCCACAGGAACTTTCCTCAGACGATTCTCAACTTGGCCCTAGAACGCGCAACACTGAATGTGGTGGGAGATCAGATCGGCGCTCCTACCGACGCAAAATTTATTGCTGATGTTACCGTAAAGGCCGCCCAACGTATCGTCGACGACCCTGAAGCCGACAGACTGAGCGGCCTGTATCATCTTTCACCATCTGGAGAGATCGATCGAGCAGGGCTCGCCCGCTTCATTGTAGGGGAGGCGGCAGCGGCCGGAGCGAAACTGGCTTTGTCTGCGGATGACATAAAGGCCATATCCACAGCAGACTATCCCCAGCCTGCTGCGCGCCCACTCAATTCGAGGCTGGATGTCAGCCGTCTTACAAACGCTTTCCTGGTCAATGCGCCAGACTGGCGTGAAGCCATGCGAGCCTGGATCGCAAGCGCTATCGGAGGAAGCAAACGTGACACGTAAGGGTATCATTCTGGCCGGAGGTTCCGGCACCCGCTTGTGGCCGGCAACCATCGCAGTCTCCAAGCAGCTGCTGGCGATTTATGACAAGCCCATGATTTACTATCCGCTATCGACGCTCATGCTGGCGGGAATTCGGGATATTCTGGTCATCTCAACTCCCCAAGATACGCCTCGTTTTGAGCAGCTGCTGGGTGACGGATCGCGCTGGGGCATCTCTATCCAATATGCCGTACAGCCCAGTCCGGACGGACTCGCGCAGGCATTTCTAATCGGCGAGGAATTCATCAATGACTCGCCGGTAACGCTTATTCTCGGCGATAACCTCTACTTTGGCCACGATCTGCCAGCGCTGCTTAAACAGGCAGGCAATCGTGAAGAGGGGGCGACGGTGTTTGCTTATCACGTGCAGGACCCGGAGCGCTATGGCGTGGCAGAATTCGATTCGGCAGGGAATGTGCTCTCTATCGAGGAAAAACCCGCCAAGCCAAAATCCAGTTTTGCTGTCACGGGCCTCTACTTTTATGACAGCAAAGTTGTCGAATACGCCAAGTCGCTCGCTCCCTCGCCGCGCGGTGAGCTGGAGATCACCGACCTAAACCGGATTTACCTCGATAACACATCACTGAAAGTCGAACTCATGGGGCGCGGCTTTGCTTGGTTGGATACCGGCACTCACGATGCCATGTTGGAAGCGAATCAGTTTATCGCGACGATAGAGCATCGTCAGGGCCTGAAGGTAGCGTGCCCGGAGGAAATCGCCTGGCGCAGCGGCTGGATCAGCAATCATGCAATGCTGGCGCTGGCGGAAGCTCTTGGTAAGAGCGGTTATGGCCAGTATTTGAAACGCATTCTCGGCGAGAGGACCCTGCCTTGAAGTTTGAGCGCCTTGCAATCCCAGATGTTGTGCTTTTTGAACCAAAAGCCTTCTCAGATGATCGAGGACTATTTTTCGAGAGTTTCAATCAACGCGCATTTGATGCCGCAGTTGGTGGTCGCGTGGCTTTTTTGCAAGACAATCACTCAGTATCCCGCAAGAACGTCATTCGCGGGCTGCATTATCAGTTACCACCACACGCCCAGGGCAAGCTCGTTCGTGTCGTGCGAGGCGCGGCTTATGACGTCGCTGTTGATATACGCAGGAGTTCACCAACCTTCGGCAAATGGGTGGGAGCATTGCTTTCAGCAGAAAATCGCTGCCAACTGTGGCTGCCCGCTGGTTTTGCCCACGGATTTGTATCGCTAGAGGACGATACAGAATTTCTCTACAAGACGACAGATTTCTACGATCAGGGAAGTGAGCGGTCTATCCGGTGGGATGATCCTGATCTTGCGATCCACTGGCCTGTGAGCGGTGCGCCGATTATCAGCTCAAAGGACAGCACAGCGTCAAGCTTCCGACAGGCAGAAGTCTTCGACTGATAAAGGAATGAACTGAATATAATTTGTGCAGTGCTTATGCACTCGGCAACGCACACAAGAGTATCTCTAGTTGAGATCACGTCCAGCAAAACTGCCTCAGCACTTTACTGGACGTGACATCCGTTAGTTAGGCTGTCGCAAGAGTGCAGACCTCATCGATCGTCCGGCAGGCTTTGGTAACTTGGTCGTCGGTAATGGTAGGGTGCGTCAGGAAGGCGATGCTCGTTTCACCGAGTTCTCTTGCTACAGGAAGTCGTTGTAGAGGCCGCCATTGGGTGTCATCGAACGCATGCTCCAGGTAAATCTCAGACGCAGAACCATGCATACAGGGCACTCCGCGATCATTTATCTCCTGAATGATGCGGTCGCGGCTCCAGCCACTGGCCAAGGCGTTTGGTTCCACAAAGCTGTAGAATCGGTAATAGGCATGCTTGACGTCACCCACAGGGGCAGGAGTTCTCAGTAACTGGCTGTGACGGCGGCAAATATGCATAAGCGAGTCCGCGATCTGGTTGCGTCTTGCGACCCACGCATCCATCTGCCGCAATTGAAACAGACCAATAGCCGCCTGCATTTCCAGCATTCGCCAATTCGTGCCAAAGGTATCATGCACAAGACGCGGCCCCGGTGGGTGGGCGCGGTTATAGACACCGTCCCAACTCTTACCGTGATCCTTGTAAGACCACATTGCAGACCAGAGCTGCGGGTCGTTGGTTGTAACCATCCCGCCCTCTCCGCCGGTCGACATAATCTTGTCTTGGCAGAAGGACCATGCGCCGACATGTCCGATAGAGCCTACACTTCTTCCTTTGTAACGGGCACCGTGGGCCTGGGCGCAGTCTTCGATGACGAAGAGGCCACGTTCATTAGCAAGCTCGATTATTGGATCCATGTCGCACGGCTGGCCTGCCAGATGCACAGGAATAATGGCTTTAGTACGCGGCGTTATAACGGAACGAATCGTGTCCGCGGTGATGTTCTGCGAATCTCGATCCACGTCTGCGAAAACTGGAACAGCCCCAGCAACAACGACAGTTGATACAGATGCCATGAAACTCCGGGGAGTGACGACTACTTCATCGCCCGGTCCCACGCCGAGCACTTTTAGAGCCACATCAAGGGCTAATGTTCCGTTGGATAGCGCAACCGCATGGTTCGTTCCGCACCATAGGGCAAATTCTTTCTCGAACTCTCGGCAAAGATTGCCAGTCCAGTAATTTACGCGACCGGAGCGCATGACGTCGGCTACAGCGGTAACCTCCTCTTCGCTGAAGCTAGGCCACGGGGCAAAAGGCGAGTTCAACATATCTCAAGTCCTGGAACGGGCGGGAACACCAACGGCGACAATATCGTCGGGCAGATCGGATACCACGGCAGCACCTGCGCCGACAACCGTACCGCTACCGATGCGCACACCCTGCTTGACAGAAGCACCGACCCCGATCCAGGCATTGGCACCGATTTCGACTGATCCGGCAACATTTGCGCCTGGAGCCACATGCACACCAGGCCCAAGATCGCAATCGTGATCCACCGTGGCGCCCGTATTGACAATCCCGCCGCGACCGATCCTCGCTCCAACATTAACAACGGCGCCGGCAGCGATCAGACATCCTTCAGCAAGAGAAGCGCGCGAACTGACCCAGGCGCGAGGATGGATCACGGTGGCCACAGGCGCTCCTCGTTCCAGCAAGCGATCAAGAATCGACAGGCGCGTCTTTCCGTTCCCTATGCCTACTGCAATACCGCTGTAACGGTGGAGAGTAGCCATCAAATCTTCAAGGGAACCAAGCACCGGCCATTGAAGAGTGGATAAAAGCTGCGGGAATCGGTCATCGAAAAAAACGACCTCACCCCATCCGCATTCAAGGGCAGCGTCTGCTATGACGCGTCCGTGCCCACCAGCACCGACGATGGCAAGAATCTGGCTCACCCCTCAAAGCGCTCCGCCGTGACGCTTCCTTCTGCGCTAACGCCCTCCCGGCGCAATACCATGACCACTGTCCGAAACAGGATGCGCAGATCCAGCCAAAGGCTATGGTTTTCGACGTACCAAACGTCCAGTTGGAACTTTTCTTCCCAAGAGACTGCATTTCGGCCGTTTACCTGAGCCCAACCCGTCAGCCCGGGCCGCATCTCATGCCGACGCCGCTGCTCCTCGGTGTATAAAGGCAAATACTCCATGAGAAGCGGCCGCGGTCCAACCAGACTCATGTCTCCCTTGAGAACATTCAGCAACTCAGGCAACTCATCTAGGCTGGTGGAACGCAGCCGTTGACCAAAGGCTGGAAGACGCTCCGCGTCCGGGAGCAACACTCCTGCAGCATCACGAGCATCCGTCATGCTCCGAAACTTGATCAGTTGAAAGGGTTTCCCGCGAAGACCCGGCCTCACTTGCCTAAAGAACACCGGCGACCCAAGCTTAACGCGCACTAAAACCGCGACCAAGATAATCAAAGGCACCCAGAGTGGGGCTGTAATCAGCACTAAAAAAACATCGAAGATACGCTTCACTTGTTTCCCTCAACACCATGTGTTCGCCAAAACCGCCCCGGCAGAACACCGATGCGACCGCCGTAGCGGTCCACATAACCTATGAAGGCCAACATTACAAAGGTAGCCAAGCCCGAAGCAATAACACTGCTCCATATAAAAAGGCTTATGATATAGGATGTATAAAGGTAACCAGCAAAGAGAACATACACTGCTGCTGAAAGCGCGCTTCTTTCGCTCAACAGCAAGCCCCTGTATACGACGTTCATGCCCAAGCCAAAGACGGCCAATACGAAAAGAGAGCCGATTTTTGTGAAATCGTAAATCAAGCCCCGAAAAAACGTATAGATATTCGTCTGCAGAATTCCAGGACGGAGAAAATATTCTCCGTAATAACCCTCAGGCAAGGAACGGAAATAATTACTATTGAGGTACTTCCCGGCAGCCATGAAGGTCCAAAACCCGTAGGTCGGGCCTTCCGGATTACGGTACAATTCTACAGCATCCGGCCTATTCCATTGAAATCGCGTCTCCTTATCGCGACCGGATAGCGCGCTGTCCTTATCGGAATGATCATACCAAGAGGAGAACGCGAAGAGATGACCAAAGGCATATGAACGGACATAGAATGCGAGTTTACCGTTGGCCTGGGTCGCTTGCTCGACTTCCTCAGCGGCAGGGGCAGGCTCGCCGGTTGGCGCCATAGTTGACGCTACAACATTTGCCACAGCACTTGTTTGCCTTTCTCCGCAAACATCCGCTAGCCGATTTGCCATCGCAAGACCAATTGCGCCGCCGACCACCAACAGAATGATAGGCGCCGAAAGCACGGACCTCCAAGTCAGGAGCGCTGTGCTGCCATTGCGGATGCGGCCAACGACCACTGCTCCGTAGAAAAAGGCAAGCGTGAGAAATACCGTCCCCTTGTCCGCATAAACCGCAATCGAATACAGGGAGGGGAGCATACAGAGAAAGACCATAAAGGCGCTAAATAAATAGCTTCTTCGATTAGCTACGAGGAGCCCTGCAAGCGCACTCGCGACATAGTTTAGAATGACCGCCACTTGGGATAGAATAAAGGGCTTAACCGCCCCACTGTAACGGTAACCGAGATACTGACAGCCTATCGCGTAGGGATCAAAGAGGAAATCACGCAACGAGAAACCCTGGTACGCAACGTTCGCCATCATACAGACCAGAACGCCCCCCTGCATGAGAAGGAACAACACAGGCGCAGTGTATCCAGATAAGAATGGACTAACAGCCGCGCCGCCAGCACGGGAAGCCACCGCAGCAAGGGGGCGCTTCCATTCAAGAAAGAACGTTGAAAAGCCAAATGCCACAACCGCTGCGGCAATATAGCTGATCGCAGGCACCGATGGCTTGATCTCTGGCACAAACAGCACAGGCATCAGCGTCATAATGCCCCAGAATAGGGCAAAAACAACAGAGGGGTTAGACCAAGCCCCACACTTCATTCGCAAAATAAATGCAAATAAAATCACGCCTGCACAAATAAGATAGGCTATAATCACAGCATCAGGAGACACCACCATTTTCTACAATCTCTCCGCCGCCAGACTTCAACTCACACTTAATGTGTCTATAAATTCGTCGCCAATGCAGTTTTATATTATAAAAATCTAATATATTTAAATATTTGGAAAAATAATCCTTCCTTCTCACTATTTATATCAAGAAGGTGGACTGCAGATACCACAATAAATTCGCTATAACTAAGCACGTCCAGATACACGCCGACGCAACATGGCAAATTCTTTAACGTGAATTGATTATAAAAATAACGAAAAGGCTCCTATATCACCAACGCCCTGCGATAGAAAAGTAGGTTATTAAATTTCAATCTATGAATGTATAAACATGGTCATCGCACACTTCGCAGCCCCTCCTCATATTCAGTCAGAGGCTTGACTTGCTGAATTACGCTGGACCTCGGTCACGCCAGAGGGGCGAGTTCCAATTCAGGTCCATGATTAGCCGCACCCTTGGAACTACTTGCCTCTCCATCTCGGGTTCCGAGGGGCTTAGTGATCGCCTTCAACAGATGCTGACGAGAAGATGGCAGTCATAGTGGGAGGCTGAGGTCTTTCTATTTATAGCCGTCCAAACAGCAATGGATGCGCAATAATGGTCCGACATCCCGTTGTAGGAATGTCGAGAAGGCGGGCTGTTGCGTCTCGCCAATGAAGCCGCGTGATTGCGGCGAGATTATGCAAGTGTGTTGAACGACCAAGGTTTGGGTCAGTTGGGCAGCACGGCATCCACCGTGCTGCCATAAATCACTGCTGCAATCTATTGAATAACAACGACCTTGGTTGCACGACCCGGGCGAACGCGATTGTAGAGATCGATGACATCTTGGTTCATCAAGCGGATGCAACCAGATGAGGCAGCGGTGCCGATGGAAGCCCATTCTGGTGTGCCATGGAGACGGAAAAGCGTGTCCTGACCCTTTTCGTTGAAAAGGTACATTGCGCGCGCACCCAGCGGGTTATGTGGACCTGGCTGCATGCCTTTCTCGACATATTGCGCAACGTCCGGACGACGTACAGCCATTTCCTTGGGCGGGTGCCACATCGGCCATTCCTGTTTCCAAGCAACATAGGCTTCGCCAGACCAGGCAAAGCCCTGCTTGCCAACGCCTATGCCGTAGCGGACAGCCTTTCCGTTCGGCAGGATGTAATAGAGGAAGCGCTCCCGCGTATTGACGATGATCGTGCCAGGACGCTCCTTTGTGTCGAAATCCACGATCTGGCGCTGGAACTTCTTGTCCACCCGATTGATCGGTATGGCTGGAAGCGCATAGCCCGCATCCGTCACGGCACCATAAGCATCCGTGAAAATCTGGTTTGTTTCGGTGCGAACGGCAGCAACCTTGGTTTCTGGATTCGTGCTGGAGGATGTCGTGGAGCAGCCGGCCAAGGCAAGAATGGAAACCAGGCCGGATGCGATCATGCTGGTGCGGATGCGCATGGATTTCTCTTGGACTAGGAGTGGTGTATCGGGGCGTTGAAAGCCGCCTCTGATTGAGGTTTATTGGCGTTATGCCAAGCTTGGCAAGGCCAAGCAGAGGGTGAAATCTTCGCGGTTGCACAAATGAAATAAGGCATGGCCTTTTTGCAACATCTGGCGGGGGCAGCTTGTGCAAGGAACGGTTCAGTAACACTCGGAGTTAGTTCGTCTGAGCAACTAGATCATTAAGCCAGTCCATATTCGCCTCTGACATGTCACTTTGGCCAGCGCCGCAAGCTAGTGCGACACCGATCCAATCTGATAGAGCGAAAATTGGCCGCGGCATTCTCATCTTGCCCACCAATAACTTTGCCATCAGCCGGTTGAATTTTGGCGCCACTGCAATCACATGCAAGTTAAAAACCGAACGTGTTGGCTGGACTAGCCGAAGCCTATGTAGCGCTAAAAGAAGCTCTATTATCATCGTGCGGTCGGCAGATTTCCTACGGACCAATAGCGTCTGACAATGAGCGCAAGCAAAAGAGATTCCGAAAAAACAAAGCAGACAGCGGAGGCGAGCGATCCCATATGAGGAATCAATATCAGGTTTAGGCCAATACTAGCCCCTGCGGTCATCAGCAGGGAAAGAAGCAGATAAGTCCGTGCGCCAAGGGCGTTGAGGCCAGCAATGCCCAACATGAAGACACCTACTCCCGGGATAACAGAGAGCGACATGACAAGCGTCAGGTGAAAGACCACATCAATGTCGTGAACTTTTTGCAGGGCAGGCAGGTAGGGATGCAAAAGCAGATATCCGGCCGCACCGATGCCAATTATCAAGCCCGCAAAAGCCATCTGTGGTAAAGTAAGCACCGCTATCCGTTTCAAAGCGACAAAAGATGGCCTTCCCTCGTCCTTCGCTACAGCCAGCGCACGGGGGAAAAAGAATTGATTCAAAGGCCGCATTGCGGCCTGTAGGGCTTTCGTCAGCTTCTCTGCTAGGGAGTATGACGCAATTCCAGCCGCTGGCACGCCCAAGATGCTCAAGATCAACACGTTCGTATCTCGGTACAGCCCTGTCGAAATGCCGCTCAAGAAAACCTCTTTGCCGTGCCAGATCATTGCGATCAGTTGTTTGCGTGGCGGCGGTCTGAATTGGATACCAAACCGGAAAATGGAATAGGAAAGGGCGCCAATCGCTCCAGCAACGTACCACCCACCCAAAATGAAAGGCAGCAAAATGGCGTGCTCCTCTGAACGGATAAACAGAAAAACCGTTGCAAGAGCCGCGATACGGCTAAGAGTTACAAAAACGGCAAGCGGCAAATTGTGCTCAAGTCCCTGGAAAAGCCAGTTGGGTTGCAACGCATAAGACAGACTAACGAGTGACCACCCCAGAACTAACAACCGCAAATCCGGGTACAGTAATGTAAGAACAATCTGCAGCATAAGAAGACCTGAGCAGTAAAAGCAGAGACGCAGAATAATTATAGCTACAAAAATCTCCGCAATCGCCTCACTGTCCTTTTCGGGTTTCAACCCGACAACCGCAGCAACGCCATCTACTTCGAAACTGTAGAGCACGAAGGACAGCAAGAACAACGTGATCGCCTCAGCAACGACGATTTCAGCAAAACTGTTCTGCCCCACAACTGCCAACACGAAGGGATAAGCGATCAATGGAGCGAAGGCATTGAACGCCTGGATAGAGACCAGCGAGGCAAAGTTTGTCAGGGCTCCCAAAGACGGTAAATATCTCCGCGCCGGGCGAACGGAGGGGCGTTTAGGTGTTAACCTCATCTGATCTCGCTGTCCTTGTTGCCTGGCCTCTTTATGCCGATTTGCGCGCATTGGGCGGATCCCGTGCAAATTTGAAGCACCATCGACGTACAACAGAAGACACCTGTTGAACTCGCGTGCGCCGGGTTTCTCCTCATCAAGGCTTATTTTGCCAACCTTGAAGTGGCGTAACCTGGGTATCTCATCATGAAGACGCAGGGTCTCGGTTTATCTCTGGTTCAGTCAAGCCAGGCTGGTTTTCGCAAAACGACAAAGATTTCGTTGCCAGCTCTCAATTTCCGCTGTAGATGCCGCGGCGGAATGGTAACGAACTGGAAGAGGTTTGCGATCAGCCTAACCAATTTTGACGATGAACGGGCATATTTCCCAGCGGTTGCCATCGCATCCTCGTCACGAATGGCGCGCAACATTCCGCTGAATACGCGAGCCCAGCCCCCCGCGCTTTCCGGAGTTGTTTCGTAGACCATCCTCCATCCGACACTTTCACAGGCCAATTGGAGTGATCGGGGCGAGAAGATATGGAGGTGCGCAGCGTCAAAATTCGGTCCCAGTTTTGGAACGGCCCTCTGCTCCCAAGAAAGCGAATTCGGTGTGGCAATGAAAGCCAAGCCGCCAGGACGGACGATTTCATAGGCTTTTATAAGATGCGCGAGCGGATTCTGAACATGTTCAATGACATGAAATGAGCAAAAGGAATCGAATAACACTGCGCCGAAATCATGGATTTCGAACTCAGCATTGACGATTGCCACACCGAGACGGTGAGAAAGCTGCTCCGCCAAAGTCGCGGAATGCTCCACTCCTGTGACTGGATGTCCACGTTCTGATAGCCATTTCAAGACATGGCCGGCACCGGGTCCGACCTCAACAACATCAGCCCCTCTCTCCAGGAACTTATCGAAAACACGGTGCCGCTCCTTCATAATTTCCCATTCAAAAATAGAAGGGCGGTCATCCAAAAGAATCGACTCGCCTCCGTAGTAGTGATTCTGAGCCTCCAGAAAGCTCTCCCCATCTCTCTGCTTGTCAGATCTAATGAAGTTATGCCCGCATGTTTCGCATGCATAATAAGTTGGCCGCTTCCCCAGTAGTCTGATCGCAAGATCACGCCCCCCGCAGATCGGGCATTGTGGATTTTCCATCAGATTTCAACTCCAGGGGCTGGCAAAATTTGCAAACGCATGCCAGTCAAAAATCATTGGGCACCCTCCAAGCAGCCTGGAAGCCACACCCGGCCGAGAATGAGCGATCTGCCAAGAACGTCAAGGAAGACAGACTCTTCAGCATTTTCTCAGTCTCTCTTCGATGCGGGTTCTGGCACTGTCACCTCCTGGATCGCTCCACTACCACGCTCCAATCAGAAGCGGCGCGTTTATTGACTATACGAGTGTAACGCTGCCGCTCAAAAGACCTTCACATAGCGGCGATACACACGATGCGCACTCCTGGCAAACTCCCAGCGCCGGCGACTTGGCATGCTGCCAAGCGTACCATGCCAAAGATGACGGAGGGAAACACGGGGATCGTAGTAAACAGAAAATCCCTTGTCACTCAACTGCTTGCTGAGGAAGAACTCTTCCGACATCAGGAATGTGGGTGCCCACAACTCATCGAATAACTCGAAAAACAGTGGACTTAATATGTATACAGATCCGTGGCCCTGATAAATCTCCCGCGCGGTCTCCCATTGCAGCTCATCCGACCGGTCGGATATACTGCGAAATTGTTTTGCCAACGCATGAACAAGTAAACCAATATGATAGTTGCTGTAGTAAAGATCGTAAAATATCTCACGAATCTTAGAAATATGTGAGATGACATGCGGATTTTGATGATGGCCGTCCATAGTCACGATATCAGGCGATATCACCGGATACTTCTGAAGCTCTGGGGTGATTGCTTCAAGCTTGTCACAGAAATCACTTGGGAACTCGAGGTCGTTATTCCCGACGACCATCCATTTCAAATCCGGTCTCTTCTGCCTCAAGAACCTAATGCCCGCATTGAGACCAGCAAAATATCCCAGGTTTTCCTCAAGGCAAAGAACAGTCGTTTTCTCGTCCTCACACACCTTGATCGCGCGCACTTCATCAGCTGAAGAAGCATTGTCAACGATAACTATATAAATATCGTGACCTTCAATCTCACGTAGAGTGCGAACCGCGTTCTGAGTGACCGCGCTACCGTTAAAGTTCGTGCACACGTACCCCAAGTTCATACAAGTAAATCCCTTGTCTCGCTCTACTGCGCGCCACTGCAGGGCTGCGTCCGTGTAGTGGCCATCCTTCCGCTGCAACGGGAAGGACAATGTTCATTTCTGATCTATGCGCATCGGCTTGGTTTTCCGTCAACCTGTAATCTCTCGTCCCTAATGGAAACGACGGTATCGAACGCACAGTCGACCATAAGCTCGTTTGCAATGGCTAAGAGTTGCTCAGGTGAAACCCCGTTTCCGCAACCGGATTGGGACCTGTCAGAATCCGGTAATTACCACTAGTATCTTGACCCGATGCTCCAAAATATGTTCAACGCATCCATCAATTCCCGTCCTCCGAGCAAGTGAATTCTCCCATGCGACCCTATATGATTTGCACAAACTGCGTGATGGACACCAGCGACAGCGCGATCGAATTCGATGCAGATGGCGTTTGCGATCATTGCAGGTCTTTTAAAGGCGACGTAGCTCCGCATTGGCATCCGGACGACAAAGGAAAGGCGATCTTCCGTAGTCTGGTGGAGAAGATCCACGAGTCCGGCAAGGGGAAGCCTTTCGACTCCATCATCGGTCTCAGCGGCGGTCTCGACAGCTCCTACCTGTTGCATTTGGCTGTGACCGAATTTGGCATGCGCCCACTCGTTTTCCATGTTGACGGAGGCTGGAATACGGACATCGCCGTTAACAACATCCAGATGCTGGTGGAGAAGCTTGGTCTTGATCTCTACACAGAAGTGATCAACTGGGAGGAAATGCGTGATTTCCAGCTCGCCTTCTTCAAGTCGGGCGTGCCTCACCTGGACATTCCTCAGGACCACGCATTCATCGCGACGCTTTACCATTTTGCGAACAAACACAATATCAAATACATTCTCAACGGTGGTAACTTTGCCACCGAATGTGTTCGCAATCCGCTTGAATGGCTCTACTATGGCACGGACATGGCCCAACTAAGGGACATTCATAAGCGTTTCGGCACCCGCGAGCTAAAGACCTATCCATTCTCCAGCATCCTGTTCCACAAAGTGTATTTGCGTTACATTCGCGGTCTTCAAGTTGTTAAGCCGTTGAACTACCTGCCATATACGAAGCAGATCGCAACCGAGACGCTGGAAAAAGTATATGGCTGGAAAGCCTATCCTCAGAAGCACTTCGAGTCGCGCTTTACTCGGTTCTACGAGGGGTATTGGCTGCCGACGCGCTTTGGCTACGACACGCGGCGCGTTCAGTATTCAAGCCTTATCCTTACTGGGCAAATGACGCGCGAAGAAGCCCTATCGCGGCTTGAGAAACCTGCCTACGATCCGGAAACGATTGACGAAGAATTCGAATACATCGCGACGAAGCTTGGCATTACGCCTGAAGAACTGCGTGGCTACCACGAAATGCCGTTGAAGACGTACAAGGATTACGCCAATCGACAGTGGATGTTTGACCTTGGAGCTCGTGCACTCAAGGCTCTCGGCGTGGAAAGAGCAGTTAAGCGATGATTGGCATTGTGGATTACGGCTCAGGCAATATCGCTGCCATCGCCAACATTTACAAGCATTTGAGAGTACCCTGCCTGGCCTCTGGCGACCCAGAATTGCTTGCGAAAGCTGATCGTTACATCCTGCCTGGCGTTGGTGCCTTCGACACGGTCATGAATGATCTAAGCAAGCTTGGCATCATCGATATGCTGAACGATGAGGTTATCCGCAAAGGCAAGATGGCCATGGGCATCTGCGTGGGCATGCAGATCCTAGCGGGTTCCAGCGAGGAGGGAGCTGGCAGCGGCCTTGGATGGATACCTGGGCGAGTAAGGCGGATAGATGCATCGCGACTTAACCGGGCGCCAAAGCTTCCCCACATGGGCTGGAATTCGATAAGGCCCGCTGATGGGCAACCTATCTTCGCAGACGTGGACGCTGATCGCGGCTTCTACTTCCTTCACAGCTATTACTTCGATGCTGAAAGCACTGATGATGTCATTGCCACAGTCAGCTATGGTCGTGAACTGGCGTGCGGCGTACGGCGAAAGAATGTTTTTGGTTTCCAGTTCCACCCTGAAAAAAGCCACGGAAACGGGCTCGCAATCTTCAAGAATTTCGCGGAGATTTGACCATGCTTCGTTCCCGGATTATTCCCTGCTTGCTCATTCATGACGGTGGATTGAACAAAACCGAAAGGTTCAAGCCCGGAAAGTATGTCGGCGACCCTCTGAACGCCGTAAAAATCTTTAACGAAAAGCAGGTTGATGAGCTTGTTCTCATCGACATTGATGCAACCTCAAAGCGTCGCGAGCCAGATTTTGCTAGGCTTCGGTCCATCGCCATAGAATCACGCATGCCGCTTTGTTACGGTGGTGGCGTGACGACAGCTGAACAGGCCGCACGTATTATCTCATTAGGTTTTGAGAAGGTTTCAGTGAGCGCCGCCGCGCTAGAACGACCAAATCTCATTCGGGAAATGGCAACGGCCATCGGCAGTCAGAGTGTGGTTGTCACGATTGACGTCAAAAAGGGCGGCCTGTTTTCAGGTGAAAACATCCTCACCCACAACGGAACCCGAAAGCACAAGATCAGCGTAACTGACTGGATCAAGCAAGCAAGCCTATTGGGCGCAGGCGAAATCGTGGTCAATTCCATAGATCGGGACGGCACCATGTCCGGTTATGATCTGGATCTGGCTAAACGGGCAAGATCTGCGACGGACCTCCCCATGACCTTTATGGGCGGCGCAGGATCGGTGGCGGATATGGAAGCGCTTATAAATACTGTTGGTGTTTGTGGGGCGGCCGCAGGCAGTCTTTTCGTTTTCAAGGGGGCGTTCAAGGCAGTGCTGATTAACTATGAAAGGCCCAAGCAACTTGTCGCCTGATCCTGCTAGGCCGGGTGTAGGTCGTCGCGTTATTCTTGCAGGCCTTGCAGCGGCAGCGATCGGAATTGGAACCGGTTCACTTTACCTTTTAGGAAGGCGATCCGGAGCCTTAAAAACGCGTGTTATCGATCCGGTATCACAAGCTTCCACCGGGGGCATTCTTCGGTATGACTTCGGCAAGGTCTGGTTTGGCAACGTGACGCTAAATCCTCGCCTGCCCGTAGGAACGCGGCTGATATTGCGACTGGGCGAAAAGCTTAGCGAGGATGGCCGGATAGACCGCACGCCGCCCGGAACGGTACGTTATCATGAAACCGAAGTCACTGTCTCGGGACACCCCATTAGACCGCCTCTTACTGCAGCGGACCTGCGCGGCATGGAGGACTATGGCCGGGCAGTGATGCCATTCCGCTATGTCGAGATTGAAAACACCGGACAGAAACTGGAGCCCTTTCCGCTCTCGCTGGAGGCTTCGGTGGATAAGAGCTATACACGGACCGGAAAGATCAACTTTTCTGGTGCGGGCGACATATCTGTTCAACTAAACCGGCTGATGGAACTTGGGCTCCACACAATGGAAGCCACCAGCTTCATGGGCATCTTTGTGGATGGAGACCGTGAACGCCTGGCTTATGAGGCCGATTGTTTCATCAATCAGTTAGGTTGGTACGTGGCAACTGCTGATCCAACCGTACCCCGTCGCACACTCAAGGCCTTGCTTGCTAAGCCAACCTGGCCGTCCGAGTGGATGGTCCATATGATTTTCATTGCGTGGGCCGACTACAGGATGACCGGTGACAAGGATTATCTTGCAAGCATCATCAATCGGTTGGAAATCTTCTCGCTGGCTCAGTTTATTGATGACAGCGGGCTTGTGACAACTTCGACGGAAGCGCTTAATAAAGATTTTGTAAAGTCGGTTGGCGCTGATTATCTCGAAGACATCGTCGATTGGCCTCGCGCCGAGCGCGACGGATACGAGATGGTTCCTTACAATACCGTTGTGAATGCGTTTGTATTCGAGGGGCAAAGGAGACTCGCGGAGCTCTATGCAGCCCTTGGTCGCGACCGCCAGGCAGAAGAATGCCGTAAAACAGCAGATGGCCTACGGCGTGCGATAATCGACAAGCTCATTGATCCGCAGGATGGCGTCTTCGTGGATGGCTTGGGTTCGTCACACAAATCAGCACACGCAAGCTTCATACCGCTCTCATTTGGCCTAACTCCCCCCGACCGGATACCGCAGGCCATCAGTCACATCGCGTCACGGATCAAGGCCAACGAGAATGGTTTCCCGTGTTCCGTCTACGCGGCACAATATCTGCTGGACGGGCTTTTCGAAGCTGGCGAGGGCGAGCTTGCCCTTCAGCTCATGCTGAACCCCGGACGACGCGGCTGGCTGAACATGCTGGATGCCCATAATGCAACAGTCACCCACGAAGCCTGGGACTTGGCCTTCAAGGAAAACATTGACTGGACTCACGCCTGGGGTGCCGCGTTCCTGAACGTCCTGCAGAGAAGGGTACTTGGCGTTCGTGCTCTTCAGCCAGGCTGGCATGAATGGACGCTTCAGCCGTCACTTCCTGAGACTTTGTCTATTGATGCTGCGGTTCCTACGCCGATGGGCCTTATCCGCATCAAACTGGATGGTGATGCCCGTCGCTACTTCATTGACTCACCGGCTGGCGCCAAGTTCATTGAACCGGCTGATGGCTTCGGCTCCTGGCAACTTGCGTCTCTCAACTACCACAGCTAATGCGAAGTTCGTAGCTGGCAAGTCCAAGCGCATAAAGCGCATCCGGCACGGCTTGCATTTCGAACCGCTACGCATAAGAACTCCGTTCAACACACCGAGAAATGGAACTCAGGATGAAACAGATCCTTCAGGACATGAGCGGCGGAAAAACCTTTCTGGCGGAAGCACCCGCACCGGGCTCTAGACCGGGGCATCTGCTTATTGCCTCGCACGTCAGCCTTATTTCCGCTGGTACGGAACGCATGCTGGTGGATTTCGGCCGCGCTTCTCTTTTGCAGAAGGCATTGAAGCAGCCTGAACGGGTCAAGATGGTTGTAGACAAAGCACGCACCGATGGTGTCATGACCACGATCGATGCTGTGCGATCAAAGCTTGGCGAGCCCCTTCCGCTCGGCTATTGCCACGTGGGCAAGGTCGTTGATGCCGGGTCGGGATGCGAAAATTTTGCAATAGGTGATCGCGTCGCATCAAACGGTCCCCACGCAGATATTGTCAGCGTCCCTAAGAACCTTTGCGCCCGCATTCCTGATGAAGTGAGCGATGAGGCCGCGGCCTTTACCGTTGTAGCTTCGATTGGACTTCAGGGGATGCGCTTGGCCGCCCCCACTCTTGGAGAAGCTTTCGTCGTCACCGGCGCCGGCCTTATAGGGCTTCTCACTGTTCAGTTGCTGTTGGCTCAAGGTTGCCGGGTTCTGGCAATTGATTTCGATGACGCTAAGCTGCGACTTGCTGCGGAATTTGGAGCTCAAACCTGTAACCCGGGCAAGGGAGAAGATCCGGTTGCCGCAGGCATGGCCTTTAGCCGCGGCGCAGGTGTCGATGGGGTGATCATCACTGCGTCAACGGCCTCTTCCGACCCAGTCACGCAGGCCGCACGGATGTCTCGCAAGAGAGGCCGTATCATACTCGTTGGCGTCACCGGTCTTGAGCTTAACCGGGCTGACTTTTATGAGAAAGAACTAAGCTTCCAGGTTTCATGTTCCTATGGACCGGGGCGTTACGACCCGCAGTATGAGCAGAAGGGGCAGGACTATCCGCTTGGCTTCGTTCGCTGGACCGAGCAGCGCAATTTCGAAGCCGTACTGGACATGATGGCATCGGGCCGACTGAGAGTTGAGCCGCTGATTTCAAGCCGGATACCGTTTGACGATGCCCCACAAGCCTATGACCTACTCACGAGTGACAAATCAGCGCTAGGTGTGCTGCTCCTGTACGCACATCCGCAGTTGCCTGAGCTACAGCGACGAACTATCCCGCTCGACACCGCAAAGCAGATATTCGAACCCGGAACGCCTACTGTGGGCTTCCTCGGTGCGGGCAATTATGCTTCGCGCGTATTGATCCCGGCTTTTCGTAAAGCAGGAGCACAGTTGCACTCTATTGTCACCGCAGGCGGCACGAGCGGTGCTATCCAGGCACGGAAGGCAGGCTTTGCCAACGCCTCAACAGATAGTTCGGTGATTTTCGGCTCGGCAGAGATCAACACTGTGGCCATTGCCACCCGCCATGACACGCATGCCCGCTTGGTGATCGAAACACTTGAGGCAGGCAAGAACGTATTCGTCGAGAAGCCACTAGCATTGACTGCGGCTGAGGTGGACGCTGTGGAGGCAGCCTACACAGAAGCCAATCAAGTGGATTCCACGCCGGTGCGCCTCATGGTGGGCTTTAACCGTCGCTTTGCGCCGCATGTACAGAAGATGAAAGCACTGCTTTCTACCGTTAATGAGCCAAAGTCCTTCATCATGACGATGAATGCAGGTGCCATTCCGCCAAATCATTGGACGCAGGATATCGCAATCGGGGGCGGGCGGATCATTGGTGAAGCCTGCCACTATGTGGACCTGATGCGCTTTCTGGCTGGTTCACCGATCGTCTCGGTATCCGCAAGGCGCATGGGAAATAGCCCCGGTGTTGAGATCACGGAAGACAAGGCCGTTCTAACGCTTGGCTTCGCCGACGGCTCTTTTGGTACCATTAACTATTTCGCCAATGGAGCGAAGGACTTTCCAAAAGAGCGCATCGAGGCATTCTGCGCTGGTCGGGTCCTGCATCTTGATAACTTCCGAAGCCTTCAGGGCTATGGCTGGTCAGGTTTTCGCAAAATGAGTAGTTGGTCCCAGGACAAGGGGCAAGACGCCTGTGCCGCAGCTTTCCTCGCGGCAATAACGAAGGGTGAGCCATCGCCAATTGCGGCTACGGAAATCTTTGAGGTTGCAAGGGCAACAATTGCCGCTGCCATGCAGCTGCGGGAGCAAAAATGAGTTTTGCCGTCAAGGCGCGCACTCTGGCCGCGCTTGGTCTGCTCAACGTCGTGCGTGTTGGCCTATACAGGTTGGGTCTCCGGTCTGGCTTAAGTCGGGTCCAGCGGTTGTCAGCACCACGTCCCGTAGGGCCGTTTTTCATTCGCACGCAACCACGTGCTGGACTTCCGGCCCCCAGCAGAGCTTGGCAGAGCGAAACAATCTATTTCGATTCTCGCTCGTTTCCGCTGTCAACAGCCACTCCCGATTGGATGCATAATCCCTACACGGGAAAGTGCGTAGGGAATGCGGACAGACCGTGGTGGAAAATCCCGGATTTCGACCCGTCCGTGGGTGATATAAAGATTATCTGGGAGCTATCCCGCTTCGGTTGGGTTGTTTCGGCCGCGGAACGAGCAGCCACAGGCGATGAAGGCGGCTGGCAGCAGCTTGAAGGTTGGCTATCCGACTGGTGTGAAAAGAATCCGCCGTATCTCGGACCAAACTGGAAATGCGGCCAAGAAGCCTCGATACGGGTGATGCACCTAGTTATGGCGGCCATTATAACGGGCAATGCCAAGAAGCCTACTGCAGGTTTTGCTCACCTTATCGAGACACATCTCAAGCGGATCGAGCCCACGATCCAATATGCTATCGGGCAAGACAACAACCACGGAACCTCTGAGGCTGCCGCCCTTTTCATCGGCGGCTCCTTGCTGGCTAAGGCAGGATTTCGCAGCGGCGAACACCATGCGACGCTCGGGCGCAAACTCATCGAGAACCGTGTTAACCATCTAGTTTCTCCAGATGGTAGTTTCTCGCAGTATTCACTCACGTATCATCGGCTATTCGTTGATAGTTTGGTCATGGCTGAGGTCTGGCGACGACAGGCAGGCTTGCCAAGGTTCTCCGACCGCACCCAACAGAGACTGGCTGAAGCGGCGCGATGGCTTTTTTCAATGATCGATCCGCTGAGTGGCGACGGTCCCAATCTGGGTGCTAATGACGGTGCACGCCTGTTGCCATTAACGGACACCGGTTACAGGGACTTCCGGCCGAGTGTACAGCTTTCAATGGCCCTCTTCTGTGGAGAGCGAGCATATTCTGAAGCGGGCAACTGGAACGATCCGTTTGCCTGGCTAGATCTTCCTCTTCCTACCGGGCAGGCTCTATCGCCCGGCTCAGTGCAATTCGATAACGGCGGTTACGCGATTCTCAAAACAGAGAAGGCGCGCGCGTTTTTTCGATATCCGCGCTTTCGATTCCGTCCTGCTCAATCTGACGCCTTGCACGTAGATCTGTGGATAGAACAGCTAAATCTTCTGCGCGATGCTGGCACCTTCAGCTACAACACGGATGCCCAAACGCTTGATAAGTTTGCAGGTGTTGCTGGCCACAACACAATCTCATTCGACGGTAAAGACCAGATGCCCAGGCTTGGAAGATTCCTGTTTGGTGAATGGTTGCAGCCGGAGGATGTCAGCTTCAATGCGGACAAAAATGAAGTTGCAGCCGGCTATACAGACTGGCGGGGCAATAGGCACCACCGCAGCCTTTGCCTTGGGCACTCCAAACTGACGATCACTGACAAGGTCTCCGGACCCTTCCAGAGCGCGGTCCTGCGGTGGCGGCTGGCCCCTGGGGACTGGCGCGTTGAAGGCAACCAGATTACGGATGGCCAACACCGATTGACTATCCGTTCTTCAATGTCCTTAGGGAGAATCCGGATTATGAAGGGCGAGGAATCGCTTTTGTATCTGGAGCGCCAACCCGTTCCAGTAGTCGAATGTGATATTGCATCAGCTGGCACCATTACAAGCGAGTTTGTCTGGTCATGAGAATCCTTTACTTCCATCAGCACTTCTCTACACCCAAAGGGTCTGCAGGGACTCGCTCGTACGAAATGGCGCGTCGCCTCGTGGCGCGCGGTCATCAGGTAACCATAGTGTGTGGCAGCTACAGTGCGGGAAAGACGGGGCTGACAGAACCTTTCAGCAATGGCTGCCGTCGCGGTGTGGTGGACGGTATCAATGTGATCGAGTACGATCTTGCCTATTCTAACAGAGATGGTTTCTTCAAGCGCAGCACGACCTTCCTGCTCTATGCATTGCGCTGCGTTGGACTTGTCTTTTCTGAACCTGCCGACCTCATCTTCGCGACCACAACCCCCCTTACCGCTGGAATTCCTGGCATTGCAGCACGGTTGTTCACACGGAAACCGTTCGTGTTTGAAGTGCGGGACCTTTGGCCTGAATTGCCTAAGGCTATGGGCGTGATCCGCAATCCAGTTATACTGAGAGCCATGGGCGCACTCGAATGGGCCAGCTACCATGCGGCGCACCGCCTGGTCGCCTTAGCCCCCGGTATTGCTCACGGCATTGAAGCCCGCGGGATTTCATCTGATAAGATTGCCGTTATCCCAAATGGCTGCGATCTCGATATATTTTCTGCAGAGGTACAACCTTGGCGGCCTGACGGTGTTACTGAAAATGATCTCCTTGCAATTTTTACCGGGACACACGGAGTAGCCAACGGCCTCGATGCTGTTCTTGACGCTGCACGCGAACTAAAGCGGCGTGGCCGCAACGATATCAAACTGGCACTTGTTGGCGACGGAAAGCTGAAACCTGCTCTTCAGAAGCGCGCATCCCAAGAAGGCCTGACCAATGTAATTTTTGTCGATCCCGTGGATAAAGTGCGTCTTGCTGGTCTCATGGAATCAGCAGACATTGGCATGCAAATTCTTGCCAATGTTCCAGCATTCTACTTCGGCACTTCCCCGAACAAGTTTTTCGACTACATTGCCGCAGGTCTCCCTGTGTTAAACAACTATCCGGGTTGGCTGGCTGAGCAGATCACAACGAACCGGTGTGGATTCGCGGTGCCGCCAGAAAATCCGCTAGCGTTTGCCGACGCTCTCGAACAGGCGGCTGGAGATCGTTCTTCACTTGTCCAGATGGGGCACAACAGTCGTGAGTTGGCCAAGGCCTCCTATGCCCGTAACACGCTCGGAAACCGCTTTGTCGAGTGGCTTGAGTCGGCAGCAACGCCCAATCGAATTTGATAAGCAGCACAATTGAAGCCAAGGCAGAGAGAAATGGACTGCCAAGGGTGCCAAAGCACGCCAACAATGCCATACACAGGCTTACAAAACGGCGTAGTGGAAGGCACGAGCGATTCTGCAGATAGCAGCTCAAATGATAGAGCAGAATAACCTTAGGATGATACTCCGAGGCAGATTATTGAGACAAGACATTGAACACCGATGATATGCGTGAAGAAGCAGGCTTCCCACGCATATTTCTCCATCAATGGCAGAACTGTTTCCATCTGCTCCCTAGATCGTTTCGGGCTGCTCCCTGATCACACCGCCTGCATCTTTGCCTTGGCTTGAAGACGGCGGCGGTGAAGAACCGGCTCCGTATAACCGTTCGGTTGCTCCCTGCCCTTCAAGACCAGTTCAAGAGCTGCCTGGAAGGCAACTGAATCGTCAAAGCGGCCAGCCATGGGCAGATAGGCTGGATCTCCGGCATTCTGTCCATCGACCACCGCAGCCATGCGCTTCATCGTCTCGATGATTTGCTGTTCCGTGACCAGACCATGATGCAGCCAATTGGCCATGTGCTGGGCGGAAATGCGCAGCGTCGCGCGATCCTCCATCAGGCCGACATTGTTGATATCCGGCACTTTGGAGCAACCGACGCCCTGATCAACCCACCGCACCACATAGCCCAGAATGCCCTGCGCATTGTTGTCCAGTTCGCGCTGAACCTCATCCGCCGTCCAGTTCGGACGCGAGGAAACCGGAACAGAGAGAATATCGGAAAGCTTGGCTCGGGGGCGGGATTTCAGCTCTTCCTGAACCTCCGCCACATTCACCTTGTGATAGTGCGTGGCGTGCAAGGTAGCAGCAGTGGGTGATGGCACCCAGGCGGTATTTGCCCCTGCCTTCGGATGCGCAATTTTTTGCTCAAGCATGGCGGCCATCAGATCAGGCATGGCCCACATGCCCTTGCCAATCTGCGCGTGACCGGAAAGGCCACAGGAGAGGCCAGTATCGACATTCCAGTTCTCGTAGGCCGAAATCCACGCCGCCTGCTTCATGTCTCCCTTGCGGATCATGGGGCCGGCTTCCATCGAGGTATGAATTTCATCGCCCGTGCGATCCAGGAAGCCGGTATTGATGAAAACGACCCGGTCCTTGGCCTGACGGATGCACTCCTTCAGATTGACGGTCGTTCGGCGCTCCTCATCCATGATCCCCATTTTCATGGTGTTTGGCGCCATGCCAAGCGCCTTTTCCACACGGGAGAAAATCTCGCAGGCAAAGGCCACTTCTTCCGGGCCGTGCATTTTCGGCTTCACAACATACATGGAGCCGGCCCGCGAATTCATGCGGCGGCCGTTCGGGCCGATATCGTAGAGAGCGATCAAGGCGGTCACCATGGCGTCCATGATGCCCTCCGGCACTTCGCGCCCGTCACGGTCCAGCACCGCAGGATTGGTCATGAGATGCCCGACATTGCGGACCAGCATAAGCGAACGGCCAGGAAGCGCGACTGCCGATCCGTCTGGCGCAGTGAACGAAAGATCCGGATTGAGTGCGCGGATGAATGTCTGGCCCGCCTTCGTGACCTCCTCCTGCAGGTCGCCCTTCATCAAGCCCAGCCAGTTGCGGTAAACAACAACCTTATCCTGCGCATCAACGGCCGCAACAGAGTCTTCGCAGTCCATGATCGTGGTGATGGCGGATTCCAGCCAGACATCGGAAATATGGGTCGGATCGTCCTTGCCGATCGCGGTCGAGGCGTCAATTTTGAGCTCGATATGCAAGCCGTTGCGACACAACAGCACCTGGCTTGGGGAGCCTGCTTCACCTCGATAGCCGGCAAACTGACTTGCATCGGCAAGCGCGGTTGTCTGTTCCCCACGTTTCACGTGAATCGAGCCCTCGCTCACCGAGAAACCCGTCACTTCGCTCCAGTCTCCGTGCTGCAGCGGCACGGATTCGTTCAGAAATGCGCGGACCCAAGCAATGACCTTGGCACCGCGTACCGGATTGTAACCCCTGCCCTTTTCGGCCCCGTCTGCTTCAGGAATCGCATCGGTTCCGTAAAGAGCATCGTACAGCGAGCCCCAACGCGCATTGGCAGCGTTCAGCGCATAGCGCGCGTTCATTACCGGAACGACAAGCTGCGGTCCCGCTATTGTTGCGATCTCGGGATCGACATTAGCGGTGGAAACCGTGAAATCAGGCCCTTCCGGCAGCAGATATCCAATCTCCTTCAAGAAGTTCTCATAGGCAACCGGATCATAGGTAGAGCCATTCTTGCGATACCACTCGTCCAGTTTTTCCTGAAGTTCATCGCGCCTTGCCAGAAGCTGCCTGTTTTTCGGCGAAAGCTCGTGCACGATGTTGGAGAATTCCGCAAAGAACCGATCCGGATCGACTCCACTGCCGGGCAAGGCTTCCTCCACCAGAAAACGGTGAAGTGTCTCGTCAATTGCTAATCCGTTCACATCGATTCGGCTCATCCGGCGTCCTCCATCATTCGCTGATGTTGCGGTTCTTGCGCGACGAACCGGCTTAGTCAATGCAGCATTGGTCGCATCGCTTAACAAGTGCGCGTTGATACCCGCATAGGCAGTCCATCTTTCGGCTGCGTGGTCAGGCGTTGCACCGGCCAGGGTTCAAAATTGGAGACAGCATCGAAGCGGAACCGCCGCATCAGAACCGCCAAGGCAATCACGGCCTCTTGAAGAGCGAAGGTCGCGCCGATGCATGTTCTTGGGCCGGCACCGAAGGGCAGATATTGGAAGCGGTCAATTTTGCCGCGGTGTTCAGGCAGAAACCGTTCAGGCATGAAGGCGCGCGGCTTTTCCCAGTAAAGATGATGGCGATGCAAAGTCCAGGGCATCACGAGAATGGTCGTGCCTGCCGCAATCCGCACCGTTTCACCGGCGGGGCTCGTCCAGCTGTCGTCCTTGATTGCCGCCCGATTGATGGAAGGAGCTGGCGGATAAAGCCGCATCCCTTCCTCGAAGGCAGCCCGCACATGCGGCATCCGATCCAGCCACTCCACCGGCTCGGCTCCACTCTCGATGACGCTGTCGATCTCTGCTTCCATCAGCGCGCGAAACTGCGGTGCATGAGCCAGGCAGTAGAGTGTCCAGGCCAAGGCACGCGCAGTGGTTTCGTGCCCGGCACCGATGAAGGTCAAGATATTGTCTTCAATTTCATCGAGCGTCAGACCATCCGGGCCATCCAGCTCTAGCAGAAGCGTCAGAAAATCATCCGGCGTGTCGGCACGGTCCTGTCGCATCCGGGCCTTGCGCTTCTCCATGGTCAGACGCACGATTTCACGGAATTTCCCCAGCACCTTGGCGCCACCGATCCGCGTCACACGTGGAACCCAGGGCGGAGCACGCAGCAGATCCATGGGATCAACCCGTCCCATGCGGTGCAGAAGGTTATCGACATCATCGGCGAAGTTATCGCTGGTGGTGACGATATCACCGGAAAAGAGGGTTTCGGAGAGGATGGCGAAGGCCAGTTCCGTCATATCGACGGAAATATCAAAGGAGCGGCCTTCCGGCCCCACATCTTCATACTTCCCGAGAAACTCCTCGGATTTCGCCAGCATCTTGCCCGCAAAACCCTTGGCGTGACGAGGCGTGAACACAGGGGCCATGGCCTTGCGTGACCGCTTCCAGACCGAACCTTCTGCCGTCAGCAACCCATCGCGCAAAATCGGCCGCAGGATCAGCTGCCGAATTTCCGACATCTCATAATTCTGGGCATTATCCACGAGAACATGACGGATCAATCGCGGATCGTTCACGATCAGCGTTCGCTCCGAAAAGAACTTCGAATCGATCCAGGGCAGCGTGTAAGAGGGCTCACCCCACAGTTCCAGCGGATTGCGAAACACCGTCCGGATGATCTCAAGGCGTGATGGAATCGTCGTGCGCGGCTGCGGTGCCGGCGGCTCGAAGGGTTCCGGTCGCATATCCATTGGCCTGTTCTCCCGAGAGATTGACAGACCCTTATATCAGCACTCAGAGAAGCGATTTCAATTCGGCGAGCTTCGTATTGACCAACCAGCCGTAGTAATTCTCTTCCGGCAATGCACCTGCGCCCGCGCGGTTGCGCGCAGCAAGCGCCGCGGCACGGCTTGCGGAGTTGCCGACATTATAGAGCGTGGCAGTAATGCCAGGGTTCTTCGAGATATCCATGCCGGCAATGTCAGCATAATCATCAATGGAGCGCCGGATGGTTGCCGCCATATAGGCCAGCGATTTGTCCGGATCCATGATGGCCTTGTACACCCCTTGCGCATCGGCAGGATCGAGCTTGGGATAGCCGGATTTGCTTGCCACCATATCGGATTGCATCAGGGCCGTCAGCGGGTTGATCTGACCAAGACCGAAGGTCTGGCCCGCATAGAAAGGCTGGAAGAAGACCGCGCTGAAACGATCGTCGGGATAGGACTTGCCATCTACCGTCTTGCCACGAAATGCCTGTTCCCAGACACCTTCCCGGCAGGACCAGAGCCGGTAGGAATCGCTGAAGCTGCCGCACTTGCCGAACTGGCTGCGCGCGGTGAACTGATCGATGGTTTCGCCTTTGTAGGCGAAGCGGAAATTGTCTCCCGCATAGGCCGCAGCCTTCACATAATAGGATTGAAGGCGATCATAGGCATCGACATTATAGGTGTGCTCACCCACGATGGCGCCGATCATGTGAATGGGATCGATGTCGTATCGCTGCGCCGTCTGTTTGATTTTGGAAATCAGGCTGCGGTCTCCAGCAAGCAGATCCCGGATTTTGTCGTACTTGTCGTCAAAACTCGTACGTCCTTCGCGGGTGCGCCGCACGGAAGCGCCGGGAATACGCGGCTGCTCCGCATTGCGGTTGCCGGGTGGCACCACTGTCAGGCTGGCGGCCTCCACATCGGGAAGGCTCCAGGCAAAAACCATCAGCAATGCAAGAACGGCGTGCTTCAAGATCGACTATCCCAGAGTTCAGGTGAGCTTTGCTCTATCAACGCCGAGGCAGCGAATCACGTGGAATTGTCGCCCGCGACATGAGTGACGTGACCCATACTGAATAGAGGGCCGCTGAGTCGAGACCGCAGCCCTCAATTAACCGTCACTCATCCTACGGCGAAGAGGGCCGTTGCACCCTTGCCACGGCCCTCTTCTGATCATCAAAGAATGTAACGGGACAGGTCGGTATCCGCTGCAATGTCTCCAACATGCTCGCGCACATAGGCAGCATCGATCATTGCCGCGGTTCCGGAGCGATCCGGAGCATTGAACGAGATCTCGTCCAGCACCCGTTCCATCACGGTTTGAAGACGACGAGCACCGATGTTCTCGACGGATGAATTGAGGTGGACGGCGACATCCGCCAGCGCATCGATAGCGTCTTCCGTAAAGTCGAGCGAAAGTTGCTCGGTCTCCATCAACGCCTTGTACTGTCGGATCAGGCTCGCTTCCGTTTCCGTCAGAATGCGGCGGAAATCTTCCTTCGAAAGCGGCTTCAACTCAACGCGGATAGGCAGGCGCCCCTGAAGCTCAGGCAGAAGATCCGAAGGCTTCGCCACATGGAAGGCACCGGATGCAATGAACAGAATATGATCCGTCTTTACAGGGCCGTATTTCGTGGAAACGGTTGTTCCTTCCACCAGTGGCAGCAGGTCCCGCTGTACGCCCTCGCGGGATACGCCAGCCCCCAGTCCACCATCGCGAGCGGCAATCTTGTCGATCTCATCCAGAAAGACGATGCCGTCATTTTCCACGGCGCGAACGGCTTCCCGCTGAATAACCTCGTTATCGATCAGCTTGTCGGATTCGTCGCGGATGAGTTCGCCATAGGACTTGGAAACGGTGGTGCGCACCTTTTTCGTGCGTCCGCCCATGGCCTTGCCGAACATTTCCGAAAGGTTCAGGACGCCAATATTGGCACCCGGCATGCCCGGGATCTCGAAACCCGGCATTCCGGCACCGGTATCAGCAACCTCAATGTCGATTTCCTTGTCATCCAGCTCACCGGCACGGAGTTTCTTGCGGAATGTTTCACGTGTGGCAGGCGAAGCCGTGGAGCCTACGAGAGCATCCAGAACACGTTCTTCCGCCGAGGCATGGGCCTTGGCCTGAACTTCCGCCCGTTTCTTTTCGCGGACAAGGCCAATCCCGATCTCGACCAGATCGCGGATGATCTGCTCCACGTCGCGGCCTACGTAGCCGACTTCCGTAAACTTGGTGGCTTCGACCTTGATGAAGGGTGCACCGGCGAGTTTTGCAAGGCGACGCGAGATTTCCGTCTTGCCGACGCCCGTTGGCCCGATCATCAGAATGTTCTTCGGCATCACCTCGTCGCGCAGGCTTTCATCCAGCTGCTGTCGACGCCAGCGATTGCGCAGGGCAATGGCCACGGCGCGCTTCGCCTCATGCTGACCGATGATGTAGCGGTCGAGTTCGGAAACGATCTCTCTTGGAGAAAAAGTTGTCATTGTGTCCTCTCGGCGTCTCATCTGCACCGGCTCATCAAGCCCGGCCGCAGGGACCCAGTTGATTGAAGGAAATTACTCGGCGTCCAGCGTCTCGACCACCAGATTGTGGTTCGTATAGACGCAAATATCCGCAGCGATATCGAGTGCCCGGCGGGCAATTTCTTCGGCGCTCTTATCGCTATCCATCATGGCGCGGGCGGCGGCATAGGCATAATTGCCACCGGAACCGATAGCGATGGTGCCATGTTCAGGCTCCAGCACGTCGCCATTGCCGGTAATCGCAAGCGTGATCTGCTTGTCTGCCACCAGCATCATGGCTTCGAGGTTGCGCAGATATTTGTCGGTGCGCCAGTCCTTGGCCAGCTCCACGGCAGCCCGCATCAACTGGCCGGGATATTGCTCCAGCTTTCTTTCAAGCCTGTCCAGCAGGGTGAAGGCATCGGCTGTTGCGCCTGCAAAGCCTGCAATCACTTCGCCTTTTCCAATACGCCGCACCTTGCGCGCATTTCCCTTCATGACGGTCTGGCCAAGACTAACCTGACCGTCTCCTGCCATGATCACCTTGCCGCCTTTGCGCACGGTAATGATTGTCGTCATTTCTACACCTGTCGTCCGCTCTGACGGACTTGCCAAATGGCCGGCTCATTCCGACCGTTGGCTCTCATGTAAGTGCGTCGCTTGCGATTGCAAATGGCAGACGACTTGGCAGGTTTGCATTCGGAATCGTTTGCACGACAGCGGTGTCGCTGATAAGCAGCCTTCAGTTTTCCGTGTTCATAACCGGTGAGAAAAATGAGCGAACGCCGCGCCTCCATATCGCGCAAGACCAACGAGACTTCGATTTCCGTCAGTGTCAACCTGGATGGAACCGGCACCTCAAAGATCGAAACCGGCATCGGCTTTTTCGACCATATGCTGGAACAGCTTTCCCGACATTCGCTCATTGACATGGAGATCGACTGCAAGGGCGACCTGCATATTGACGATCACCATTCCGTGGAGGACACCGGCATCGCAATCGGGCAAGCCATCTCCAAGGCGCTTGGGGATCGTCGCGGTATCACACGCTACGCATCGCTGGATCTGGCCATGGATGAAACCATGACCAAGGCGGCAGTCGATCTATCCGGTCGCCCCTTCCTCGTCTGGAATGTCACCTTCACCTCGCCGAAAATCGGCACCTTCGATACGGAGCTGGTGCGGGAATTCTTCCAGGCGCTTGCGCAGAATGCTGGCATCACCCTGCATGTTCTCAATCATTACGGCGCCAACAGCCACCACATCGCGGAAACCTGCTTCAAAGCAGTCGCCCGCGTTCTGAGAACGGCAACCGAAATCGATCCGAGGCAGGCCGGACGCGTCCCTTCCACGAAGGGCACGCTCGTCTAAGTCTCGCAGGAGGGCTCTTGAAGAGTTTTCTCGTACTACTTCCCCCCGGCGGGCCAACAGCCGATCATCGCACCACCCGCTTCATTGCGGATAAGATGGTCTGGACGGCCTTCGTCTTTCCGGGCCTCTGGTTGCTGTTTCAGCGATGCTGGCTTTGGGGTGGCTTGGTGTTCGCTGCCCAGATTTTTGCGGGTCGCCTGATGGATTGGCCCGGCTTCTTCTGGGCCGGCTTTTGCGCCCAACTGGCGCTTGGCCTCTTGATCGGCCTTGAAGGCCGCAAGATGGTGATCCGCCGCTTGATGGGCAAGGGCTGGACGCTCGTCGATATCGTAACGGCTCCCGACCTGACCACCGCAGAACAGATCTATTTCTCCGGACCAGCCGGCGAGCTTTGGAAACCTTCCGTTCCCAGCCCCGACTGGTCGCAACGCTCGCCTTCAGGCACGGTTACCACGACCAACGAACCGGCGCTTGGACTTTTTGACATGGGAAGACGCTGATGCGCGTTGCTATCATCGACTATGGCTCCGGCAATCTTCGTTCCGCGACGAAGGCCTTCGAGCGTGCCGCCCGCGAGGCCGGCCTCGACGCTGAAATCAACCTGACCGACAGGCCGGAGATTGTCGCCTCCGCAGACCGGATCGTTTTGCCGGGTGTCGGCGCCTATGCCGATTGTCGCCGGGGTCTTGCCTCCGTGGCGGGCATGGAAGATGCTTTGGTCGACACCGTAAGGAAAAAGGGTCGGCCCTTCCTCGGCATCTGCGTCGGCATGCAGCTGATGTCCACCCGCGGACTGGAAAAAGAAACCACCGAGGGCTTGGACTGGATTTCCGGCGATGTGCGCGAGATGACCCCCGCAGATCCGGACCTCAAGATTCCGCAGATCGGCTGGAACACGCTGACCCTCAATCGCCCCCACCCATTGTTCGAGGGCATCCCGACAGGACCGGACGGTCTGCATGCCTATTTCGTCCATTCCTATCATCTGGCAGCCACCAATCCTGACGATGTGATTGCCACGACCGATTACGGCGGCCCGATGACCGCATTCGTTGCCCGTGAAAATACCGCGGGCGCGCAGTTTCACCCGGAAAAGAGCCAGAAGCTCGGCCTTGCCATGATCGCCAATTTCCTCCGCTGGAAGCCCTGAACATGATCCTATTTCCCGCAATCGACCTGAAGGATGGACAATGCGTTCGGCTGAAGCTGGGCGACATGGATCAGGCGACGATTTACAATCCCGATCCCGCAGCACAGGCGAAAGCCTTCGAAGATCAGGGCTTCGAGTGGCTGCATGTTGTCGATCTCGATGGTGCCTTTGCTGGCGAAAGCCGTAACGGATTTGCCATTGATGCTATTCTGAAAGCCACCAAAAACCCGGTGCAGTTGGGCGGCGGCATTCGTACGCTTGAGCATATCGAGGCCTGGTTGAGCCGTGGACTTGCCCGCGTCATTCTTGGCACTGTTGCTGTTCGCAACCCCGCTCTTGTGATTGAAGCCTGCCAAAAGTTTCCGGGCCAGATCGCGGTCGGCATAGATGCGAAAGGCGGCAAGGTGGCGGTTGAAGGCTGGGCGGAAGCATCAGAGCTTGGCGTTATCGAACTGGCGAAGAAGTTTGAGGGTGCTGGCGTCGCAGCCATCGTCTACACCGATATCGACCGTGACGGCATTCTCACCGGCATCAACTGGGCATCGACGCTGGAATTGGCACGGGCCGTTTCCATCCCCGTCATCGCATCCGGCGGCTTGGCATCGCTGGAGGATATCAAGCGCATGCTTGAGCCCGATGCAGCCCACCTTGAAGGCGCGATTTCAGGACGCGCCCTTTATGATGGCCGCATCGACCCTGCCGAGGCGCTCGCCTTGATCCGCGCTGCCAAGGGGGACGCGGCATGACTCTGAAAGCCCGTGTTATTCCCTGTCTCGATGTCAAAGATGGCCGCGTCGTCAAAGGCGTCAACTTCGTTGACCTGATCGATGCTGGCGATCCCGTCGAGGCCGCCAAAGCCTACGATGCCGCTGGCGCTGACGAGCTTTGCTTTCTGGATATCACGGCCTCATCGGACAATCGCGATACGATCTTCGACGTCGTGGCCCAGACTGCCGAGCACTGCTTCATGCCGGTCACTGTCGGTGGCGGCGTGCGTGCGGTCGGCGACATTCGCAAGCTGCTGCTTGCCGGTGCCGACAAGGTGTCAATCAATTCTGCTGCCGTAAAGAACCCGGATTTCGTTGCTGAGGCGGCGGACAAGTTCGGCAACCAGTGCATCGTCGTGTCCATAGATGCAAAACGTGTTTCCGCAGACAACGAACCGCCTCGTTGGGAAATCTTCACCCATGGCGGACGCCAGGCAACCGGCATCGATGCGGTCGATTTCGCCATCCGTATGGTCGAGCGGGGGGCGGGTGAGCTTCTGGTGACCTCCATGGATCGCGACGGGACGAAGAGCGGCTATGACATCGGGCTCACGCGGTCCATTGCAGATGCAGTGCGCGTACCCGTCATTGCGTCCGGCGGCGTGGGCAATCTCGATGATCTGGTGGCGGGTGTGAAGGACGGTCACGCGACTGCGGTTCTGGCCGCCTCGATTTTCCATTTCGGCACCTATTCGATTGGTGAAGCCAAGCGCTACATGGCAGAGCACGGCATTGCGATGCGGCTGGATGAGGGCGTGTGAATGAGCGATTTTACTCTCGACCAGCTGGAGGCCATTGTTGCCGAACGCGCCAAGGCGGACCCCTCCCAGTCCTGGACTGCCAAGCTCTGTGCCGCAGGCCAGGAACGAGCGGCCAAGAAGCTGGGCGAAGAGGCGGTAGAGACTGTGATCGCTGCCATTCAAGGAGATGCAAAGGGCCTTACTTCAGAGGCAGCAGATCTTCTCTATCATCTCATGGTCGTATTGAAGATTGCCGACATTCCGCTACAGGATGTGCTGGATGAACTTCAACGCCGAACAGTCCAGTCAGGACTGCAGGAAAAGGCGAACCGAAAGCCAGCATGACGATCGCCAGCCAGCCCATCGAATCCGATATCCCGACGCCGGATAACAACTATTCGCCGTTCTTCCTTTTTCGTTCGGAAGAATGGGCTCGGTTTCGCGCCGATACACCCCTCACCCTCACGGGCGATGAGGTGAAGAGGCTGCGTTCGTTGCACGATCCGATCGATCTGGATGAAGTTCGGCGCATTTATCTCTCGCTGTCACGTCTTCTTTCCGCGCATGTGGAAGCTTCGCAGCTTCTCTTTCAGCAGCGCAATCGCTTCCTCAGTCTCTCCGACCAGGTGAAGACACCCTTTGTGATCGGCATTGCCGGCTCGGTGGCTGTCGGCAAATCGACAACCGCACGTATTCTGCAAGAACTTCTCAAGCGCTGGCCGTCCAGTCCAAAGGTCGATCTGATCACCACAGACGGATTTCTCTTCCCCAACGCGATCCTCAAGCGCGACAATCTGATGGAGCGGAAGGGCTTTCCCGAGAGCTACGACATAGGCGCCCTGCTCCGTTTCCTTTCGGCCATCAAGGCGGGCAAGCCAAACGTCAAGGCGCCGCGTTACTCGCACCTGACCTATGACGTTCTGCCGGACGAGTTCAGCATCATTGACCGACCGGACATCCTGATCTTCGAAGGCATCAACGTGCTTCAGTCCCGGACCCTGCCGGAAGACGGTGCGGCCGTTCCGATGGTGTCCGATTTCTTCGATTTTTCGATTTACATCGATGCGGATGAGAGCCTGATTCACAACTGGTATGTGGAGCGCTTCATGCGCTTGCGGGAAACCGCCTTCCGCGACCCAAGTTCATACTTCAACCGGTATGCGACCATTGACCAACAGGCAGCCCTGGATATTGCCGAGGGCCTTTGGCAGAACATCAACCTGAAGAACCTTCGGCAGAATATCTTGCCGACACGCCCCCGGGCCGATCTCATCCTGCGCAAAGGCAGCAATCATCTGGTCGAGACCGTCGCTCTGCGAAAACTGTAGGCGATAGATCGTTAGCGATATAAAAGGATCGTCAGCGATTCACACGCCGCAGCGTGAGGTTTATGCGTCCGCCATTGCGAAGAAGCGTCGATGTACCGGGATAGATCCGGTCCACTCCGTGGAATGCCAGCCTGCCCTCACCTCCGAGCACAATGATATCGCCGCTCTGCAGCCTCACAGAACTGGTCTTGTCGGATCGCTGCAGGCCGCCGATCCTGAAAAGGCAGCTATTGCCGAGAGAGATGGAAAGCACAGGCGCTTCAAGATCCTCTTCATCCCGATCCTGATGAAGGCCCATTTTCGCATCGTCCGCATAGAAATTGATGAGGCAGGCTTCCGGCGGTTTGGCGCATTGGGCGTAGGTTGACCACAGCTCCAGCAATTGCGCTGGCATTGCAGGCCAGGGATTGCCCGTTACCGGATGTGTTTCCTGATAGCGATAGCCTCTTTCCTTGTCCGTCACCCAGCCAAGCAGACCGCAATTGGTCATCCGAACCGACATTGGCTTGCCCGTCTTTGGCATGACAGGCGTATAAAGCGGTGCCTCACCAACTATCTCCCGAACGATCTCGACCAGGCCTTGCTGTGCCGCACGGTCAAGCGCTTCAGGGTGATGTTCGATGCCGAGAGGCAGACGGATGACTGGCATGACTTACTCCCGGTCCGGTCGGCCCCGCATTTTCTTGACCTCTGAGCGCCCCGACTTTTCCTTCAGGCGACGTTCGATGGCTCCCTTGCTTGGTTTTGTCTTACGTCGCGGCGGCGGTGGCGGTTTTGCGGCCTCAAGAAGAAGCTCCTTCAACCGCTCCCGCGCATCCTCGCGATTGCGTTCCTGGCTACGAAACCGATTGGCTTCGATAATCAGAACCCCCTCCTTGGAAAGGCGACGCCCGGCAAGCTTGGCGGCGTTTTCCTTGATCCTGTCTGGCAAGGAGGGCGAGCCCAACAGATTGAAGAACAGCTGAACAGCGGTCGAGACCTTGTTGACGTTCTGCCCGCCCGGCCCGCCGGCCAGCACGAATTGCTCCGTCAGTTCCCATCCGGCAAGGGTAATTCGGCTGTTGATGATGAGCGGGTCACTGGCCATGGTCTTCTCCGTGGCCTTCTATTTCACAGAGACTGCAAAAAGAAAACCGCCGGCGCAACGCACCGGCGGCTGTGTCTATTCCGAACGAGATCTTACTCGGCGGCGGCCAGAAGGCCCGGTGCCGCGTCGCGAACCTTGCTGTCCACGTGATCTTCGAACTTTGCGAAGTTGCTGATGAACATCGAAACCAGCTTCTTGGCCTGCGTGTCGTAGGCTGCACCATCTGCCCAGGTGGAGCGAGGATCGAGGATCGAGGTTTCGACACCCGGTACTTCCACCGGAACCGCAAAGCCGAAATTGGCATCCGTACGGAACTCGGCTTTTTTCAGCTCGCCGTTCAAGGCTGCAGTCAGCAGCGCACGGGTTGCCTTGATCGGCATACGGCGGCCCGTACCGTAGGCGCCACCGGTCCAGCCGGTGTTGACCAGCCAGCAATCCACTTCATGGCGTGCGATCAGATCGCGCAGCAGATTGCCGTATTCGGTCGGATGGCGTGGCATGAAAGGCGCTCCGAAGCAGGTGGAGAACGTCGCTTCCGGCTCCGTCACACCCTTTTCCGTACCTGCCACCTTTGCGGTGTAGCCCGACAGGAAGTGATACATCGCCTGCTCGGGCGTGAGCTTTGCAATCGGAGGCATGACACCGAAAGCATCTGCCGTGAGCATGATGATCGTCTTGGGATGCGGCGCAGTGCCCGTGGCCGATGCATTCGGAATGAAGTGGAGCGGATAGGCGCTGCGCGTGTTTTCCGTCAGCGAAGCATCATCGAAGTTCGGAACGCGGTTTTCGTCCAGAACCACGTTTTCCAGAACTGTGCCGAAGCGGCGCGTGGCGGCGTAGATTTCCGGCTCTGCTTCTGCGGAGAGACGGATAGCCTTGGCATAGCAGCCACCTTCGAAGTTGAAGATGCCGGCTTCACCCCAGCCATGCTCGTCATCACCGATCAATGTGCGGTTCGGATCAGCCGAAAGCGTGGTCTTGCCCGTGCCTGAAAGGCCGAAGAAGACAGCGGAATCGCCCTGCGGACCCACATTGGCGGAGCAGTGCATCGGCATGACGCCCTTTTCCGGCAACAGGTAATTGAGCACCGTGAAGACGGACTTCTTGTTCTCGCCCGCGTAAGACGTACCGCCGATCAGGATCAGCCCGCTGGCCAGATCACAGGCAATAACCGTCTCCGTCCTACAGCCGTGACGGGCAGGATCGGCGCGGAAGCTCGGCAGGTTGATGATGGTCAGCTTCTGCTGGAAGCTCGAAAGCGTAGAGCGATCCGGTCGAATCAACAAATTGCGGATGAAGAGAGCGTGCCAGGCAAGCTCGGTGACCACGCGTGTCGGCAGGGCATTGTCCTTATCGGCACCGCCAACCAGGTCCTGCACATAAAGCGTTTTTCCAGCCGCATGCGCCAGCATATCCTGCTTCAGCGCGGCAAAGTGCTCCGGCGACATCGGCTTGTTGTTATCCCACCAGATCTTGCCTTCGGTCGTTGCGTCGCGCACAACGAACTTGTCCTTTGGCGAACGGCCGGTGTGCTGGCCGGTGACGGCGCGCAGAGCTCCATCCACAGTCAACTCGGCTTCACCGTTGCGCAGCGCTGCTTCGTAAAGCTCGCTCTCGTTCAGGTTATAGTTGACGCGCTGAGCACCAACCAGACCGAGGGCTTCGATGCCGTTTGACGGATTATGAACTCCGTGCTGCTCCATGACGCGCTATCCTTTGGCTCATGTTGTCGATTGGCCGAACGCTAGCCACGGTTTTGGCCAAAGAGCAAGAGGTAGGCGCAGAAAATATCAATAAAATCATATAATTAATCGATTTAAAGAATTTTTTGCTTTTTTAAATCGGTTAGAACAGCAATGCATTTCGCGTCCCGTCACTGCTCCTTATCGTCGCTATTAAATGCCATCTTCGATCTGCCTCTTTATCTTTGCCACAATTTGTTCCACCTTTATCCTCAAACACACGCGGAACCCGGGCGCGGCCCGGCTGGGCCACAATCCAGGAGAAGCGTGACAGTATGGCGGAGACAGACAGAATGCAGACGATCGCCCTGGTGGATGACGACCGTAACATCCTCACCTCGGTTTCCATTGCACTGGAAGCCGAGGGATACCGCGTCGAAACCTACACGGATGGAGCCTCTGCTCTGGACGGGCTTCTGGCGCGTCCGCCGCAACTGGCCATCTTCGATATAAAGATGCCGCGCATGGACGGCATGGAACTGCTTCGCCGCCTTCGGCAGAAGTCGGACCTGCCCGTCATTTTCCTCACCTCGAAGGATGAGGAAATCGACGAATTGTTCGGTTTGAAAATGGGTGCAGACGACTTCATCACCAAGCCCTTCTCTCAGCGGCTGCTGGTTGAGCGCGTGAAGGCGATCTTGCGTCGTGCCAGCAGCAAGGAGGGTGCGGTTTCCGCAGGCGGCGCCCCAAAATCGGCAGCTGATCAGGCTGCCCGCACCCTGGAGCGCGGCCAGCTGCTGATGGACCAGGAGCGCCACACCTGCACCTGGAAAGGTGAGCCGGTTACACTGACCGTGACCGAATTCCTCATCCTTCATTCGCTGGCGCAACGTCCGGGCGTTGTAAAAAGCCGCGACGCATTGATGGATGCGGCCTATGACGAGCAGGTCTACGTGGACGACCGTACCATCGACAGCCACATCAAGCGGCTTCGCAAGAAGTTCAAGATGGTCGACAATGATTTCGATATGATCGAAACGCTCTACGGCGTAGGCTACCGCTTCCGCGAAGCAGCTTAAGGCGCCTCTCGCATAAACGGGATGCACGCAACGAAGGCTGAAGCGTGCCGGGACGTGAGAAGATCACGTCACGTTTCAGGTTTCGAAAGCGGCAGGCTTTTTAACCTGCCCTCTGCCGTCAGGCGCAAATGGCGGATATAAGGCGCGAATCGCAGCAGCGCGCTTTCGGTTGTCCCTTGGAAGGCAGCCACGGGAAAGGAATTGGCCTTGGCCGATCAAGTACTTCATTCTGACGATTCTGGCGCGGGTGAAAGGGATGCTCCCCGCCCGGCACGTCGGCTATGGAGGCATCCTTTCACACTGATACGGCGCATATTCGGTAATGCCGTCTTTTCCAGCCTGACGCGCCGCATTCTGTTTTTCAATATCGCGGCAACCGTGGTTCTTGTCGCGGGCATCCTTTACCTCAATCAGTTCCGCGAGGGACTGATTGACGCGCGCGTCGAAAGCCTTCTGACGCAAGGCGAGATTATTGCAGGCGCGATTTCCGCATCCGCTTCCGTCGATACGAATTCGATCACCATCGACCCGGAAAAGCTTCTGGAGCTTCAGGCTGGTCAAAGTATCACCCCGGTTCCCAATGATGAGGATCTCGATTTTCCCATTGATCCTGAACGGGTAGCGCCGGTTCTGCGTCGGCTGATCTCCCCGACGCGCACGCGCGCGCGGCTTTTCGATGCGGATGCAAACCTGCTTCTCGATTCGCGTCACCTCTATTCCCGCGGCCAGGTGCTGCGCTACGAATTGCCGCCGGTCGAAGGGGAGTCCCAGACCTGGTCTGAATGGCTGACAAGCCAGATCAACCGAATGCTGCAGCCTGGCAATCTGCCAGCCTACAAGGAAGCGCCGGGTGGTGACGGGTCCATTTATCCGGAGGTGATGAACGCGCTGACTGGCGTTCGGGGCGCCGTTGTGCGCGTGACCGACAAGGGCGAACTGATCGTGTCTGTCGCCGTGCCGGTGCAGCGTTTCCGTGCCGTTCTGGGCGTCCTTCTGCTGTCCACGCAGGCTGGCGACATCGACAACATTGTTCACGCAGAGCGACTGGCCATCATGCGCGTGTTTGGCGTCGCAACGCTGGTCAATATTCTGCTTTCACTGCTTCTTTCTTCCACCATTGCCAACCCGCTGCGCCGCTTGTCGGCTGCGGCCATCCGGGTGAGACGCGGGGTTAAGCAGCGTGAGGAAATCCCGGATTTTTCCGCGCGTCAGGATGAGATCGGCAATCTTTCCATAGCTCTGCGCGACATGACGAATGCACTTTATGACCGCATCGATGCCATCGAAAGCTTTGCGGCCGATGTGAGCCATGAGCTCAAGAATCCCCTCACATCCCTGCGCAGCGCGGTGGAAACACTGCCTTTGGCGAAGACAGAGGATTCGAAGCAGCGTCTGACCAACATCATTTTGCACGATGTGCGCCGTCTCGATCGCCTTATCAGCGATATTTCCGATGCGTCGAGGCTGGATGCGGAGCTTGCGCGGTCGGATTCCGCTCCGGTCGACATGGAAGTTCTCGTCGGCAATCTCGTCGAGATTTCCCGGCAGATCCGTACGGGGCGCAAACCGGTGGACATAGACCTCACCGTCGATCACAAACCGGGGACCAAATCCAATTATCTGGTTCAGGGGCATGATCTGCGTTTGGGGCAAATCATCACCAACCTCATCGAAAATGCGCGCTCTTTCGTGCCGGATAAAGGTGGACGTATTTCGATCAAGCTGTTCAAGAGCCGCAGTCGTTGCATCATCCAGGTGGATGACAACGGTCCCGGCATTCGAGCCGAAGACATTGATCGCATCTTCGAGCGCTTTTACACGGATCGCCCGGAAGGCGAGAGCTTTGGCCAGAACTCGGGTCTCGGGCTGTCCATCAGCCGCCAGATTGCCGAGGCACACGGCGGCAGCCTGCGCGCCGAAAACCTTTCCGACGGCAAGACCGTTACAGGTGCGAGGTTCATCCTCTCCCTTCCCTCCGGCGAGGCTGCGTGACGAGCGGGCCAATAAATCTTCATGGCACAGCCGTCGTGCTCGGCAAGAAGGGCATATTGATCACCGGCCCCTCCGGCAGCGGCAAATCCAGCCTCGCATTCACCCTTATCGCGGAAACAGTCAGGCAAGGGTCGTTCGCCGCGCTCGTCGCCGATGACCAGATTTTGGTCTCGGGAAATCAACAGGGCATTGTGGCCAGGCGTCCGCCCTCCATCGCCGGTCTCATCGAAATCCGCGGGAGCGGGATTGTTAAAGTGCCGAGTGTGGAAGAAGCCCAACTGCATCTCGCCGTTCGTGTCATTTCCCTTGCGGGTTCAGAACGCCTTCCTCCCGATCAAGAATATCTGGATTTGCCGCCCTTTGGTGCACTGCCACTCGTCAGAATTGCTGACGGTTGTCGCACGCCCTTGGCGCTTTTATCAGCACTTCGGCCGGAATTTTGTCACGAACAGCCGTTTCGAGGTCTCCTTTCGCTTGATTTTTGACTTGCACTTCCCCGAGACATGGAGAAGATGGCTTCCCACCGCCGTGCATCTGTTGCAGTGCAAAAGAGGCATCGGTCGCTATTGATAGTGGGGGATGATTTTAAATGATCGGACTTGTGCTTGTCACTCATGGCAAGCTGGCTGAGGAGTTTCGACTGGCGCTTGAGCATGTGGTCGGTCCTCAGAAACGAATTGAAACTGTCTGCATCGGACCCGAAGACGATATGGACAGACGGCGGCAGGACATTATGGATGCCGTCGAAAAGGCCGAAGAGGGCCATGGTGTGATTATCCTGACAGACATGTTCGGGGGCACGCCATCCAATCTTTCGATTTCCGTTATGAGCAGCGGCAAAGTGGAAGTGATTGCCGGCGTCAACCTGCCCATGCTGATCAAGCTGGCAGGTGTGCGTGGCGAAAACGACATGCAAAAGGCGTTGGTGGAAGCATCCGATGCCGGTCGAAAATATATCAACGTTGCCAGCCGTGTTCTGAGCGGCAAGTGAAAGCCTCCATGTCATCCATCTCCCGGGAATTGCTGATCATTAACAAGCGCGGCCTCCACGCCAGAGCGTCTGCCAAGTTCGTCCAGATGGTGGAAACCTTTCAGGCGGATGTGCATGTTTCAAAAGATGGAATGACCGTGGGCGGAACATCCATCATGGGATTGATGATGCTGGCCGCGAGCCCAGGCTGCACGATTGAAGTCAGCGCCAGCGGGCCGGATGCCGAAAAGGCAATCGAGGCCCTTGCAAATCTCGTCGAAGATCGATTCGGCGAAGAGATGTAACTATCATATAAAGACTTCTTTATATCCTTATTGCTAGTTTCGGGTAAGGCTGCTACATCCTGTAGCAGAAGCCGCCTGTCAGCGTGGTGGAAGGTCAACGGCGGATTTTGCCTGTGAGGCATCCGCCGGCATCTCTCCGTCAGGCGCAGAAACCGAAACCGGGGCCAATGAAGCCACAGGCGCATCTCGGCCCGAGCTTGGAGAAAACTATGAGCATCGAGAAGGACTATATCGTCGCGGATATCGGGCTTGCCGATTTCGGCCGCAAGGAGCTGAACATCGCAGAAACCGAAATGCCGGGACTTATGGCCTGCCGCGAAGAATTCGGAGGTTCCAAGCCGCTGAAGGGTGCGCGGATTTCCGGTTCGCTGCACATGACAATCCAGACGGCCGTCCTCATCGAGACGCTCAAGGTTCTGGGCGCCGATGTCCGTTGGGCATCGTGCAACATCTTCTCGACGCAGGATCATGCCGCAGCCGCCATCGCCGCCGCGGGCATTCCGGTCTTCGCCGTGAAGGGTGAAAGCCTGACGGAATACTGGGACTATACCGACCGGATCTTCCAGTGGACCGATGGCGGTGTCTCCAACATGATCCTCGACGATGGCGGCGATGCCACCATGTACATCCTGCTCGGCGCACGCGCAGAAGCGGGTGAAAATGTTCTTTCGAACCCAGGTTCGGAAGAAGAGGAAATCCTGTTCGCACAGATCAAGAAGCGCCTTCAGGCGTCTCCGGGCTGGTTCACAAAGCAGCGCGACGCCATCAAGGGCGTGACGGAAGAAACCACCACTGGTGTTCACCGTCTCTACGATCTGGCGAAAAAGGGCCTGCTGCCCTTCCCTGCGATCAACGTGAACGACTCGGTCACGAAGTCGAAGTTCGACAACAAGTATGGCTGCAAGGAATCTCTGGTTGACGGCATTCGCCGCGCGACCGACGTGATGATGGCTGGCAAGGTTGCCGTTGTGTGCGGATATGGTGACGTGGGCAAAGGCTCCGCAGCCTCCCTGTCTGGCGCTGGCGCACGCGTCAAGGTCACGGAAGTCGATCCGATCTGCGCCCTGCAGGCGGCCATGGACGGCTATGAAGTGGTTCAGCTGGAGGATGTCGTTTCCTCGGCAGATATCTTCATCACCACGACTGGCAACAAGGATGTTATCCGCATCGAGCACATGCGCGAGATGAAGGATATGGCCATCGTTGGCAATATCGGTCACTTCGACAATGAAATCCAGGTTGCCTCGCTGCGGAACCTGAAGTGGACGAATATCAAGCCACAGGTGGACATGATCGAGTTCCCGAAGGGCAACCGCATGATCCTTCTCTCGGAAGGTCGCCTTCTGAACCTCGGCAATGCCACTGGTCATCCGTCCTTCGTGATGTCTGCATCCTTCACCAACCAGGTGCTTGGCCAGATCGAGCTCTTCACCAAGACGGCGGAATACAAGCCGGGCGTCTACATCCTGCCGAAGCATCTGGACGAGAAGGTTGCTCGCCTGCATCTGGCCAAGCTCGGCGTGAAGCTGACGACGCTTTCCGATGAGCAGGCTGCCTATATTGGCGTAACGCCACAGGGTCCGTTCAAGTCGGAACACTACAGGTACTAATCTCACCTAGATTTTCCACAAGATATAGTGGCCGCGGGATTGACAATTCCGCGGCTTCTTTTTTGCCGTCGCCTCTTTGCCGAAAATTACGAAGCAGATATTGTTAACCCACTTGATTCGTGGGGGTTTGGCGACCTCTGCGAACTGGGATGTCTTGTCGGAGATGCGGCACATGGACGGGAGACAGACCGGAATGGCGGTGATTTTTTCAGCTTCGCGAGAGCGGGCGAAAGACGGTGTGGGCGCCAGCGCGCTTGCATCAACAATACGGGGAATGACAGGTCAGGTGCGGAAGACGGATATTTGCGGCATGCGGCGGCTGTTTCAGACTGCGCGCGTTTGCCTTGCGGGAACAGCATTGTCAGGATTGGCCGGGGCAGCCTGGGCGCAGGAGCGCGTGGTGCCGGCAGCAAAGCTGTTCACTTCATCGGAAGTGATCTTCTCCTCGCTGGCTGTCGGAGCCATTGCGGCAGCGCTGCTTTCCACCATCTGGCTGGTTCGGCAAAAGGGAACTCTGGAAGCGGAAAGCCAGGAAATGCGCGGGGCGCTTTCCGATGCGCACCGGAAGATTTCCAAATACGAAGCGCTGATTGCGGACAAGAACCGTCGGATCGTCGTCTGGGAAGCCGGCCCCTCCCGTCCGGAATTCCTTGGCCAGTTGCCGCCCGAAACCGGTGCTCCGCTGGAGGACCGTGATTTTCTTGCCTTTGGCAAGTGGATGAGGCCTCATTCGGCAGTTGAGCTTGAACGCGCTGTGGAATCGCTGCGCAGTTCCGGACACACATTCGATCTTGTGGTGGAAACCCAGCGTGATGAAATTCTGGAAGTGCAGGGCCGGGTTTCCGGCGGCAAGGCGTTTGTCCGTTTCATCGCATTGAACAATCTGCGCGCCGAGCTGGCGGAATTGAAGATCGAGCGGGAGCGTCTGGTTTCTTCGATCAATCTGTTCGAGAGCCTTCTTGATGCTTTGGAACAGCCGGTCTGGCGCCGCGATGCAGATGGCACGCTTGCCTGGGTGAATCATGCCTATGGCGAGGCCGTGGAAGCGGCCACACCGTCGCAAGCCATTCAGGAAGCCCGAGAGTTCCTGGGTACTATCGCGCGCGAACAGATTCGTGCCGTCGCAACGCCAACCTCGCCCTTCCACGATCGCCTCTCCACAGTTGTGCGTGGCAACCGAACGGTTTTCGATGTGGTCGACGTGGTCGGCATTGCCGGTTCTGCGGGCATGGCCATCGACGTCTCGGAAGCGGAATCCATTCGGGCAGAGCTCGATCGCACGCTGAAGAGCCATGCCGAGACTCTGGATCATCTGGCAACGCCTGTCGCCATTTTCGACAAGAACCAGCGCCTGCAATTCTACAATCAAGCCTTCGTCAGGCTTTGGGATCTGGATCTCGGCTTCCTCGAAAGCCGGCCAGACCATAATGAGCTGCTGGACAAGCTTCGCAGCCAGAACAAGCTGCCGGAGCAATTGAACTGGCGAAACTGGAAAGAGTCCGTTCTCTCCGTTTACCGCGCGCTCGATACCCAGACCAATCGCTGGCATCTGCCAAACGGCCAGACGCTTCAGGTCATTGCCACGGCGCATCCTCAAGGCGGCGCAACCTGGGTCTTCGAAAATCTCACCGAACAGGTTGATCTGGAAACCCGCTACAATACGCTGGTGAAGGTTCAGGGCGAAACGATCGACCACCTTGCGGAAGGCGTGGCCGTGTTTGGCCCGGATGGCCGCATCCGGCTTTCAAACCCGGCTTTCCGTGCCCTCTGGGGCATTACGGAAGAGCAGACAAAGCCCGGAACCCACATCAAGGCTATCGAAGCCGCCTGCGCGCTGGAATATGAGAAGCCGGATGGCTGGCGTCTGTTCGGTCAGATGCTGACGAATTTCGACGACGAGCGCCCATCGCTTCAGGGAACGTTCGAGCTGCATTCCGGCATTGTGCTGGATTACGCGGTGATCCCGCTGCCAAACGCGCAGACCATGCTAACCTTTGTCAACATGACCGATAGCGCGCGCGCCGAGCGGGCTTTGAAGGAAAAGAACGAGGCGCTGCGCAAGGCCGACGAGCTGAAGAACGATTTCGTGCAGCACGTTTCCTACGAATTGCGTTCACCGCTCACCAATATCATCGGCTTCACGGATCTGTTGAAGACGACGGGGATCGGACCTCTGAACGAGCGTCAGGCGGAATATGTCGACCATATCTCTACCTCGTCCGCAGTACTGCTCACCATCGTCAACGACATTCTGGACCTTGCAACTGTCGATGCCGGGATCATGGAATTGAACTACGCCGACGTTGATCTGGACGATCTTCTCGATGACGTGGCGATGCAGATTGCCGACAGGCTCAATGAAAACAGTGTCATGCTGGAAATCGTCGCGCCGCGTGGCATGGGCGCCATCGTGGCAGACCAGCAGAGATTGAAGCAGATCCTGATCAAGCTCATCACGAATGCCGCCAACTTCGCGCCGGAAGGTTCGACAATCACGCTCAGCAGCTGGCGCAATGGCCTCGATTTCTTCTTCTCCGTGGCTGACAAGGGACCCGGTATTCCGGAAGACATGCTGCCGACCGTTTTTGATCGCTTTTCGAGCGGCAAGGGCGGCAAGCGCACCGGAGCGGGCCTTGGTCTTTCGATTGTCGAAAGCTTCGTCAACCTGCACAAGGGTGAGGTGAAGATCGAAAGCAAACCCGGTCAGGGCACCACAGTGACCTGCCGCATTCCGAGCGCCATCACAGCCCGTTCCGTCGCGGCAGAATGAACAGCTGCGCCCCAATCACCCTGACGCTTGCCGACGAAGCGGAAACAATCCGCCTCGGAGAGGATCTGGCGCTTGCCCTTCACGTGGGAGATTGTCTTGCGCTTTCCGGAGACCTGGGAGCCGGAAAGTCCACCCTTGCCCGTGCCTTTTTGCGAGCCATGGCAGATGATGAAGCGCTGGAGGTTCCAAGCCCGACTTTCACGCTGGTTCAGACCTATGATCTGCGCATTCCGGTCGCTCATTTCGATCTCTACCGCATTGCCGATGGTTCAGAGCTGGATGAGCTTGGCCTGGATGAAAGCCTGAATGACGGCATTTGTCTGGTCGAATGGCCGGAAATGGCGGAGGCGGAGCTACCGGCCGACCGCATCACTCTCAGGCTGACTCATCAGGATGCAGGTCGTCAGGCAGACATCGAAGGGCCGGACGCAGCCTTGGAGCGTATTCGCAGGGTGCTGCTGATCCGCAATTTCCTGAAAGAGAACGGCCATACACCGGATCGACGCCGCTACCTGACTGGCGACGCATCGCAACGGGCTTATGAGACTGTTCGCCCGCACGATGGCGTGCCGCTCGTGCTGATGGACTGGCCGCGTCGCGCCTCAGGCCCAGCGGTGCTGGACGGAAAGCCCTACCCGAAGGTTGCGCATATCGCTGAAGATATTCTGCCATTCGTCGGCATCGATCTTTACCTGAAGCAGTGCGGGCTCTGCGCACCGGATGTTCTGGCTGCCGATTACGAGCACGGACTTCTGCTTCTCGAACATCTCGGCTCCGAGGGCGTCCTGTCGCCGGAAGGCGAGCCTTTGCCGGAGCGATACCGCGCCGCCATCGAATGCCTTGCGCATCTTCATGCCTGCCTGCCGGTGCAAAAGGAGATCGCGGTTGATGCAGGGCACGTTCATCTTATCCCGGATTTCGATCCGGTGGCGATGAAGATCGAAACCCGCCTCATTCTCGATTGGTACCTTCCCTCGTTGCGAGGTGGAGAACCTGTGGCAGAGAATGTCCGGGAAGAATACGGTCAGATCTGGGACAGCCTTATCGGTGAGCTTTCAAACGCTGAACGGCATCTGCTGCTACGCGATTTCCATTCGCCAAACCTCATCTGGCGGGACCAGGAACAGGATTTGGCCCGGATTGGCCTTATCGATTTTCAGGATGCCATGATCGGGCCGACGGCTTACGATGTTGCCTCGCTCGTTCAGGATGCGCGGGTGACAATTCCGGAAGCCCTGGCCCATGACCTTCTCGAGCATTACGTGGCGCTACGCCATGCGCAGGGCGCATTCGATGAGCATGGATTCCGCAAGGCGTTTGCCATCATGTCCGCGCAGCGCAACTGCAAGCTTGCCGGTCTCTGGGTGCGGCTGAAGGAGCGCGATGGCAAGCCGGGCTACATGAAGCACATGCCGCGTACGCTTCGCTATCTCTCCACTGTTCTTGCCCATCCTGCGCTTGCGCCTTTGGCCGATTGGATGGCAAAAACGGGCATAGTCGAATAACGGATCCGATCGCATGATCATCGAGAATGCCATGGTGCTGGCTGCGGGCCTGGGCACGCGTTTGCGTCCCCTGACGGACAGGCTTCCCAAGCCTCTTGTTCCTGTCGGTGGACGCCCGATGATAGATTACGTGCTGGACGCCCTTGCGGAAGCCGGTGTTCGTAATGTTGCGGTGAATGTCCATCATCATGCGGATCAGATGGAAACCCATCTCTCACAGAGGAAGGATCTGAACATCCTCATATCCGATGAGAGAGAGCAGCTCATGAACAGCGGCGGCGGGCTGGCCAAGGGGTTGAAGCTTCTGCCCCCCGGTCCCGTCCTCGTGATGAATGCGGATCTTTTCTGGGTTGGAGAGCCGAAACACCAGCCCTCCAATCTTCGCCGTCTTGTCGAATTTTTCGAGCCTGAACGCATGGATCTGGCCATGCTCTGTGTTCCCGTAGATCAGGCAATCGGTCACGATGGAAAGAAGGATTTCAATCTCGGGAGTGACCATCGCCTTGCCCGCTACAGCGAAGGCGATCCCAATCCTGTCGTTTATGCGGGCGCCTTTGCCATGCATTCCAGTTTCCTGAGCGACGCACCCGATGAGCCTTTCAACCTGAACCGCTATTTCGATCGCGCCATTGCGCGCGAAGCGCTGTTCGGCACCTTGTTGCAGGGACACTGGATCACGGTTGGGACGCCGGAAGGTTTGAGAGAAGCGGAAGAATTTCTATCCACCCTTCCGGCCCTGGCCTGAACATGGAACGGCACCGCGAAAAACGCATTCTGACCATTCCGCCCGCCATACCATTCCTCAGAACGGTTGCCGCGGCGCTTTGCGATGGACGGCTTCTGTCCACCTATCGCTATGACGATCAGGATCCGCTTTCGCTTGCCAAAGTCACCATCTATGTCCCGACGCGCCGTGCCGCGCGTGTTCTGCGATCAGAATTCGTGGATCTTCTCGGTGGCCGTTCGGCGATCCTGCCGGTCATCCGTCCGCTGGGTGAGACGGATGACGATAGCGGGCTTTTCGATGTCGTCGCGCCCGAGGAAATGGATCTGGCAGTTCCGATCGGCGGTACGCAACGGCTGCTGGAGCTTGGCCGCCTGATCCTTGCCTGGCGCAATGCTTTGCCAAAAGCCATCACGGATGTCCATTTCGCCTCGCCGCTCGTTGCCCCGGCCAGCCCCGCCGATGCCATCTGGCTTGCCCGTTCGCTCGTTGAACTCATCGATGCAATGGAGACAGAGGATCTGGATTGGGCACGGCTTGAGAACCTGAACACCGCAGAACATTCCCTGTGGTGGCAGCTTTCCGCCGAGTTCCTGAAGATCGCCAGTCAGTTCTGGCCAGCACGGCTGGATGAGCTGAAGCGCTCCTCGCCTGCCCGGCATCAGGCAGCGATCATCAATGCCGAGGCCAGCCGGATTGCTGTGCGAGAGCATGCCGGGCCGGTTATCGTCGCAGGCTCCAGCGGCTCCGTTCCCGCTGCCGCGAACCTGATTGCGGCCATCGCGGATCTGCCCAATGGAGTTGTCGTTCTTCCGGGGCTGGACAAGGCCATGCCCGAGGAGCAATGGGCTCTTCTCGGTCTTGGCGACAGTGCTGGCCGTCCTGACCCCGCCAGCCGAAGCCATCCGCAATACGGCCTTCACAGGTTGCTTCGCAAGCTGGGTGTGAGCCGGGAAGACGTGCCCGCATTAGGGGATGTGCCCGATGATCTGGCCTGCCGCGATCTCCTTCTATCGCGTGCGCTGGCACCTGCCGAAGCCACCGATAGCTGGAACCGCTGGCGAGAAGAGGCCCCGGCGGAGACGGTTCGCAAGGCCTTTGCCGATGTTGCCCTCATCGAAGCCGCCAATGAACGGGAAGAGGCTGCCGCCATTGCCATCGCTCTGCGGCTGGCCCTCGAGCGTCCGGGCATGGATGGTGAATCACAAGCGGCATTGATTACGCCAGATCGTGCACTGGCGCGCCGCGTGGCGGCAGAGCTTGCCAGATTCGGGATCACTGCGGACGATACCGCAGGCACACCGCTTTCTTCGACACCTCAGGGAACGCTTCTTTCTCTTGTGCTGGAGGCCACGCTTCGTCCGGGCGATCCGGTTGCGATCACAGCTCTGTTGAAGCATCCCCTGGCACGCTTTGGCCTAACGACGAGGCAGGTGTTTTCCGGTGGCAATGCACTAGAGCTTCTGGCGCTGCGTGGCGGCACCACGGAGCCGGACATTGCGCACTTGCCGGCCCTGCTCCATGCCAGCCTCGCGCAACAGGCCGGAGATCGCCACCCCCGCCAATGGCGACTTTCACTGAAACCGGAAGCGCCCGGACAGGCCGCCGATCTTGCTGAACGCATGGCGAATGCCGCCTCCCCGTTGAGCGCCGCGGTGCGCCCGCCACTGGCCGACGGGCGCAGATTGACGGAGCGGCTGACACTTGCGGATTGGGCAACGCGGACAGGGCGCGTGCTTGAAGCAGTGGCGATCACCGAAACCGGAGATCTCAGCACCCTCTGGACGGGTGAAGCGGGGGAAAGGCTTGCGGGCCTGCTTGGCGACATCATTGCGACGGATGGTCAGATCGAGGCGGACGGGCCACAGTGGATCGATATCATGGCAGCATTGATGGCAAGCGAAGCCGTCAAGCCGAGAGCCTTGAGCCATCCGCGGGTCTTCATCTTCGGCACGCTTGAATCCCGCTTGCAGCGTGTGGATACGCTGATTATCGGCGGCATGAATGAAGGGTCCTGGCCCGCGCAATCGGTCAACAACCCCTTCCTCTCCCGCAGCATGAAGGGAGATATGGGGCTTGAGCCGCCTGAGCGGCGAACCGGGCAGCTGGCGCATGATTTCATCATGGCCAACGGAACCAGAGACCTCATCTACACCCGCTCCCTGCGTCAAGGCGGCGCCCCCACTGTTGCGTCCCGCTGGCTTCAAAGGCTGCTGGCCTTGGGCGGAGAAGGCTTGAGGAAGGATCTTCTGGCGCGCGGAGAAGACTATCGCCGCTGGGCGCAAATGATGGACGATACGCCCCCGGAGGAACGCCAGCCGCTGGGCAAACGCCCTGCCCCGACCCCACCCGCCGATCTCCAGCCAAAGAAATACTCCTTCAGCGAAGTCGCGCGCCTGCGTCGTGACCCCTACGCGATTTATGCGCGGCGCATCCTGAAACTCGATCCCATCGATCCCTTTAATGAAGATCCGGGCGCTTCTGAGCGAGGCACGCTCTACCACCGCATTATCGAACGCTATACCAGCGAGGTGGCTACCACAGCCGGTGCCGATGATGGCTGGGCGCAAATGCAGCGGATTATTGCGGAGGAGTTTCAGGGCGCACGCCTTCCGATCCACATCGAACAGGTATGGCGTCCCCGCTTTGTCGAGGTGGCGCGTGCTTTCCTTCGCTGGCAAAACCGCCGTGCTGGCGACGTGCGCAAAACCTATACGGAGCTTTCATCCGGCTTCGAACTGCCGGAGGCCGCCATCAGGCTGACAGGCATTGCCGACCGGATCGATATCAAAGGCAATGGCTGCGCCGATATTATCGACTACAAGACCGGCCTGAGCCCTACGGCACCGCAGGCACGCGCTCTTCTCGACCCGCAACTGGCATTGGAGGCAGCAGCTCTGCAAGCCGGTGGCTTCAAGGGGTTGGAAGCGACACGCGTGGATGACCTTCTCTATGTGCGGCTTCGCCCGGGCGAGCGTTTCACGTGCGACAAGGTGAACAACGAGGGCGCGAAGGAGACGGCCAAGGTCAAACCCAAATCAGCCATGGAGCTTGCGGCGGATTCCATCACGCAATTGACCGCATTTGTGAACCGCCTGCGCGATGGCGACGTGGGCTTTGCATCCCGGCTCATCCCCTTCCAGCAGGGCGATTATGGCGGCGAATACGATCATCTCGCGCGGGTTGCGGAATGGGCAACAGCCGATGCCGAGGAGAGTGAAGCCGATGAGTAGCGATGATCTTCACCAGTTGGGCAACGATCCGGCACAGTGGCTCGATTGGACCGCGCGTCAGCAGGCGCTGGCTTCCGATCCCGCCAGTTCCGCCTGGGTTTCGGCCAATGCCGGTTCCGGCAAGACACATGTTCTGACGCAACGCGTCATTCGCCTGCTTCTCTCCGGCTGCCGCGCCTCGGCAATCCTCTGCCTGACCTATACCAAGGCTGCGGCATCGGAAATGTCGAACCGCGTGTTTCAGAGACTGGGGGAATGGGCTGTTCTCTCCGATGAGGATCTGTCGAAGCGCATCGCATCCATTGAAGGCGCCATGCCCGACAAGATCAAGCTGGCGGAAGCGCGGCGTCTCTTCGCCAAGGCGCTGGAAACGCCGGGCGGGCTCAAGATCCAGACCATCCATGCCTTTTGCGAGGCGCTGCTTCATCAATTTCCGCTGGAAGCCAATGTCGCAGGTCACTTTTCCGTTCTCGACGATGCATCCGCCTCAGCCCTGCTGGCCGAGGCGCGGCGCTCGCTGCTGACGGCCACATCCGTAGAGGGCGATACACACCTGGCGGATGCCTTCGCGCATGTTCTCGATCTGGGTGACGAAGGTGGCCTTGAAACGCTTCTGTCGGATATCATCGCAAACCGCACGGCGCTGCGCCGCTTCTTCCTGTGGGCGCGCGAGGGTGAAGGCGTCGAAGGTGAGCTGCGTCGCGCTTTTGGCCTGGATCGACAGGATGACGAACAGAGTATTCTGCGCGAGTACTGGCCACTCGCCGGGCTTTCTGGCCCCACACTCAGCAGCTATCTCGACCTTGCGCAATCCGACAAGGGAGGTTCAAAATCGGCAGAAGCCGCCTTTGTTTTGCAGCAGGCCATCGCGCAACCGGATGCCGCTGAACGCGCGCGCATTCTGGATCAGGTCTTTCTGACACAGGCCGGAAAGCCGAAGGCGGACACATCGCTGTTCACCAAGAAGATGGCGAGTGCGGCACCGGGCCTGGAAGAAGCTGTCTCCCAGGCCCGCGAGCATGTGGTAGCCTGCCGGGAAAAGCTGACACGCGCACGAATGCTGCGGGCAACGCTTTCGGCACTGACCCTCGCTGCGCGGCTGGATGCGGATTACGAGGAACTGAAAAGGCGCCGCAGTCTTCTGGATTTCGAGGATCTCATCACGCGCACAGCTGAGCTTCTCGGTCGTGGCGGTGTCGGTGCCTGGGTTCATTACAAGCTGGATCAGGGCATAGACCATATCCTTGTCGATGAGGCGCAGGATACGAGTCCCATTCAATGGAGCATCATCCAGTCCCTGGCGGAAGACTTCTTCGCCGGCGAAACAGCCCGCCCCGGCACGCGAACCATTTTCGCGGTGGGCGACGAGAAGCAGTCCATCTACTCCTTTCAGGGTGCAAGACCGGAGCGTTTTGCCGAAGAACGTTCGGGCACGCAGCGCCGCGTCTCCCGCAGCGGCCAGATCTTCAACCCGGTGCGACTTCCCCTCTCCTTCCGCTCGACTGCGGATGTCTTGAGCGCTGTCGATCAGGTCTTTGCCCTGCCAGACCACGCCAGAGGATTGAGTGCCGAGGGCGAACCCGTAATCCATCGTTCCAACCGAGTCGGCCATGCCGGTGCGGTGGATCTTTGGGACACGGTCGTTCCTGACCAGGCCGATCTGGAAGACGACTGGACTGCCCCCTTCGATTCGACGCCGGATCGTGCGCCATCCGCCATCCTTGCCAGTCGCATTGCGCATGTGATCGGGGAGATGGTCGGGCAGCAAACCGTCATCGAGAAAGGCGAGCAGCGCTTCATCGAGCCGGGAGACATCCTCGTGCTTGTTCGAAAGCGTGATGCCTTCGTGAATGCGCTGACACGTGCTCTCAAGCGGAAGGGCGAAATACCGGTGGCCGGTGCCGACCGTCTGCGGCTGACCAGCCATATTGCAGTTCAGGATCTGATGGCCTTGGCTCGCTTCGTTCTGCAACCGCATGATGACCTGTCACTGGCCGCAGCCTTGAAAAGTCCGCTCTTCAACCTCTCCGAGGAGCAGATCTTCCATCTATCGGCCTTGCGGAAAGAGGGACAGAGTGTCTGGCGTCGCTTGAATAGTCTGGCGGATGCGGAAGAAGCTCCGTTCGTCGAAGTGCGAGAGCGTCTTTCTCATTTGCGCGCTCTTGGCATGCAGCTACCGGTTCACGATTTCTTCGCACGCATTCTCGGCGCCCATGGTGGGCGAAGGCTGTTCCTCTCTCGCCTGGGCAGTGAAGCAGGCGATATTCTGGATGAGTTTCTGAGCCTGGCGCTGGATCACGAAGATCAGGCACTGCCCGGATTGCAATCCTTTATCTCAGCGCTGGAACTGGAAGCACCGGAAATCAAACGCGAGCAGGATAGCGGACGCAATGAAGTTCGCATCATGACGGTGCATGCGTCGAAGGGCCTCGAAGCTCCGGTCGTCTTTCTGGTCGATAGCGGATCGAAGGCCTTTATCTCGACCCATGTTCCGAAATTCCGCTTTCTCAAGCTCGCAGACCGTGACATTCCCGCCTGGGTGCCCGGCAAGATCCTGACCAATGCCCTGACGGCTGCCGATGACGAACGCCTGAAGCAAGCGGCCGAGGAAGAATACAGACGTCTTCTCTATGTCGGCATGACGCGGGCTGCCGATCGCCTGATTGTTTGCGGCTATCGCGGCAAGCGCGAAAACGATGAAAGCTGGCAGGCCATGATTACCCGCGCGCTTCACGCGGATTCTGAACGCTGCACCGCGGCGACCTTCACCGGTCCGGATGGAGAATGGTCTGGCTATCGTTGGCGGGAAGGTGGCGTCATTGTCTCGCTCCCAAGCCGGCTGGATCGGCAACAGCAGAAGGATAAGACGACGGGCCTTCCGCCAGAGGTGTTCAAACCCCTGCCTGAACCGAAACCTTTGCCGCGTCCGCTCGCCCCCTCCGGCGTGGGTGTGATGATCGAGGATGAGGATGGCGAGGCCCCGTTCGTCTCCCCTCTCTTTGGGGAGAAACAGGCGGCTGACCTTGCCTTGCAGAAGGGCCAGCTTAGTCACCGAATGCTGCAAACTCTGCCAAACCTGCCGCGCGAGCAGTGGCGGGATGCAGCGCAACGCTATCTGGAGCGAACCGCAGGCACCTGGCCGGAGGAAGAGCGACAGGCCTTGCTCGAAAACGTGCTGGGCGTGCTGGAAAAACCGGATCTCCAGCCCCTCTTCGAGGGGCACGCCCAGGCCGAAGTCTCCATCATGGGCCGTCTGACGCTGAATGAGCGGCATTATGCGGTATCGGGCCGCATCGACCGCCTGGCTATCGCGCCAGATGGTTCAGTGATCATTCTCGACTACAAAACCAACCGTTTCGTGCCGCGCTCCGCGGATGAGATTGCCTTCCCGCATAAAGCCCAGCTTGCTATCTATCGCGAAGTGCTTGCGCCGCTTTATCCGGGCAAGACAATTCGCTGCATTCTGGTCTATACGGAGACGGCGAAAGTGCTGGAAATCCCGGCTGCTGACCTCGATAGGTCGCTTGCCGAACTGGCGACAAAGTGAGATAGCGGGATTGAATTTCCCGTTTGTGCACCTCACATTGTTTCCAACACTGCCAATTGCTGAAGGAGAGCCTCATGGCTACCGTGAAAGTCGACATGTCCAACTTCCAGTCCGAAGTTCTGGACTCCGCCGAGCCCGTTGTCGTTGATTTCTGGGCAGAATGGTGCGGCCCGTGCAAGATGATTGCTCCGAGCCTGGAAGAAATTTCGGCAGAGATGGCTGGCAAGGTGAAGATTGCCAAGCTGAACATTGACGAAAACCCGGAACTGGCTGCCAAGTTTGGCGTGCGCTCCATCCCTACCCTTGCCATGTTCAAGGGCGGCGAAGTGGCGGATATCAAGGTTGGTGCTGCACCGAAGACCGCGCTTTCCAGCTGGATTTCCGGCAACGCCTGATCTTTTCGGCATTACAAAAACAAAGAACCCGGCCTCGCAGCCGGGTTTCTTTTTGCTTTCGATCTGTCGCTCAGGTCACTTCGGCGGCGTTCCATTCTCCGCCAGAACAGTGCCGGCGAGATAGAGCGACCCGCCGATCAGGATGCGCGGCGGCGGGCTGTCACTCAGCTGGCGGTCCGCAATCACTCTTAGTGCATCCGCGACATTGGACATGGGCTCTGCCACAAGACCAGCATCATAGGCGGATTGCGCCAGTGCCACCGGATCCAATCCGGACTCGCTGCTTGCAATCGGCACGGTAAAGACGCTTTCGGCAATATCCGTGAAGGCACGGAAGAAGCCCAGAGGCTCCTTGGTATTCAACATGCCAATGATCAGATAGAGGGGACGCGCCTGACGCTCCTCGAAAGAAGCCATCGCTTCGGCAATCACTTCCCCGGCACCGGGATTATGGCCGCCATCGACCCAGATTTCCGCGCCTTCAGGGGCCAAGCGAACAAGTTCGCCCTCCGTCAGTCGCTGGAGACGCCCCGGCCACTCGACAGAGTTCATCGCCTTTTCCATCATGGCCTCGGTCACGTCGAACCCGGCTGCCTTGACGGCACGGATGGCTGCAGCGGCATTGCCCAATTGGTGGCGGCCCGGCAGGCGCGGCAAAGGCAAATCGGCAAGGCCGAATTCATCCTGATAGACCAGTCTGCCAAATTCCTCATGAGCACGAAAATCCTGCCCGTAAACGGACATTGGACAACCCAGCCGCTCGGCGACCGATACAAGCACCTCACGGGCTGAATCATATTCCTGATGACCGATAACGACAGGACAGCCCTTCTTGATGATGCCCGCCTTCTCTGCTGCAATCAGTTCCACACGATCGCCAAGATAGGCTTGATGATCGAAGGAGATCGGCATGATGACAGACACTGCCGGATGATCGACCACATTGGTGCAATCGAGACGTCCGCCCATACCGACTTCCATGACGACCACATCGGCTGGAAGTTCTGAAAAGAGCAGGAAGCCAGCCGCCGTGAGGATTTCGAAGACGGTGATAGGCTCGCCCCGATTGGCCTCCGCCACGCGACGCAAGGCATCCGCCAGCAATGCATCTTCAACCAGCACTCCCGGCTTACCGCGCTGCCCGATGCGGTATCTCTCATGCCAGTTTACGAGGTGGGGTGATGTGTGAACATGAACGGCATGTCCGGCAGCTTCCAGCAGAGCGCGACAGAATGCACTGACAGAGCCTTTGCCGTTGGTGCCAGCCACATGGATCATGGGAGGCAAACGGTTTTGCGGATTCCCCAGCACATCGAGCAGACGCCGCATGCGCCCCAAGGTCATATCAAAACCTTTGGGATGTAGAGCCATCAGTTCGTTGATGACCTGTTCCGCCTCGCTAAGGGCAACGTCGTTCATGGCAATCCCTGCGGCTGAAATAGCGAAATTGCCGAACCTCCCGAGGAGTCCGGCAACTGGTGTCACATCCATTCTGCCGTTGGCTCACGCCATTCCGGCCCGGAATGGTCAGGCCGTCCTGGCGAGGACCTGATCAGAATTCTCAGGCTGCTTCAACATGATCTTCAGAAGCGAAGCAAGCGTCGCTGCAAGATCATGGCGCTTGACCACCATATCCACCATGCCGTGCTCCAGCAGATATTCCGAGGTCTGGAAGCCTTCCGGAAGCTTTTCACGCAGCGTCTGCTCGATCACGCGCTTGCCTGCAAAGCCGATTTCAGCGCCCGGCTCAGCGATGTGAACGTCACCAAGCATGGCGTAGGAGGCGGTTACGCCACCGGTCGTGGGGTTGGTCAGCACCACGATATAGGGCAGTCCTGCCTCTTTGAGCATGTTGACCGCCACTGTCGTACGGGGCAGCTGCATCAGCGAAAGAATGCCTTCCTGCATGCGTGCGCCACCCGATGCAGGGAAGATTACCAGCGGGCAACGCTCTGCGCGCGCACGCTCACAGGCCTTCACGATTGCTTCGCCAGCCGCCATGCCGAGCGAGCCGCCGATGAAGTTGAATTCGTGAACGACGGCAACAAGCTTTACGCCACGCACCTTGCCAAGTCCGGCCAGAATGGTGTCTTCCTGCTCCGTCTTCAGGCGGCTGTCCTTGAGACGGTCGCTATACTTCTTGGAATCGCGGAACTTCAGCGGATCCTGCGCCACCTTCGGCTGCGGCAGGTTCTCATAGACACCGCCGTCAAACAGGTCTTCCAGGCGCGCCTTGGCCGGCATCTTCATATGAAAGCCGGAGGCCGGAATGACCCATTTGTTCTCTTCAAGATCCTTATGAAAAACCATCTCGCCCGTTTCCGGGCACTTGATCCAGAGGTTTTCCGGCACTTCCCGGCGGCCCAGCATGGAATTGATGCGAGGACGCACATAGTTGGTGATCCAGTTCACTGGCAGAACTCCTGATTGACGCTCGTCAATGTGGTGATGTTACTCGGCAGCGACAAGACGCGCCGCGCGGACACCGCTGGCCAGCCCGCGAACGAGCGTGGAAACGGCGGAGATTGTGTGTTCCGTGGCTTTGCCATCCACGGAGAGGCTTCCGGCAACTTGCGCCACGATGGCGGAACCGACGACAACGCCATCGGCAGCGGCACCGATTGCCTTTGCATGGTCGGCAGTCTTGACCCCGAAGCCCACGCAGACGGGAAGATCCGTGTGAGCCTTGATCCGACGCACCGAGCTTTCGATCTTGCTCAGATCCGGCAGGGCAGAGCCGGTGATGCCATTCATCGAAACATAGTAGACGAAGCCGGATGTGTTCCGCAAAACGGTTGGCAATCGGCGGTCATCGGTCGTTGGAGTCGCCAGACGGATGAAATTGATGCCCTTGGCGATAGCCGGCAGACAAAGCTCGTCATCCATTTCAGGCGGCAGATCGACAACGATCAGGCCATCGATACCGGCTTCAATGGCGGCATCGAGAAAGGTCTCGACCCCCATATTGTAGATCGGATTGTAATACCCCATCAAAACGATGGGCGTATCCTGATCGTCCTTGCGGAATTCACGCGCCAGATCCAGCGTCTTCAGCAATGTCTGCCCGCCGAGAAGGGCCCGGTGTCCAGCCAGCTGAATGGCAGGGCCATCCGCCATGGGATCGGAAAAGGGCATTCCAAGTTCGATCACATCAGCGCCAGCGGCAGGCAGCGCCTTCATGATGCCAAGCGAGGTCTCGTAATCGGGATCGCCACCCATGAAATAGGTGATGAGAGCGGGACGACCTTCGGCCTTCAGATCCGCAAACCGCTTTTTCATACGTTCAGTCATGATCAGAGGCCCATTCCGAGAATTTTGCCGACAGTGAAGATGTCCTTGTCGCCGCGGCCACAGAGGTTCATCAGGATGATCTGGTCCTTATCCATCTTCGGAGCGCGCTTGATGACTTCCGCCAAGGCATGGCTCGGCTCCAGTGCCGGGATAATGCCTTCGGTGCGGGTCAGAAGCTGGAAGGCCTCCAGTGCTTCATCATCCTTGATCGGCACATATTCGACGCGACCGATATCCTTCAGCCAGGAATGCTCAGGACCGATGCCGGGATAGTCCAGACCGGCAGAGATGGAATGACCTTCCTTGATCTGGCCGTCATTATCCTGAAGCAGATAAGTGCGGTTGCCATGAAGAACGCCGGGGCGACCAGCCGTCAGAGAGGCACAGTGCTCCTCGCCTTCGAGACCCTTGCCACCGGCTTCAACGCCGATGATGCGGACGTTCTCGTCATCCAGGAAGGGATGGAAGAGACCGATGGCATTGGAGCCGCCACCGACAGCCGCAATCAACATATCCGGCAGGCGGCCTTCAACCGCCATCATCTGCTCGCGTGCTTCCTTGCCAATCACCGACTGGAATTCGCGCACCATCTCAGGATAGGGATGCGGACCTGCTGCCGTGCCAATGATGTAATAGGTATCCTCGACGTTGGTCACCCAATCGCGAAGGGCTTCGTTCATGGCATCCTTCAGCGTGCCGTGACCTGCGGTCACCGGCTTCACCTCGGCACCGAGAAGCTTCATGCGGAACACGTTCGGCGCCTGACGCTCGACATCCGTTGCACCCATATAGACAACACAGGGCAGACCGAAGCGTGCTGCAACCGTTGCAGACGCTACACCATGCTGTCCGGCGCCGGTTTCTGCGATGATGCGCTTCTTGCCCATGCGCTTGGCAAGCAGGATCTGTCCGATACAGTTATTGATCTTGTGGCTGCCGGTATGGTTCAGCTCGTCACGCTTGAAATAGATCTTTGCGCCGCCAAGCTCGGCTGTCAGCCGCTCAGCAAAATATAGCGGGCTGGGACGTCCAATGTAATGGGTACCCAGATGCGCCAATTCCGCCTGGAATTCGGGATCTGTCTTTGCCTTGTTCCACTCGTCCTGAAGGTCGAGAATAAGCGGCATGAGGGTTTCGGCAACGAAGCGACCGCCATAGATGCCGAAGCGGCCATCTTCATCGGGGCCGGCCCGGAACGAATTCGGTTTCAACGGCTGGTTCACTTGGTCACTCCCTCTGATGCACTCGCCTGCCAGTTTTCGATCGCATCGAAAAAGGCGTTCATCTTGTTCAGATCCTTCACACCCGGCGCACTCTCAACTCCGGATGAAATGTCAATGCCGGGAGCTCGCGTCATGCTCAACGCCTGACCGACATTATCCTTATTCAGCCCACCGGAAAGCATGTAATCCACGCCTTCGTCAAGCGCGGCCATAAGGCTCCAATCGAAGGAAACTCCGTTTCCGCCCGGAAGTTCTGAGCCAGCGGGTGGCTTGGCATCGAAAAGGAACCTGTCTGCCAGACCGTCGTAGCTTTCTATCTTCCGCAGGTCATCGACAGTCCTGACTGAAAAAGCCTTCATGACTGGAAGCCCGAACACGGCCTTGATGTTGAGCACCCGCTCCGCCGTCTCATGACCATGGAGCTGAAGTATGTCCGGCTTGAGGAAGGAGATGATCTCTTCGAGTTCCTCGTTATCGACATCGACCGTCACGGCGACAATCTTGGCTCGCCCGCGGACCCGATCCGCCAATGCCCCTGCCGTCAGGGGATCGATGTGTCGCGGACTCTTTTCGAAGAAGATGAAACCGATATGGCTTGCCCCTCGCTGCACTGCGAGGTCCACCGCCTCGGGGGTCTTCAATCCGCAGATTTTAATGTCAGGTCTCATGATGGCGAAGTGACACGAAATGCGCCCGGAGTCGAGCAAAATAGGTTGAACTACCCCATGCACTATGGGTTCTTGCACTCCGCTAACGGAATTCGCGTCCGATTGGATCAGGAGAAATCCAGGGCGTGCAATTGCGAGCCGTTTGCCTTCAGCCATCGGCGCGCTTCATCCGTGCGGGGACACAGTCGCTGACAGAGCGCCCAGAAAGAGGGACCGTGGTTCATTTCCTTCAAATGTGCCACTTCATGGGCCGCCAGATAATCGATGACGAATGCAGGAGCCATCACGATGCGCCAGGAGAAGCTCAAGGCTCCATCCCAGGTGCAGGAACCCCAGCGGCTGCGTGTATCTTTTATGGTGATTGACCGCACGGGCTTGCCAATCGAGCCGGCATGAGCGAGCGCCAACTTTTCCAGGTCGGCTTTCGCCTCCTTCTTCAGAAAAGCAGCAAGGCGTCGCGGCAAATGTTCCTCCAATCCGCTGACCTGTATCACGGGCCCGTCCTCTTGCTGAACAATCTGCGTGAGGCCACGAATTGCGCCCGTGTGGACGATGAGGTGAGATATGCCGCGAATGGCGATGTGACCGCCAGGCCGCAGGCCATCGGCATTGTCAAACTTCGACAGCTTCTTTCTCAACCATTCGTCATGCCGATTGAGGAAGTTGTCAATCTCCCGGCTTTTCAAGCCCCGCGGTACCGTCAGTTTAAGGCCGCGTCCCCCCGCATCGATACGCAGGGTAATCCTCGTTGCGGTCGCATGCTCCCGAATTGTCAGGGGCAGAGAACGCTCACCGACGCGCAGCACCCTCTCCTCTTTCTTGAGGGGTTTCGGCTTGGCTCTGACCGGCTTTCTGAGGATGGGAAGCATGGGAGTTGTCTAAACTGATTCGGTCACTCGGAAAGGATAAGCCTCAGTGTGTGCCATCAAGCAGTTCCAGGTTCACCTGCAATGCTTATGACCATCAAAAACCGGCGCCGCAAGGGCGCCGGTGCAAATTGATCTCTGAGGCATCAGACCGCCGGATATTGACCTTCCGGTCCGCGGTTGCCGCGCTCGCGCATGAAGCGATCAAATTCTTCCTGATCCTTCGCCCGACGAAGCTCGCGAAGATAGCTATCGAATTCCTCGCGCATCTCGTCCAGCTTGCGGCGCTGCTCCTCGATGCGATCGAGTTCCGCCTTACGCCAATCGTCAAAAGCGACATTGCCGGTGGCGAAAGTCGGGCTGTAACGTCGTCCGGAACGACGCAAGCCTGCGAAGATGCCATCGGCCTTATCATTCGCGTTGCGTTTGAAATCGCGCAGGCGCTCGCCGAACAAGATATAGGCAAGCATAGCGAGGCCCAGCGGCCAGAAGACCACAAAGCCCAGCACCATCAAGGCGATGGTTGCCGGAGTCCAATCCGGACGTATCAATGCTGACTGGTTCATGGGGGCATTACCTCGTTCTTGAAAAGGCACGCATCATGCGTCCCTCGAAGTTTCGATGTGGTAAGCCGCCCATGGCGCTTCAAGAACAGGCAGCCCGGATTCGCCGAAATGCCTGTTCTCGTTTTCTGAAATCGGCGTGATCAGCCCGCTTTGCCGCCCTTGATGACGCGCGGAGCTGGATTTTTCCGAACAGCCTTGGAATGCTCCCTGGTGAAGGAAAGAATGCGTGGAGCAATCTCCTTGCGGAAGCGAGATCCGTTGAACACCCCGTAATGGCCAACATCCGGCTGCACATAATGCAGGCGCTTATCATCCGGGATATTCGTGCAGATCGTCTGCGCAGCATGCGTCTGGCCAACGCCCGAAATGTCGTCATTCTCGCCTTCGATGGTGAGGAGTGCAACATTCCTGATCGCGGTCGTATCCACCGGTACGCTCCGATGCATCATCGTACCCTTGGGCAAGGCATGCTGGATGAACACCGTATCGACTGTCTGCAGATAGAATTCCGCCGTCAGATCCATGACAGCCAGATATTCATCGTAGAAATCGCGATGCTTCTCGGCAGATTCACCGTCATTCTTCACCAGATGCTGGAAGAATTCCTTGTGAGCGATGAGGTGCCGATCAAGGTTCATCGACATGAAGCCGGAAAGCTGCAGGAAGCCCGGATAGACCGGACGCATGAATCCCGCCTGCGGCCAAGGCACTGTCATGATGACATTGTCCTTGAACCATTTGAGCGGACGATCCTGAGCCAACTGGTTTACGGCTGTCGGATTGATGCGTGTGTCGATCGGTCCACCCATCAGCGTCATCGACGAGGGAACGAAAGGATCGGCTGCCGCTTCCATGACGGCCACGGCCGCCAGAACCGGAACGGAAGGCTGACAGACAGCCACCACATGCGTATCCGGGCCAAGATGGTGAAGCATCTCGATCACATAATCGATGTAATCATCCAGATCGAAGGTGCCTTCGGTGATCGGAACGGTTCGAGCGTCTTTCCAGTCGGTGATGTAGACATCCGCACCCTGCATCAGCGCCTCTACGGTTCCGCGCAACAGCGTCGCGTAGTGTCCGGACATGGGTGCCACGACCAGGATCTTCTGGTCTGGGGGGCGGCTTGCTGGCAGAGCGCGTTCAAAGTGGAGAAGATTGCAGAATGGCTTGGACCATACCACCTTTTCCGTGACCTTCACCGGATGACCGTCAACCGTCGTCGTCGGGAGATTGAATTCCGGCTTGCCATAGCGACGCGTCGCCCTTTCAAACACTTCCAGGCTCGCCGCAAAGGTTCGGCCAAATGTTGTTTGAGACAGCGGGTTGAGTGGGTTTGTATAAAAGAAGCGCATGGCTTCGGTCGTGGCGCGGAAGGGCGCCATGGCCGCGTGGTTCAACTCGTAGAGCTGGTAAAACATGCAGACGCCACCTTTCTTCCTTTAGCTTTCGATCGCGGCATTCCGTCATTGCTGAGATGAAATCTAGCATGGCGAAAGTAAACTAACAGGAACCGCGTGCGGTGCAACAACACGGCCTACCATAAATTCGGAAGTGTTGTGCGCTGCATCAATTCGCGGGCGCCGGGTTTGGTTCCAACGATTTAACAAGGCGTTGGCACGTGTTTCACGTGAATCAACCCACAGAAAAGATTCACGTGAAACAAATCGTGATTAGATGTCCAGGTTGGCAACGCTCAGCGCGTTGTCCTGGATGAACTCGCGGCGAGGCTCAACCTCATCGCCCATCAGGCGGGCAAACAGCCCGTCGGCATCGGTCGCGTCGTTGATTTTCACCTGAAGCAGAGAGCGAACATTCGGATCCAGCGTTGTTTCCCACAACTGCTCCGCGTTCATCTCACCCAGCCCCTTGTAGCGCTGCATGGACAAGCCCTTGCGGCCAGCGGCGAAGATCACATCCAGAAGTTCGCGGGGACCGGAAATCTCTTTCGACTTGTCCTTCAAGGCCAGCACTGGCGGCACAGCGTAGATCTCGCTGAGGCGCTCTGTCATCTGATCGATATGGCGGGCATCGGCGGAGCCGATCAGGGCGACATCGATAACGGCAGATTCCTTGACGCCACGCACCATTCGCTCGAAGCGCAATCCACCCTCGCCGGTAACATAGCCGGACCAGCCCCGCTCTGTTTCTTCCGCAATGATATCAAGACGGCTCGCAACCTGATCCGCAGTTGCCTGCGCACGCTCGCGATTATCCGTGAGTTCAGGATTGAGAGCGCCCGCAATGGCAGCCTGCTCCACGATGGAACGGCTGTAGCGGGAATGGAGACCATCCAGCAAGGACCGAAGACGCAGTGCATCCTGAATGACTTCGCGCAGATCGGCACCGGCACGAACTTCGCCCGAGCCGAGCGTCAGCGTGGCGTCCTCGAGGCCCTGCCCGATCAGGTACTCTTCCAGAGCCTTTTCGTCCTTCAGATATTGAACCGATTTGCCGCGCGTGACCTTATAAAGCGGCGGCTGCGCGATATAGAGGTGTCCCCGCTCAATAAGCTGCGGCATCTGGCGGAAGAAGAAGGTCAACAGCAGCGTGCGAATATGTGCGCCATCGACGTCAGCATCGGTCATGATGATGATCTTGTGGTAACGCAGCTTGTCCGGGTTGAATTCGTCCTTGCCGATAGATGTGCCCAGAGCCGTGATCAACGTGCCGATTTCCTGGCTGGACAGCATCTTGTCGAAGCGCGCACGCTCGACGTTCAGGATCTTGCCGCGCAATGGAAGGATGGCCTGGCTTTCGCGCGAACGTCCCTGCTTGGCAGAGCCGCCAGCGGAATCACCCTCGACGAGGAAGAGTTCGGACTTGGCGGGATCGCGTTCGGAGCAATCGGCGAGCTTGCCGGGCAGCGATGCAATATCCAGCGCGCCTTTGCGTCGCGTCAGCTCTCTGGCCTTGCGCGCCGCTTCGCGTGCGACAGCCGCTTCCACCACCTTGCCGACAAGCACCTTGGCTTCTGTCGGATGCTCCTCGAACCAGGTGCTCAGCGCTTCATTCACCAGGTTTTCCACCACCGGGCGAACCTCGGACGAAACGAGCTTGTCCTTCGTCTGGGAGGAGAATTTGGGATCGGGAACCTTGACGGAAAGAACGGCACTCAGGCCCTCACGGCAGTCTTCACCCTGAAGCGAGACCTTCTCCTTCTTCAGAATGCCCGAAGAGTCAGCATAGGAGGTGACTTGCCGCGTCAATGCTGCACGGAAGCCCGCCATATGCGTGCCGCCATCGCGCTGCGGAATGTTGTTGGTGAAGCACAGCACATTCTCATGGTAGCTATCGTTCCACCACAGCGCCACTTCCACCGTGATGCCGTCTTTCTCGCCACGGATGGAAACCGGCTTATCGACGAGCGGCTTCTTCGCCCGATCCAGATACCGGACGAAGGCTTCGAGGCCGCCGTCATAGATCATCTCTTCCTGGCGAATGTCCGACTTGCGCTTGTCCGTCAAAAGAATGCGCACGCCGGAATTCAGGAACGCGAGTTCGCGCAAGCGGTGTTCCAGCGTTGCGTAATCGAATTCGGTTTTCGTGAAGGTTTCCTGGCTGGGAAGGAAGGTCACTTCCGTGCCGGAACGCCCCTCATAGTCCCCCGTCACCCGCAGAGGAGCATCTGCCACACCGTGGGTAAAGCTCATCTCATGGATTTTGCCGCTTCTGCGAATTTTCAGGCTCAGGCGCACGGAGAGAGCGTTCACGACCGAAACGCCGACGCCATGCAGACCGCCGGAAACCTTATAGGAGTTCTGGTCGAACTTTCCGCCTGCATGCAGTTGGGTCATGATGACCTCTGCAGCCGAAACACCTTCGCCGGTATGAATGTCTGTCGGAATACCGCGACCGTTGTCGGTCACGGTAACAGAGCCGTCGGCATTGAGCGTAACCGTTACCAGATCCGCATGACCGGCCAGCGCCTCATCGATCGCGTTATCCACGACCTCGTAAACCATGTGGTGCAGGCCCGAACCATCGTCCGTATCGCCAATGTACATTCCTGGCCGCTTGCGTACTGCATCAAGACCCTTGAGAACCTTGATGGAATCGGCGCCATATTCTGCACTCGCGCTGACGGGTGTATCGCTCATCAATCAACTTTCTTGTTCTTGGTGCTCACGGTGTCAGGCGAATCACCGCTGTCCTGATGCGGACTATAAGAAGTTCCCGTCAAGTTTCCAAAGCGCGGAACAGTGAAAACCGGGGATGACTGCCTGAGTTAGCCCCTATTTTGGGCCTTTTCCAGCAAGCTTGTCATTTCTTCTATCACCTTTGGCTCCAGAGTGCGAATCCGACGCGCCAAAAGATTGGCGAAAGCCGTATATTCCGGCGTCAAGCCGGAGGTGTCGACCACAACACGAGGGTCCGATGCCTCCGCAACGCGGAACAGTTCCTCGGCTTCGTCCCAGATGATGTGGAAATAACCCGCGACCCTTTGCAGGAAATCGAAACTGGGTTTGCCGCGTTTTCCATGTTCCAGCGCAGAGAGATAGGCCGCCGAAACGCCTAGCGCCTTTGCCATCTCGTGTTGCGTCACACCCTTGCGAAGCCTCAGCTCCCGCAACCGCTGCCCGAACGGCGTCACCCCGCGTCTCCCTTCCGGCTCAACCGAACATAGAGTGCACCCTCTCCCCCGTGCTGGCGCGCCGCTGTCTCGTAGGAGGAAATCAGAAAGCGAAACTCGGGCTTCGAAAACCACAGAGGAACGGCTCTCTTCAATGCGCCTTCGCTGCCAAGCGAACTCCCCTTCCCTGTGATCACCAGCACATGGCGAAGGCCTCGTTCATGGGCGCGAAGCAGAAAATCCAGCAGAACACCATGGGCCTCGCTCTGGATCATACCATGCAGATCGATACGCGCTTCGAGAGACAAGCGCCCCCGCGCCAGCTTGCGCTTGACTGGCCGCTCCAGTGGATGATGCTGACCGGATGCTGGTTTTGGCGCACCCTGCTTCTGCTCCACCGCCACATCCTTAGCCGGAGTCCCAGCTGATGGAAGAACCTCTTTCAGAGAGGTATCCAGCGCCTCTTCAAATTCCAGCAGCGTTTCCAGCCGTCCTGGAAGCGGCCGTGTTGTCTTTGCAACCTTGCCCCAGAGAACGCGCTCCTCATCCTGAAGTTTGCGGCCCTTCTTCATGGCATGAACCGCTTGGCCGCCTGTTTGGGGATCAGAAGCGTGAAATCTGCCGAATGTCTCACCGTCCCGGCCTGCTCGCCGGCTTCAAAACCTGAGCCCGTGAAAATGTCACCCCGGGCGGGCCCAACAATCGCCGATCCTGTATCCAGCGCCAGCATCAAACGGCCAAAGCTCTGCCCCTCATCCAGGTGAGTGAGCGTCTCGGCCTCAATGAAAAACGGAAAGCCGAAGGTGTGGATCAATCGGTCTACCGCCAGCGATCTGCCCGGAACAAGTGGCACCTTCGCTGCAGCAATAGGGCCTAGATTTTCATCGGAGACATCGGCCTCCCGGAAGAAGATGTAGGATCTGTTATGCCAGAGAACCTCATCCATATTAGCCGGATTCTCCTGCAACCATTGACGGATCGATTGCATGGAAATTCCTGCCGGATCGATTTCTCCGCGATCGATCAGCAGCCTGCCGATCGGTGAGAATGGATGCCCCGCCTTCGCCGCATAGGTAATTCTCTTGCGTCGGCCATCCTTGTAACGAAGGCGCGCAGCACCCTGCACATGCGTGAAGAACACATCGATCTTGGAACGTGCCCAGGCGATTTCGAGATCCTGACCTTCAAGATAACCCTGGTCTATCGCCCGCCGGTCCGGATAGAGGTCAATACCGCCCTCCGTCTTCCTCCCGAACGCATAATAGGGGTCCATCCAACCTGGACGATTTGCCTCATCCAAATCAATCAGATCGGGAGGGCGGCGATAGAAGGGATATTGGTAGCCGGATTCCCGCGAGTCGGAAACTTCGACTTCCGGCTCATAGAAGGCCGTGACAAAGCCACGCTCACCGTCTGCCCGTTCAATGCGGAATGGTTGGCATTCCTCCTCGAAGAAGCGACGCGCCTGCTCCGGACTCTCGAAGTCGCGATCTCGGGATGCTTCCAGCAGAGGTAGAAGATCATCTGCCGTCAGGCCAAGCGCGCCGCTCTTGTAGGGCTTTGCCGAGCGCAGATGCTGAAGACAGTTCTGCATGGCAGAGAAGAGGGGGCGGGGGTCATCGACCTCCCACCCCCTCAAATCTGAAAAGGCAACCGGCTTTAGCGTTGGACGTTCCGTTGGGGTCATTGCTCGGATTCAGTTGCGATGAGCTTCCAGTTCGGATCCTTGGAACGAACGTCGCGGGCAAAGGTCCAGACGTCGATAACCTCTGCCACAGCTTCCGCATCCCCATCGATCAGGGTGTTGTTTCTGTCATAGGTCGCGGAAATAAGCTGGCTGACGATTTTGACAGTGATCTGCTCTTCATGATCCTTCACGGATGCATGAACGAAATCGGATTTGTGAATACCCACAAAGGTTGACTTCACCACTTCGCCGCGTGCTTCCCGCTCGGAAATCGCAGCTTCAAATCCCTCATAAACTTCTTTTGAAAGAAGGTTCCTGAGGCTTTTGCGGTCGCCATCGGCGAAAGCCATGACGATCATCTCGTAGGCCATCCGTGCGCCGGTCATGAATTCCTTGGGGCGGAAGCTGGGATCTGCCCGGACGAGATCGCGCAGCCCCTGGTTCAGCTCCGAACCCGCAGGTGCCACGGCGTCAATTTCAACCCATTTCTGTTCTTCATCGACAGGTTCCCGGCGGGGAAGCTGGACAACCTTTTCCTCCTGGCCGGATACGTCCCGATTTGCCTGCCGCGCGGCGAACGGATCGACCGGAGGCTTCTCATGTCCCGTCCGGCGACCGAGCACGCTGCGCAGCTGAAAAAAGATCAGAACGGCAGCGACCAGAAAGAACAAAGTTATGAAGTCATTCGCGCCCATTTTTACCCGCAGATCGTTGGAATTATGATTGTTCCATCTCATATAGTCTGATCTGTTCCGCATTCAAATAGCGGCTGTTATCTTCCCTTGTCCTCAACACGAGTATCGACGAATCATGCGCACCTCTCTCTTACCCCTCATGCTTCTTGGCCTGCCTTTGGCTGAGATTGCCGGCTTTGTGATTGTCGGTAAGTGGCTGGGCGTGTTCGGAACACTGGGTCTGATCGTTCTCTCGTCACTGGTGGGCATTTTCCTCTTACGTCAGCAGGGCCTCGCTGTACTGCGCCAGGTGAACGAAGAGGGCAGAAATGGCCGCGTTCCAAGCGAAGCCATCGGAAATGGCGCCATGATCGTGTTTGCGGCCATCCTGCTGATAATTCCCGGCTTTCTGACGGATATCGTTGGTATTCTGCTCTTCATACCAGCCATTCGCAGCTTTTTGTGGCGAAGACTGGGGCAGAGGGTGGTTGTACGTACCACGTATTCCCGCACTGAGCAGTCACGGGACTCGTCCTATTCCCAGAGCCAGCCAGACAAATATATCGATCTGGATTCAGACGAATTCGAGCGTCGCCCGAACCCCTCTTCTCCGTGGTCTTCCGGCCCCAAAAAAGAAGACTGAGCAATGTCCTGCCGGTGTCACGCAGTTGTAAGGGTCACGCTGAAGTGATAGACGGCGCTAACGATAGAAGCCGAGGAACACAGCCAATGGCAAACGAAAATGACTCCCAGAACCCGTCTTTGACGATTCTTGCCCAGTACACCAAGGACCTCTCTTTCGAGAACCCGGGTGCTCCGCGTTCGCTGCAGGCACGTGACAAGGCTCCGGCCATTAACATCAACGTCAATGTGAATGCCAACCCGCTGTCCGAGACGGATTTCGATGTCGTTCTGTCGCTGAGTGCAGAAGCGAAGGATGGCGACAAGGTGGTGTTTGCGACGGAACTGGTTTACGGCGGCGTTTTCCGCATCACCGGCTTCCCGCAGGAACACATGTTGCCGGTTCTCTTTATCGAGTGCCCGCGCCTTCTTTTCCCCTTCGCGCGTCAGATCATTTCGGACGTGACCCGCAATGGTGGTTTCCCGCCGCTGATGATCGATCCGATCGATTTTGGCCAGATGTTCGCGCAGCGCATTGCGCAGGAACAGAACCAGCCTCTGAACAGCTAAGTGTTCTTCCAATTCACGATATTGAAAAGCCGGCCCTGCGCCGGCTTTTTTGATGTCATGAGGAGTAACGGGACCACAGGGCTTTTGCACCCAAAGAGGCAACCATGGCCTGATGAGCTTCCAGCTCGGACGCAGACACTCTGGGCGGCAAGGGACGAGGACGCGTCATGATCTCGACCTCGACATCATCAACTTCAACGACTGACGATCCTTCCTCGACATTCACCAGTCCAAGCGCGGCCTGACGGCCACCGATCATTTCAATATAGACTTCAGCCAGCAATTCGGAGTCGAGCAGAGCCCCGTGCTTGGTGCGGTGTGAATTGTCGATCCCGTAGCGTCGGCAAAGCGCATCCAGCGAGTTTGGTCCCATCGGATGTTTGCGGCGAGCCAGCGCCAGAGTATCCACGACCTGATCCTGCGGCACAGGCGGAAGACCAAGTCTTTCGAATTCCGCGTTGATGAAGCCCATATCGAAGGTCGCATTATGCGCGATCCATTTCGCCCCTTCGAAGAAGGCCTGAAGCTCGTCGACGATTTCAGCGAAGCTCGGCTTATCCTTCAGGAAATCGTCTGTGATGCCATGAACGGCAAGCGCATCGGGATGGACCTTGCGATCACCCGGATTGATATAGACGTGGAAAGTGCGACCGGTCGGGAAATGATTGAGAAGTTCGATGCCGCCAATTTCGATGACACGGTCAGCCTTACTCTCAAGACCCGTTGTTTCCGTATCGAAGATGATCTCACGCATGATTTTTCTCGCTGAGTATGCCCGCTCGAAGCAGGCGCAGGATCTCGATCACCCGCGCCCTCGCCTGTTCGATACCATGGCCAGTATCGATGATGAAATCCGCCCGACGCCTCTTTTCCGCATCCGGGCATTGTCTCGAAAGAATAAGCTCGAATTTTTCGGAGGTCATGCCGGGCCGGGCAAGCACCCTCTCTCTTTGAATCTCTGGATCGCACGTAACGACAACCACCGTATCGACCCGTGTTTCTCCCTGGGTTTCGAAAAGAAGCGGGATGTCGAGCAATACGATGTCTGCTTGCAGCTGCCGATGGCGTTCCAGAAATTGCTGTTCCCGCTCACGCACCAGCGGGTGAACGATGCGCTCCAATATCTTGAAGCCAGAGGGATCGCTCGCCAGCTGGCGGGAAAGCTCGGCTCTGTCGACCTGACCGTCCTTGATCGCGCCGGGAAAAGCTTCGCCAATCGGCTTCACCGCATCGGATCGATAAAGATCATGAACAACCGCGTCGGCATCATTGATGGCAATCCCCTGCTCGGCAAAGAGCGCCGCCGTCGTCGATTTTCCCATTCCAATGGAACCGGTCAGCCCGATCTTGATCATTTCGATCGTTCCATATCCTCAATGATCATCTGGCGAAGCGTATCGTCAACAGTCGGCTGGCGACCAAACCAGCGTGCAAAGCCGGGCGCAGCCTGGTGCAGCAACATGCCCAGCCCATCCACGATGCGTTTTCCCTGCTGCTCGGCCATCAACAGCATCGGGGTCTTCAACGGCACATACACAATATCCGTCACCACGGCGTTTTCCACGAGAGGGGAGAAATCGATGGAAATGGATCCCTCGCCTTTCATGCCCAAGGAGGTGGTGTTGATGAAAAGCCCCGCACCCTTCATCACCTCCGGCAATGCAGACATGGCGTGCGCGTGAACCTGCTGGCCAAAGCGATCCGCAAGTTCCCGGGCGCGTTCGACCGTACGATTGACGACGTGGATTTCGCCGATTCCACGATTGCGGATCGCCTGAACAATCGAGCGGCTTGCACCTCCGGCTCCCAGCACGACTGCACGGTCCGTCTTGTCCCAGCCCTGCGCGCGTTGATCGAGATTGGCGGTAAAGCCATGCCCATCGGTATTGGTGGCGTGGAGCAGACCGTCCTCAAGCCATAATGTATTGGCAGCTCCCAGTTCCTCCGCCAAATCATCGGGTCGATCCGCCAGTTTGAACGCGGCTTCCTTGTGGGGAATGGTGACATTGCCGCCACGCCAACGGCCAGAAGTTTTCAGCTCTTCAATGAAGTGGGTAAACTCGGCCTCACTCCGGTCGATGGCAATATACTCTCCGTCAATCCCAAAGCCGCGAAGCCAGTGCGCATGGATCAGTGGTGAGCGGGAGTGACTGATAGGATGACCGACGACAAAAGCTCTTAACGTTTCACGTGAATCAGCCATCTATCGCTCCCAGATTTCGGAGTGCTTCCAGTAAAGGCAACATCGGCAGGCCCAGAATCGTGAAATAATCGCCCTCGATAGCGGAAAAAAGCTGCACGCCTTCTCCTTCGAGTTGATAGGCACCAACGCTGGACATAACCTTGTCGCCCACGCGATCGAGGTAGCTCTCTATGAACGGGGGAGACAGTTCACGCACGTGGAGCCTGGCAGACGAGACACCTTCCCAGAGAATATGTTGATCGCGCGCAAGGCAAAGGCCTGAATTCAGCTGATGCATCTTTCCCGACAGCGCCATCAAGGTGTCGCGAGCATCCTCCCGTGATTTCGGTTTATGGAAGACACGATCACCGAGAGACATGGTCTGGTCCGAGCCGATGACAATCGCCCCCGGCTGTCGCGCACTCACATCCAGCGCCTTTGCCCGTGCCAGAAGCAAAGCGATCTGAGAGGGTGATGTGGGCGTCTGATTGAATTCCTGCTCGAGAGCCCGTTCATCTATGGCAGCTGGCATCGCCTCAAAGGCAAGGCCTGCATTCTCCATCAACATCCGGCGAAAGGGGCTGGAAGAGGCGAGGACAAGTGGTTCTTTCACGTGATCTTCCTGAAGACAATCAAACAAGGCTGCGATTCGGTCTAACGTAGCTTGGGACGCAGAGCAACGATGGCCGCTGCCGTCTCCTCGATTGACCGCCGTGTCACGTCGATGATCGGCCATTGGTGGCGGGCACATAATGCGCGCGCATATTTGAGTTCTTCATTGATGTTGGCGCGATCCGTATAGGGACTGCGATCGAAGCCCGGGACCGTGCCCAGTTCACGATTCTCGCGCACCTGCGAGATCCTGTCTGTCGTTGCGATCAAACCGACCACCAAGGGGCGGGTTGCCGTCAACAGGCCCTCCGGCAAAGGTGTATCCGGAACAATGGGAACATTGGCGACCTTGATACCCCGGTTGGCGAGGTAAATGCTTGTGGGTGTCTTGGAGGTTCGGCTGATACCGACCAGCACCACATCGGCCTCATCGTAATCTTCGGGCATCTGGCCATCATCGTGGTCCATCGCGAAGTTAAGTGCCTCGATGCGGCGGAAATAATCGGCATTCAATGCATGCTGAGCGCCGACCCGTCGTCGCGAGCGCGACCCGAGATAGGTTTGAAAGACAGCCAGCACCGGCTCCAGCAGGTTCACGCATGGAACTCCAAGCTCACGGCAGCGTTCATCGACATAGGCGGCCAGCGTCTGGTCCACAATGGTATAAAGCACGATGCCCGGCTTTTCATCGATGGCTTCAAGAACGGGGGAAAGCTGCTGTCTGTTTCTGATCAGCGGATAGACATGCTCAATGGGCATGGCGGAGCGAAACTGGGCCGATGCGGCACGGCCCGCAGAGATCAGCGTCTCACCCGTTGAGTCAGATATGAGATGAAGATGGAAGAAGGTTTTTCGGTTCTCCACGCTAATCTTCCTCTCCTGTTCATAACCTGGGACAGCGTGCCGGCAGAAAGCCGGGCAAACCCACCGCCCGGGAAAAGTGGCAGTTTATCCACACTTAGGGCACCGCTGGACAGTTCTTCGGCACGGCTGTGAGTCATGTGGACAATATGCCGCGAGCCTCAGGAGTTCCACACTTATCCACAGTTAAACGCCATTTAAGAGGCAAACAAGCTGCTGAATTTCTTTGATTATCTGAGTTATCCCGATTTCGGCTGATTTGTGGGTACTTTTGGCTCGCCGCGACGTTAAAGAAAGCTTTACCCTGTCTGCCTGTGCAAGAGAAATGATCCCTGCTACTCACCGACTCTAAGAATCAGAAAACAAAAAGATTCTAGATTTCTTTGTTTAGGAGAACTCCGCTTGACCATCATTCGCCGTAAGCTTCTTGATGTGTTGGACGGGAAGACCGTCACACCTCCTCCGATTTGGCTTATGAGACAGGCAGGTCGATATCTCCCGGAATATCGGGCAACACGTGCGCAGGCCGGAAGCTTTCTCCAACTCTGTTATTCGCCCGACCTCGCCACGGAGGTCACGTTACAGCCCATTCGACGCTACGGCTTCGATGCGGCCATCCTGTTCTCCGACATTCTGGTCATCCCGGATGCTCTGCATCGTAACGTCCGTTTTGTCGAAGGATCGGGTCCCAAGATGGATCCTATCGATGAAGCCGCCATTCGGGCTCTGGATGTTTCCAATGTACTGGAGCACCTTACGCCGGTCATGCAGGCTGTTCGTCAGATCAGGGAGGGACTGCCCCAGGAAACGACGTTGCTTGGCTTCTGTGGCGCTCCCTGGACGGTTGCGACCTATATGATTGCCGGTCATGGCACACCGGATCAGGCCCCTGCCCGCCTTTTCGGTTACAATAACCGTGCTGCCTTCGAATTTCTTCTCAATCTGCTGGCTGAGATTTCTGCGGACTATCTGGTTGCACAGATCGATGCCGGGGCAGATGCGGTGCAGATTTTCGATTCCTGGGCAGGTGTTCTGGGAGAAGCGGAGTTCGAAGCCTTTGCAATCGCGCCCGTTGCCAAGATGATCCGTTCAATCAAGGCGCGCCGGCCACAGGCCAAGGTTATTGCCTTTGCCAAGGGCGCGGGCATGAACCTGAAAACCTACCGTCAGAAAACCGGAGCCGACATGATTGGCCTGGATTGGTCGGTTCCGTTGAGCTTTGCTGCAGAACTGCAGAAGGATGGCCCGGTTCAGGGCAATCTTGATCCCATGCGGGTCGTGGCTGGCGGCAAGGCGCTGGAAGAGGGTATCGATGCCATTCTGAACGTGCTGGGACAGGGTCCGCTTGTTTTCAACCTGGGTCACGGCATCACACCCGAAGCCAATCCTGATCACGTCACTCAACTCGTTCAACGGGTCCGGGGTTTTGCTTATGGCGGCTGAACGACAGACCGACGCTCGCCCGGGAAAGAAGGCTGCCGCCCGCGCCGCCACTGCATTGGCAGGTTTTCTTTTGCTGCTCGGCAGTCTTTACGCGCTTCGCCCGGATGAGTTCTATCTCTGGGCCAAGGCGTTTCATGTGATTGCGGTGATTGCCTGGATGGCTGGCCTTTTCTACATGCCGCGCCTATTCGTGTATCACACCGATGCGGACGTGGGATCGCAGCAATCGGAAACCTTCAAGGTGATGGAACGTCGTCTGCTGAAGGTGATCATGAACCCGGCAATGATGATCAGCTGGTCTCTGGGCCTCTATCTCGCCTGGGAGGGCTTCGCCTTTCAGGGAGGCTGGCTTCACGCCAAGATCTCGCTCGTCGTTCTGCTGACACTCGCACATGTTCACCAGTCTCGGGCGGTGCGCCAGTTTGCCAAGGACGGTCCGCGCAAATCTGCGCGCTACTGGCGGATGATGAATGAAATCCCCACCATCCTGATGATGTTGATCGTCATTCTGGTCATCGTCAAACCGTTCTGAAATTAAGTTTTCTGTTCCCCTCTTGCGGCAGGGGAGCATAGTCGCTATCTTGCGCTCACTCATCTCCATTGGCTTGTGTGTAATGTCTGACATCCGCGGGTTTCCGCCGGAATCGAGCCTCAGAAACACGCCAAATTCCCATTCAAATTCAAAGCGGTCCTACTTCATGGCTGAAATGAAGCTACAAGAACTCAAGAGCAAATCCCCTACCGATTTGCTGACCTTCGCCGAATCACTGGAGGTCGAGAATGCGAGCACAATGCGTAAGCAGGAACTCATGTTCGCAATTCTCAAGGTTCTGGCTAGCCAGGATGTCGAGATCATCGGCGAGGGCGTGGTTGAAGTTCTGCAGGACGGCTTCGGTTTTCTTCGCTCGGCGAATGCGAATTATCTTCCCGGCCCAGACGACATCTACATTTCCCCTTCCCAGATCCGCCGCTTTTCATTGAAGACAGGCGATACTGTCGAAGGTCCCATTCGGGGACCCAAAGAGGGCGAACGCTACTTCGCGCTCCTCAAAGTCAACACCATCAATTTCGATGATCCGGAAAAGATCCGGCACAAGGTTCATTTCGATAACCTGACACCGCTCTATCCGAACGAGCGCTTCAAGATGGAACTGGAGATCCCGACGTCGAAGGATCTCTCTGCACGCGTCATCGATCTGGTTGCTCCGCTCGGCAAGGGACAGCGCGGCCTGATCGTTGCACCGCCGAGAACCGGTAAGACCGTTCTGCTGCAGAACATTGCCCATTCGATCACTGCCAACCATCCGGAATGCTATCTGATCGTCCTTTTGATCGATGAACGTCCGGAAGAAGTCACGGATATGCAGCGCTCGGTGCGTGGTGAAGTGGTTTCGTCCACCTTCGACGAGCCTGCTGTTCGCCACGTTCAGGTGGCTGAAATGGTCATTGAAAAGGCCAAGCGCCTGGTCGAACATGGACGCGATGTCGTTATTCTGCTCGACTCGATCACACGCCTCGGTCGCGCCTACAACACGGTTGTTCCTTCATCCGGCAAGGTTCTGACCGGCGGTGTGGATGCAAACGCGCTCCAGCGGCCAAAGCGCTTCTTCGGTGCTGCTCGTAATATCGAGGAAGGCGGCTCACTGACCATCATCGCAACGGCGCTCATCGATACCGGCAGCCGCATGGATGAAGTGATCTTCGAAGAATTCAAGGGTACCGGCAACTCGGAAATCGTGCTTGATCGCAAGGTGGCCGACAAGCGTATCTTCCCGGCCATGGATATTCTCAAATCCGGCACCCGTAAGGAAGATCTGCTCGTACCGCGTCAGGATCTGCAGAAAATCTTCGTATTGCGTCGTATTCTCGCGCCGATGGGTACCACCGATGCAATCGAATTCCTGATCGACAAGTTGAAGCAGACGAAGACCAACGGCGACTTCTTCGACTCGATGAATACGTAATTTAGCCGGATTCCGGCTACGCGACCTAATCGCTTTCCCGGATTCCGGAAGAGGAACCGATGAGAACGCGGGATACAATTTTTGCCCTTTCGAGTGGCGGCACACCATCCGGTGTTGCCGTCATTCGTGTTAGTGGGGTCAAGGCACTCACAATCGCCAAACAGATGGCAGGCGATTTTAAGAACAAACGACAGATGCTGCTCAGGTCGATTCGCAGCCGAAACGGTGAATTGATCGACAAAGGTCTGGTGCTGATCTTTCCCGGTCCCGGCTCGTTTACCGGCGAAGACTGCGTCGAATTTCAGCTGCACGGTGGCCGTGCAGTTGTCGCTTTGGCCAGTTCGGAACTGGAAGCGCTTGGCTGTCGCTATGCAGAAGCTGGTGAGTTTACTCAGCGCGCTTTTGAAAACGGAAAGCTTGATCTTGTCGAGGTCGAAGGCCTCGGAGATCTCATTTCCGCCGATACAGAGATGCAAAGAAGGCTGGCTGCTGAACAAATGGCTGGCGACCTATCGGGACGGTATCATGCCTGGGCGAAACGATTGACCCACGCTCGGGCGATGATTGAGGCAGAACTCGATTTTGCCGATGAAGAGGATATTCCGGGAAGTGTGTCCGACCAGATCTGGCCGGACCTCGTGTCTTTGAGAGCTGAGATAGCGGCACAGATCCAATCCAATAAATTGGGCCAATCCATCCGTGATGGCTTCAAGGTGGTTATCAGCGGTCCACCCAATGCAGGTAAATCCAGTTTCCTGAACCTCATGGCGGGTCGCGATGTGGCGATCGTCACAGAGGTCGCCGGAACGACCAGAGACATTATTGAAATTGACCTGGATATTGACGGCTTCCTCATCCGTTTGATCGACACTGCGGGTATTAGAGAAACCACTGATCTCGTGGAGCAGGAGGGTGTCCGCCGTGCAAGGGCAGCGCTTGAGGCGGCCGATATGGTTTTACTGATGAGCGAAATCGATTCGGACCCGGAACATACACCTGAGGTCATGCCTCCCCGAGTGATCAGAATCGGCACGAAGCTTGATTTGAAGCGCCCTGCCCATCCGGAAAGATACGATCTTCTTTTCAGCGCGAAATCCGGCGACGGCTTGGACGAGATCCGCGCTGCAATATTAAGCGCAGTCAAGGCAGATTGGGAAAGCATTTCCCAGATGGGAGCTGGACGACAGCGGCACATCAACCATCTGCGTGAGGCTTCCAATTTTGTCGAAGAAGCGCTAAAGGGTAGCGATCTCGTAATTCGCGCAGAATATTTGCGCCTGGCCGCAGAAGCGCTTGGGCGTATAACCGGACGGGTGGATGTGGAAGATCTGCTTGGCGTGATCTTTTCAGAATTCTGCGTTGGCAAGTGACTCACGTGAAACACTGCATCTGCAGTCGGTGACCCTATGACCATCTTTGACGTTATTGTAATCGGCGGCGGCCATGCCGGATGCGAAGCTGCCTCAGCATCTGCAAGATTGGGTGCCCGCACTGCTCTGGTAACGCATAAACGCGAAACCATCGGTATCATGTCCTGCAACCCCGCGATCGGTGGATTGGGCAAGGGCCATCTCGTCCGCGAAGTAGATGCGCTGGATGGTCTTATGGGACGTGTCGCGGATGCGGCGGGCATTCAGTTCCGGTTGTTGAACCGAAAGAAGGGTCCCGCAGTGCGGGGGCCTCGTACGCAGGCTGATCGCAAGCTCTATCGCCAGGCAATGCAGCGGGAGATTTTTCACCATTCCAATCTTGAGGTGATCGAAGGCGATGCCTTCGACATTGAGGTGACAGAGAACGAAATATCCGCAGTGATCCTTGCTGACGGAAGACGCTTGCCTTGCAAGTCAGTCGTCCTGACCACAGGTACCTTCCTTCGCGGGATGATCCATGTCGGCAGTGAGAGGACGCCTGCGGGCCGTGTCGGAGAAGCACCCTCCCTTGGCTTGTCAGCCACGCTGCAGCGTCTTGGCTTGCAGCTTGGGCGGCTTAAGACTGGAACTCCCGCCAGACTCGATGGAAGCACCATCGATTGGAATGCGGTTGGTCGTCAGGCGGCAGATGATGAACCTGTGCCATTTTCCTTCATGACTGATCGAATTGTGACGCCGCAGATTGAATGTGGCGTGACACGCACGACAGATGCGACGCACCGGATTATCGCAGACAATATCAAAAAGAGTGCGATGTATTCCGGACAGATCAGTGGGGTCGGCCCGAGATATTGCCCCTCTATCGAGGACAAGATTGTCCGGTTTGGCGAGCGTGATGGGCACCAGATTTTTCTGGAGCCAGAGGGCCTGGATGACGATACAGTCTACCCGAATGGCATCTCGACGTCCCTTCCTGGTGATGTTCAGGAAGCTTTCATCCGAACCATTCCGGGTTTGGAAAATGTTGAAATCCGACAGATCGGTTATGCTATCGAATATGACCACGTCGATCCGCGTGAGCTTGATCTTGACCTCCAGCTGAAGAAAATGCCGGGGCTTTTCCTTGCCGGCCAGATCAACGGCACGACGGGTTATGAGGAAGCCGCCGCACAGGGAGTTGTTGCCGGGTTGAATGCTGCTCGTCGTGCGGGCGGATCCACCAGTTACACCTTCAGCCGTACCGATTCCTATATCGGTGTGTTGATCGATGACCTCACCAGCCGTGGCGTTACGGAACCCTATCGGATGTTTACCTCTAGAGCGGAGTATCGACTTTCGCTGCGTGCAGACAATGCGGATGTGCGCTTGACCCCGCAGGGTATTGAACTGGGGCTGGTTGGCACGGAGCGGCAGCAAAAATTTGGTCGCTACACTGCCGATCTCGATCGCTACAGAGCGCAGCTGAAGGATAGCAAGGTCACGCCGAAGGAAGCGTCGCAGCATGGGATTCAGCTGAATCAAGACGGACAGCGTCGCAACGGCTATGACTTGCTCGCCTATCCGGATATCTCCTATGAGCGGCTCGAAGCTGTCTGGCCCGCTCTGGCTGAGGCGCCTCGGGCAATCAAGGAAGCCTTGGAAATTGAAGCCGGATATGCGGTCTATCTGGATCGACAGAAAGCAGATGTTGAGGCGCTGCGTCGCGATGAGACGAGGTTGATACCAGAGTCTTTCGACTATGATCTCATCTCAGGCCTTTCGAATGAATTGAAACTGAAACTCAGGGCAGCTGCGCCGCGAAACATCGCCCAGGCGTCCAAGGTCGATGGTATGACACCAGCGGCACTTGCATTATTGCTGTCCTTAGTGAAAAAGCTCGATCAAGATAACAAGAGTGTCAGGACATCCGGATGAAACTGAATGGCAGGCCTGTTTCACGTGAAACAGAACAAAGGTTGGAACATTTCGCCAATCTCTTTTCGAAATGGGCCAGTGCCATCAATCTGGTTGCACCTTCGACAAAGAATGATCTCTGGAACCGCCACATAGCCGATAGCGCCCAGATCTTTCAGTTGAGGCCGGAGCCCTGTAACTGGGTCGATCTCGGTTCAGGCGGTGGGTTCCCGGGCGTCATCACAGCAATCTTCCTGGCTGAATTGCAAGATGGCTGGGTGCATCTGGTGGAAAGCAATCAGAAGAAGGCCTCCTTCCTAAGAACAGCTCTATCTGAAACCGGGGCGCGTGGTTCTGTCCATCCGGTTCGCATTGAGGATGCCAAAGCCAAGATTCCCGCCTGTGATGCAATCTCCGCCAGAGCGCTAGCTGAGCTTCCCCTACTCCTCGACTATTGCAGTCAATGGATGCTCGAAGATCCAACGGTCGCAGCCTATCTGCATAAAGGCAGGGATTACGAGGCGGAAATCGCGAAAGCTCATGGCAGATGGAATTTCGCTCTGCTACAACACAACAGCGCTGTGGAAGATGATTCCGTGATCCTCGAGATTTCGGCTTTGCAGCCTAAGGATTGACCACCACGGGTGTCCATCATGTACGAGCCAAATCGTATTATTGCTATTGCCAATCAAAAAGGCGGGGTCGGTAAAACAACGACCGCTATTAACCTCGCTACAGCCTTGGCTGCCATTGGCGAGAAAGTCTTGATTGTGGATCTTGACCCGCAGGGGAACGCAAGCACCGGTCTCGGCATTGATCGGAAAGATCGGCGACTCTCCTCCTTCGATGTGATGATGGGCAACAGTTCCGTCGGCGAAACAGCCGTCCCAACTGCAGTTCCTAACCTTTCCATCGTCCCATCGACGATGGACCTTCTCGGCCTGGAGATGGAAATCGGCCGCGAAAGCGATCGCGCTTTCCGGCTACGTCGCGCGCTTCAGGAGAGCGAAGCGGCCAGCTACAGCTATGTCCTGCTGGACTGCCCGCCGTCGTTTAACCTTCTGACAGTCAATGCCATGACTGCCGCGCATTCCGTCCTCGTGCCTTTGCAGTGCGAGTTCTTTGCGCTTGAGGGACTGAGCCAGCTGCTGGAAACGGTAGATCAGGTGCGTCAAAGTGTAAATCCGCAACTGGATATACAGGGCATCGTGCTGACCATGTTCGATGCGCGTAACAATCTTGCCCAACAGGTTGTCAGCGACGTGCGGACCTATCTTGGAGACAAGGTCTACCACACGCTGATCCCGCGAAACGTGCGCGTCTCCGAAGCACCCTCCTATGGAAAGCCAGCCATACTGTATGACCTGAAATGTGCTGGTAGCCAGGCTTACCTCCAGCTGGCGTCTGAAGTTATACAGAGAGAGCGGCGCCGAAAGGCCGCTTGATGAACGAGCATGGGGATTGGTGAAATAAATGGCTGAAGATCCATCAAGACGTCGCCTCGGTCGGGGCTTGGCTGCCCTCATTGGTGAGATTGATCAAGTGGCAACAGCCGCAGAAGCAGTGGCCAGGCCCAGTGTCAGCGCTGACCGCACCGTCCCAATTGAATTGATTAGCCGGAATCCGCGCAATCCTCGTCGTATGTTTGACGAGGCGGAGCTTCATGATCTGGCAAGCTCCATCCGCCAGCACGGGGTAGTCCAGCCGGTCGTTGTCCGCAGCCGCGGGCAGGAATATGAAATCATTGCTGGTGAACGCCGCTGGCGCGCATCCCAGCTTGCGGGGCTTGTCGAAATTCCTGTGATCGTTCGGGACGTTGATGATCGGACAGCGCTGGAAATCGCTATTGTTGAAAACGTCCAGCGATCCGATCTCAATCCTCTGGAAGAGGCGCTCGGCTATGATCAACTCATCGCAGAACATGGCTACACCCAAAATGATCTGGGAGAAATCATCGGCAAGAGCCGAAGCCATGTTGCGAATAGCCTCCGCCTTCTGAAACTCCCGGAACCGGTTCGCGATATGCTGGCGAACGGTCAGCTTTCTGCCGGTCATGCGCGCGCGCTCGTTTCCACGTCAGATCCCACCTCCCTCGCGAAGACGATTGTGGCCAAGGGCATGTCTGTTCGTGATGCGGAACGGTTGGCACAGAACGATATCAAGGCACAATCTGAACCGACGCAGGCCCCGCGTGCGCCTGAGAAGGATTCTGACACGCTTGCGCTTGAACGCAGCCTGTCAGACGCCTTGGGGCTTGACGTGAAAATCAACCATAAGGGTGGTGGCGGACAGATCCGCATCAGCTATCGCACGCTTGAGCAATTGGAAGAGGTTTGCCGTCTTCTGGAGCGGCGATAGCCCCTTTGTGGCTCTGGCACCAGTTTGTTCCGTGCATATCGGCATGGAAATCTAGCGGCAATCAGCCTGCGGCGCGGGCTGATTGCAATGCGGTTGCCAAGAGGGTTTGGAAGGCAACTGTATCTTCCAGTGCAGCGCGTTGCCGTGATTGCAGGACGGCATTTTGAAGACGATTGGTCTCTCGTGCCAAACCTTCCGCTGACCAACCCTTTAGTGCGCGCTCAAACAGCGGCTTTCTCTTAAAATGAATATGCCTGCCGGTGGTTTGCATCACCTGGGCTATGGGAAGCCGCTTTTCGTCCATCTCGGCACGCATTGTATCCAGCAGCTGAAACTGCTTTAGACAGGATTGCAACACGAGAAAGATGGGTGTCTTTGAACTGACGATTTTCTGAACTGCCCGGTGAAGGCCAGGTAGGTCGCCCTTGAGCACGCAATCGACTGCATCGTCCGTAGAGATTGCACTCGCGTCACCAATGATGTCCATGACATGCTGCTCTTCAATTGAACCAGTCCCGCGGCAGTAAAGAGCAAGCTTGCGAATTTCATTGCGGGATGCAACGCGGTCACCGCCGAGCGATTCGAGCAGGAGAGAACGCGCGTCGGCGGTGATGCGGAGGCCCTCGCCTGATAGCTCGTGGTCGATGAGAGCGTTCAATGATTTGACGTCATCTGCATAGCAGGGAATAGCCACCGCCACGGAGGCAGTTTCGCAGATCTTGCGAAGAGCGCTTGTCTTCTTGAGGTCGCCCCCCTCGATGATGAGAATGTTCTGTGGCGCAGGTCCGGAATTCAGGCTTTGCAGCGCATCCGTGAGAGCCTTGTCGGAACCGCTCCCTTTAACCCAGATGACATTACTGCCGCCGAAGAGGCCAATTGCATTCATTTCATCAATGACGCGACCCGGATCGCCTTGAATATCGGAGAGATCCAGTCGGGTGAATGAAAAAGGATCATCGAGGCGCGCGCCAGCTTTCCTGGCAAGCTCGGAAGCACGTTCGGAGACCAGTCCCCGATCTGGTCCGTAGACCAGGAAGATCTTGTAAAGATCGGTTGCTCTTGGGAGCAACCGATCAAACTCATATGCCTTGATCTCAGCCATTCGTCACTTTGCGAGGACTGTGGCCAGATCCGCTCTCACAAATTCAGCCACTTCGTTGGCTGCCCTGGTCTCTGCGTCGCGATAGGCACGAAGCTTGGCGAACTCCTGAGCACTGAGGTCCAGCAGAGACGTTGCCGAACGCGTAGCTGATTTCAGCACTTTGCCATCGCTAAGGCGGGTCAGCACATAGGTCGCGCTGACCGTCATGCGGCTCGGCAGCGGGCCTGCAGTGGCCAATTCGTCTTCAATGATATCGGCCGCGGAGGAGCTGACACTCAGCTGCAGCTGATAATCTGCCTTCGCAGGCTCTCCAGCACCGCCGGATGTGAGGAAGACCAGACGGTTACGAACCTGCTGTGCGATGCGGGTGCCAGCCGGCGAGATTTTAATCGCCGCCATTTTCGTTGGAACTGCGGACTCCGACGAATACAGCGGCCGCACCTGGCAGCTTGCCAGGGTAGATATCAATCCAATGGTCAAAACGGCAGCACTGAAGCGCCGAAAGGCGGAAGAACGCTCAAACAACAATGTTGATGATCCTCTGTGGGACAATGATGATTTTCTTCGGCGTTCCGCCTGCCAGAGCCGCCTGAACTGCTTCCAATGCCAGCGCTGCCTGTTCAACCGTATTCTGGTCAGCATCGCGAGCGATTGTCAATTCGGCACGCTTCTTTCCATTGATCTGGACGGGCAGAAGAACTTCGTTATCGGCAACGAGTGCAGGATCGAATGTGGGCCAAGCCGTCTCAGCTACCATCCCAGCATTGCCAAGCACGGACCAGCATTCTTCTGCAAGGTGCGGCGTCATTGGCGCGACGATCTGCACCAGGATCTGCACGGCGTCACGAACCGCTGCGACATAGGCTGCATCCTGTTTACCCGCAGAAACCAGTGTCAAGGGTTGAGCGAGCGTATTGACCAGCTCGTAGATGCGGGCAACGGCCTTGTTGAATGCCAGCTTGTCGTAATCCTGCTGCACAGCCTGCAATGTCTTGTGCGCTGCCTGCGAAACCGCAAGAGCCGGACCATCCTTAGCCGGATTCGCAGTCACCTCACGCAGCTTTTCGGCTGCCTCTGAAACCAGGCGCCAGACACGCTGAACGAAGCGATGGGCACCTTCTACTCCGGCTTCAGACCAGATGACATCACGATCTGGTGGTGAATCGGAAAGCACGAAGAACCGTGCCGTGTCCGCACCATAGGAGGTGATGATATCATCCGGGTCGACCACGTTCTTCTTCGACTTCGACATCTTCTCGATGGAGCCGATGGAGACTTCCGCGCCTGAAGAGAGCAGATAGGCTTTGCGTGTGCCATCGACTTCTTCAATGCGAATATCGGCCGGCGCGACCCACTGGCCGTTCTGGCCTTCACCCAGGCGATAGGTCTCGTGGACCACCATGCCCTGGGTGAACAGTCCCTTGAAGGGTTCCTTCAGGTCGAGATGGCCAGTCTCCTTCATCGCGCGGGTGAAGAAGCGCGAATAGAGAAGATGCAGGATCGCATGCTCGATGCCGCCGATGTATTGATCCACTGGCAGCCAGCGATTGGCGACAGCCGGATCGGTCGGATTGTCTTCGCGAGGTGCCGTGAAGCGCGCGAAATACCAGCTCGAATCGACGAAAGTGTCCATCGTATCGGTTTCACGCCGGGCGGGCTTGCCACAGCACGGGCAGGAAACGTTGCGCCAGGTCGGATGCCGGTCGAGGGGATTGCCAGGCACATCGAAGGTTACATCATCCGGCAACTGAACCGGGAGATCCTTCTTTGGCACTGGTACGACGCCGCAGACTTCGCAGTGAATGACCGGGATGGGGCAGCCCCAATAGCGCTGGCGTGAAACTCCCCAGTCGCGCAGACGGAAATTGACCTTCCGCGCCGCTTGCGGTGCATTGCCCAGTTGCTGCGCAGTCAGCATATCCGCAACTTTCTGGAAGGCATCGTCGGTCGAAAGCCCATCCAGGAAGCGTGAATTGATCATTACGCCGTCACCATCATAGGCTTCCGTGCCGATTGCAAAGCTCGCAGCATCTCCATCGGCGGGCATGACAACCGGAACGACCGGCAGATCGTATTTGCGGGCAAAATCCAGGTCGCGCTGGTCGCCCGAGGGGCAGCCGAAGATTGCGCCCGTGCCGTAGTCCATCAGGACGAAATTGGCGATGTAGACGGGCAGCTCCCAGGAGGGATCGAGCGGATGCTTCACGGTGAGGCCGGTGTTGAAGCCCTTCTTCTCCGCCGTTTCAAGCGCGGCGAGCGAGGTTCCCTGGCGTCTGCATTCTTCGCAGAACTCGTTTGCTTCCGCGTTCGCCGCAGCGACAGCCTTTGCAATCGGATGATCGGCGGAGATTGCCAGGAAGGAAGCGCCGAAAAGCGTGTCCGGGCGCGTGGTATAGACTTCCACTTCGCCGCAACCCGCCATTGAGCGGCTGGCCTCTGCCAATTCCCAACGAATGGTCAGGCCTTCCGAGCGCCCGATCCAGTTCTTCTGCATCAGCCGGACCTTTTCCGGCCACTGATCCAGACCGTCCAGCGAATCCAGCAGGTCCTGGGCAAATTCGGTGATCTTGAAGAACCACTGCGTGAGTTCACGCTGTTCGACCAGCGCGCCGGAGCGCCATCCACGACCGTCGATAACCTGCTCATTGGCAAGGACCGTCTGGTCGACAGGATCCCAGTTTACCTTGGACTGCTTGCGATAGACCAGGCCCTTTTCCATCATGTCGAGGAAGAGGTGCTGCTGACGGTGATAATATTCCACGTCGCAGGTCGCGAATTCGCGAGACCAATCCAGCGAAAGACCCATGGATTTCAGCTGAGCGCGCATCGAGGCGATGTTCTGATAGGTCCAGTCCTTTGGATGAACCTTGTTCTGCATGGCGGCGTTCTCGGCCGGCATCCCGAAGGCATCCCAACCCATGGGGTGTAGAACACTGTAGCCGCGGGCGCGCTTATAGCGTGCCACCACGTCGCCCATGGCATAGTTGCGCACATGGCCCATGTGGATGCGCCCCGATGGATAGGGGAACATTTCCAGCACGTAGTACTTCTCGCGCGAGTCCTTGTTATCGGTCTCGAAGGTTTTCGCTTCAGCCCACTTTTCCTGCCAACGGGGTTCGGCATCCCGTGGATTGTAACGTTCGGTCGCCATTTCGATGAATTTCCGGGTATGAATAGAGTTGGGTGACCTTCACCACGAATGGGCTTTAGCGTCAAGTTTTTGAGGCCACGCACGGGCATTATGACGATCAATCACTTGGCATAAGGCCCGTGCAGAGGTAACTGGCATGCAGCAGTGCCAAGGAAAGGCTTCGGTATGACGGTTGAGGAAAGACTTCAGGACGTTCGGCAGAAAATTGCAGCGGCTGAGAAAGATGCTGACCGCGCAAACGGGTCCGTTCAACTGGTCGCGGTTTCCAAGACATTCGATGCGGATGCAATCCGCCCGGTCATCGCCAGCGGCCAGCGTGTGTTCGGTGAAAACCGCGTGCAGGAAAGCGAAGGCAAGTGGCCGCAATTGAAGGCGGAGACGCCGGACATCGTGTTGCACCTCATCGGGCCTCTCCAGTCCAACAAGGCGGCCAATGCGGTGGCTCTTTTCGATGTGATCGAAACAATCGACCGCGAAAAGATTGCCCGTGCCATTGCCGAGGAAATGAAGAAACAGGCCAAGAGCCCGCGCCTTTATGTGCAGGTGAATATTGGCAAAGAGCCGCAGAAAGCCGGAATCGAGCCTAAGGAAACTGTCACATTCGTGCAGTTCTGCCGTGATGAACTTGGCCTTTCGATTGAAGGCCTGATGTGCATTCCCCCGGCCGATGACCATCCGGGCCCCTATTTCGCGCTGCTGAGAAAGCTCGGGCAAGAGGCGGGCGTGGAAAGGCTGTCCATGGGCATGTCCGGCGATTTTGAAACGGCCATTTCGTTTGGCGCAACCAGCGTGCGCGTCGGTTCTGCCATCTTCGGCCATCGTTGAGAAAAGCTAAATCCTCTTCCTCTTTCGTCGGGCTTCCCTGCCGTCTGATCTGCGCCTAATCTTCTTTTCGAGGAGATGCGGCAGACGATGGGAGGATCAGATGCACGCAGACAGTCGCTATCATGCGGTTTATGAGGGGTGGAAAGCCGATCCCGAAGCGTTCTGGGCCGAGGAAGCGCAGAAGCTTCATTGGTTCAAGCAGCCGGACAGGATCTTCGATCCAGCTTTGGGCGTCTATGGCCGGTGGTTTGTCGGCGGTGAAACGAATACGTGCTTCAACTGTCTCGACAGGCAGATTGCCGCCGGGCGCGGCACAGAGAAGGCGCTGATCTACGACAGTGTGATGAGCGGACAAAAGCGCGTCTACACCTATGACGAGGTGCTGACCGAAGTTCAGGCAATTGCGGCGGTGCTGCAAAATCTCGGCGTCGGAAAGGGTGATCGCGTGGTCATCTATATGCCGATGGTGGCCGAAGCGACCTTTTCCATGCTCGCCTGCGCAAGACTTGGAGCAATCCATTCCGTCGTCTTCGGTGGTTTCGCTGCACATGAACTTGCGACCCGGCTCGATGATTCGCAGGCCAAGGTCGTCATCAGCGCCAGCTGCGGCCTGGAGCCCGGGCGCGTCGTTGCCTACAAGCCGCTTCTGGATCAGGCAATCGACATGGCACGGTTCAAACCGGAAGCCTGCCTCATTTTGCAGCGCGATCAGCTGCACGCGCCGCTTCGCTATGAGCACGGCGATATCGATTTTGCCCAGGCCGTAGAGGCAGAGAAGGTGAAGGGAACGCAGGTCCCCTGTGTTCCGGTTCTCGCAACCGATCCGCTCTATGTGCTCTACACGTCAGGCACCACGGGCCAGCCCAAGGGTGTTGTGCGTGATAATGGCGGGCACATGGTGGCGCTGCGGTGGAGCATGGAGAATTTCTTCGGTGTGAAACCGGGAGAGACCTTCTGGGCGGCCTCCGATATCGGTTGGGTCGTCGGCCATTCCTACATCGTCTATGGACCCCTTCTCGCAGGCAATGCCAGCGTGATTTTTGAAGGAAAGCCGGTTGGAACGCCTGATGCGGGCACCTATTGGCGCATTGTTCAGGACCATGATGTAAAGGTGATGTTTACGGCTCCGACGGCGTTTCGTGCCATACGGCGCGACGATGGAGAGGGCGAGCATATTGCACGCTATGACACCTCCGGCCTTCGGGCGCTGTTTCTGGCGGGCGAGCGGGCCGATACGGAAACCATCAAATGGGCCGAGCGGATGTTGAAAGTGCCGGTGATCGATCACTGGTGGCAGACGGAGACCGGGTGGCCGGTGGCGGGAAATCCTGTCGGCCTCGGTCTGATGCCGGTCAAATATGGCTCCCCTACCCGGCCCATGCCCGGTTACGATCTTCAGGTGGTGGACGATGACGGCCATGCCCTGCCACCCAACACGCTGGGAAACATTGTTCTGAAGCTGCCTTTGCCGCCGGGATGCCTCGTCAGTTTCTGGAATGCTGACGAACGTTTTCGCAGCACGTGCCTGGAGGAATTTCCGGGATACTACAAGACGGCCGATGCCGGTCTCGTGGATGAGGATGGATATGTCTTCGTGATGGCGAGGACGGATGACATCATCAACTGCGCGGGCCATCGCCTCTCCACCGGTGCGATGGAAGAGGTCTGTGCCATGCATCCCGATGTGGCGGAATGCGCGGTCATCGGTGTCGCCGATCCGCTGAAAGGTCAGATCCCCTGCGGCTTCATGGTGCTGAAAAGCAAGGTTGAGCGTGATGAGGCGCTGATTGCGAGTGAAATCGTCGATCTGGTGCGCAACGAGATTGGTCCTGTTGCTGCCTTCCGCACCGTCATGGTGGTGAAGCGCCTGCCGAAGACACGGTCGGGCAAGGTGCTCCGGGGCACGATGCAGAAGATTGCCGATGGTCTTCCCTGGAAAATGCCGGCCACAATCGATGATCCTGTCATTCTCGATGAGATCACTGAGATCCTGCAAAAGCACGGCTATTGCGAACAACACAAGGCGATGGCTGGCTGAACAGGTCGCTTGCTGGAGCACGTCCAGCAAAACTGCGTCAGCGGTTTTGCGTCCGGTTCCGGAAGGCTCTAACGCAAAAAAGCCGGCTAAGAGCCGGCTTTTTCGAAAATCGGATGGCGGTGAGGATCAGTACTGATCGTCTTCTTCTTCGTCCTTCGGAGCGGATTTCAGCGAAGAAAGCTTGGCAAAGACGGCGTCTGCGTCCAGTTCCTTCTCTTCCTCGCGGTCGTAGCCATAGGCCATGTTTTCCGTCTCAGAGGCAGCCTGCAGCGTTGCGCCCAGTTCCGCAGCCGTCGGCAGCGGGCGGTTCTTGGAAGCGCGTTCGACTTCAAGGTCGAGATCGATCTGGCTGCAAAGGCCCAGCGTCACTGGATCCATCGGCGTCAGGTTGGCGGCATTCCAGTGGGTGCGCTCGCGGATCTGCTCGATCGTCGACTTGGTCGTGCCAACGAGACGTGAGATCTGCGTGTCTTTCAGTTCAGGATGATTGCGCACCAGCCAGAGGATTGCATTGGGGCGGTCCTGACGCTTTGAGACCGGCGTGTAGCGGGGGCCGCGACGCTTTGACTCAGGCACGCGAACCTTAGGCTCGGAAAGCTTGAGCTTGTAATTGATGTCGCGCTCTGCGCGCTGGATCTCGTCGCGAGATAGCTGGCCGGTTGCGATGGGATCCAGGCCCTTGATGCCCTGTGCAGCTTCGCCGTCGGCAATTGCCTTCACTTCAAGCGGGTGCAGTTTGCAGAACTGCGCGATCTGATCGAAGGAAAGCGCCGTGTTGTCGACGAGCCAGACTGCTGTCGCCTTCGGCATGAGCAATTGTTGAGCCATGGATATGATCCTTCTATCGTCCGCGCCGGTGTCGCGGGCCGTGGGCTGTTAACCACAATTTCCGGGAATTATCGGCGTCTATAACCCGATCGCGAAGAAATTGCAATTGTCACTCCGCCCTGACCCTTTGTCTAATTGCCGCCACCGCACCAATTGGTAAGAATGCATCTAGGGAAAGGCCAGCGCCGGTATTTGGCGACGGCGGGAGCATGAGGAGGAAAGAATGTCAGAAAAAGTCTATCCGGTGCAGAAGGCCGTCAAAGCGCGAGCGCTGATCGACAAGGACAAGTACCTTAAGTGGTACGAGGAAAGCATCGAGAACCCGGACAAGTTCTGGGGCAAGCACGGCAAGCGTATTGATTGGTACAAGCCCTACACCAAGGTGAAGAACACCTCGTTCAAGGGCAAGGTCTCCATCAAGTGGTTCGAAGACGGCCTGACCAACGTTTCCTATAACTGTATCGACCGGCATCTGAAGACGCATGGCGAACGGACGGCCATTATCTGGGAAGGCGACAACCCCTACATCGACAAGAAGATCACCTATAACCAGCTCTACGATCAGGTTTGCCGTCTGGCGAATGTGATGAAGAAGCACGGTGTGAAGAAGGGCGATCGCGTCACCATCTATATGCCGATGATTCCGGAAGCAGCCTATGCCATGCTGGCCTGCGCCCGCATTGGCGCTGTACACTCTGTCGTCTTCGGCGGCTTTTCACCGGAAGCTCTCGCGGGCCGCATCGTCGATTGCGAATCCACTTTCGTCATCACCTGCGATGAAGGTGTGCGCGGCGGTAAGCCGGTTCCGCTGAAGGAAAACACTGATAAGGCCATTCACATTGCCGCGCGCCAATATGTGACGGTGAACAAGGTTCTGGTCGTGCGCCGCACGGGTGGCAAGACTGCCTGGGCGCCGGGCCGCGACCTCTGGTATCATCAGGAAATCGCCACCGTGAAGGGCCATTGCGAGCCGGTGAAGATGAAGGCGGAAGATCCGCTGTTCATTCTTTACACCTCCGGTTCAACCGGCAAGCCCAAGGGCGTGTTGCACACGACAGGCGGCTATCTTGTCTATGCAGCCATGACCCATGAATATGTCTTCGACTACCATGATGGAGACATCTACTGGTGTACTGCCGATGTGGGCTGGGTCACCGGCCATTCCTACATCGTCTATGGCCCGCTCGCCAATTGCGCCACCACACTGATGTTCGAAGGCGTGCCAAACTTCCCGGATCAGGGCCGTTTCTGGGAGGTGATCGACAAGCACAAGGTCAATATCTTCTACACCGCACCAACCGCCATCCGCTCTCTCATGGGCGCTGGTGATGAGTTCGTGACCCGCTCGTCACGCTCCAGCCTGCGTCTGCTTGGCACGGTGGGCGAGCCGATCAACCCCGAAGCCTGGGAATGGTATTACAACGTGGTGGGTGACAAGCGCTGCCCGGTTGTCGATACCTGGTGGCAGACGGAAACGGGCGGTCACATGATTACCCCGCTGCCCGGTGCCGTGGATCTGAAACCCGGTTCGGCCACAGTACCCTTCTTCGGCATCAAGCCGCAGCTCGTGGACAACGAGGGCAATGTGCTGGAAGGCGCGGCAGACGGCAACCTCTGCATCACCGATAGCTGGCCGGGTCAGATGCGTACGGTCTATGGCGATCACGAGCGCTTTATCCAGACCTACTTCTCCACCTACAAGGGCAAGTATTTCACCGGCGATGGCTGCCGCCGCGATGCCGATGGCTATTACTGGATTACCGGCCGCGTTGATGACGTTCTGAACGTGTCCGGCCACCGGCTTGGAACGGCGGAAGTGGAATCGGCCCTCGTCTCGCATAATCTTGTTTCGGAAGCAGCAGTGGTTGGCTATCCGCACAGCGTCAAGGGTCAGGGCATTTACTGCTATGTCACACTGATGGCGGGCAATGAGGGAACGGATGCCTTGCGTCAGGAGCTCATCAAGCACGTGCGCCAGGAGATCGGGCCTATCGCGTCGCCGGACAAGATCCAGTTCGCGCCCGGCCTGCCGAAAACCCGATCCGGCAAGATCATGCGGCGCATTCTCCGCAAGATCGCCGAGGATGACTTTGGAGCACTGGGCGACACCTCGACGCTCGCCGATCCGGGCGTTGTCGATGATCTGATCGCCAACCGGCAGAACAAGGCGCCGGAAGCGGCCTGATCTCCACCTTGCACGACATAGGAAAGGGTCGGGCTTACCGACCCTTTCTTCATGAGCCGCTTGCCAATTGGCACAGATCGTTTTTGCGGCCATGACCGGAATAGGCCGTTGCCAAACCCGCCCCGATCATAAGCTTTGCGGGATCGCGACCGTCAGCCAGGGAAACATCGGCAACGATCCGGCCGAAATACTTGTCCGCGTCGATATGCGTGAGTTTGACGGTGCCGGAGGCCATGGTCAGCTGTTCAAGCAGACGTTTTGCCTCTGCGGCTGCCTCCTGCCCTCGATCACATTTTGACTTCAGCTCCGGCGTGTCAATTCCGCGCAGCCGAACATAGACTTCAATGCTCTGCTGCGGCCATGGGCGGGCAGAAACCAGCAGCGTATCCCCGTCAATCACGCGGATCACGTCGGCAGAGACTGGTCCTTCCACAAGCGTGTCCGCTTTCACGGGCACGATTAGGAGAAGGTTTAGGAATAGTGTCAAAGAAATAAGGTGTCTGGAGCGCATAAAAAGGAAATTATTCCTTATGCGAGTGTCCCGTCAATAGGAATTTTCACCTATGGTTGATCAGCTGTGCAGACCGGGTGCTTCCCGCCCCGTGCGCTCCACATATTCCAGATAGCCGCCTTCATAACGCTCGATACCCTCTGGCGAGACTTCCAGAACACGGTTTGACAAAGCGCCGAGGAAATGGCGATCGTGGCTGACGAAGAGCATGGTTCCTTCGAAAGAGGACAGTGCCTTGATCAGCATTTCCTTCGTATCGATATCGAGGTGGTTGGTCGGTTCGTCCAGCACCAGAAGGTTTGGCGGATCGAACAGCATGGCCGCCATGACCAGACGCGCTTTTTCGCCACCGGATAGAACGCGGCAGCGCTTTTCCACGTCATCGCCGGAAAATCCGAAGCAGCCCGAAAGCGCGCGCAGCGGTGCCTGCCCCGCCTTTGGAAAGCGTTCTTCCAGCCAACCGAGAACGGTATTGTCGCCATCCAGCACATCCATTGCATGCTGGGCGAAATAGCCGAGCTTGACACTGGCGCCGAGGGTGACAGTTCCGGCATCCGGTTGCGTGCTGCCGGTCACGAGTTTCAGCAGTGTCGATTTGCCAGCGCCATTCACACCCATGATGCACCAGCGCTCGCGGCGGCGGATCATGAAATCCAGCCCGTCATAAATCACGCGGCTGCCATAGGCTTTCTGGATGCCCTTAAGGTTTACTACGTCTTCGCCGGAGCGCGGTGCCGGCTGGAATTCGAATGTCACCGTCTGGCGGCGGCGCGGCGGCTCGACGCGATCGATCTTGTCCAGCTTCTTCACGCGGCTCTGCACCTGTGCGGCGTGGGAGGCGCGCGCCTTGAAGCGCTCGATGAACTTGATTTCCTTCGCCAGCATGGCCTGCTGTCGTTCGAACTGGGCCTGTTGCTGCTTTTCGTTCTGCTCGCGCTGCCGCTCGTAGAACGTATAATCGCCGGAATAGGTGTTGAGCGATCCGGCATCGATTTCGATGATCTTGTTGACGATCCGGTTCATGAACTCGCGGTCGTGCGAGGTCATCAGCAGGGCACCGTCATAGGTCTTGAGGAAGTTTTCCAGCCAGATCAGGCTTTCCAGATCCAGGTGGTTGCTCGGTTCGTCCAGAAGCATCACATCAGGACGCATGAGAAGAATGCGGGCCAGTGCCACACGCATCTTCCAGCCACCGGAAAGCTTAGACACATCGCCATCCATCATTTCCTGTGTGAAGGAAAGACCGGCCAGAACCTCGCGTGCGCGGCCATCCAGCCCGTAGCCATCCAGCTCCTCGTAGCGCGCCTGAACCTCGCCATATCTCTCGATGATGGCGTCCATCTCGTCCATACGGTCGGGGTCGGACATGGCTGCTTCCAGTTCGTGAAGCTCGGCCGCCACCTCGCTCACCGGCCCGGCACCCGCCATCACCTCGGCCACGGCGGAGCGTCCGGACATTTCGCCGACATCCTGATTGAAATAGCCGATGGTGACGCCGCGGTCGACCGAGACCTGCCCTTCATCCGGCTGCTCCTCGCCGGTGATCATGCGAAACAGCGTGGTTTTGCCCGCACCATTCGGCCCCACGAGCCCGATCTTTTCTCCGCGGTTGAGCGCCGCCGATGCCTCGATGTAAAGCAGGCGGTGGCTATTCTGCTTGGAGATGTTGTCGATGCGAATCATGATGTCGAGAGCCTTGGAGGGGTGGGAAGCCTGCGACCGCTTATGGCAGAGGTGGCAGAGCCTGTCCCGCGCAATCTGTTGCAGCGCTGCCGTAAAGGGTCAGCAAAGAGGCCGCTGAACGGCAAAACGGCAGGCTTGTCAATAATTTTTCTTGACACTTCACAGGTGCTCCCGTATGCGCGATGCATCTGGGTAAAGGTCCGTAATGGATCATACCTCGACTGGGACGGAAGTCCCATTCACCGGCAGACCGGTTCCAAGAGTTTTCTTCGAATCCTGCTCAAACGTGGACTGATAAAAAGACGGCCGCTTGCTTTGGCAGGTAGAGCCGGATCGAACATGAAAGGATAAAAAATGTTCGCAGTCATCAAGACCGGCGGTAAGCAGTACCGTGTGGCAGCCGACGACGTGCTGACCATCGAAAAGCTGGACGTCGCCGCTGGCGAAGTTATCGAATTCAACGAAGTCCTGGTTGTCGGCGAAGGCGCTGATGCCAAGATTGGCGCGCCTTTCGTGGCTGGCGCCGTCGTTAAGGCCGAAGTGGTCGAACATAACCGTGGTGCGAAGGTTCTCTCCTTCAAGAAGCGTCGCCGTCAGAATTCCAAGCGGATTCGTGGCCATCGCCAGCATCACACTGTTGTTCGCATCACCGCGATCAGCGCCTGATCGTTCGGTAGGATTTTCGAAGGTTTAAAGGAGAACTCCAATGGCACATAAAAAAGCTGGCGGTTCCTCGCGTAACGGTCGCGATTCAGAATCCAAGCGCCTTGGCGTCAAGAAGTTCGGCGGCGAAGCTGTGCTCGCTGGCAACATCATCGTGCGTCAGCGCGGTACGCAGTGGCATCCGGGCGCCAATGTTGGCCTCGGCAAGGATCACACGATTTTCGCACTTACGGCAGGCAACGTGAACTTCCGCACGAAGTCCAACGGCCGCGTATACGTGTCTGTGATGCCGAAAGCGGAAGCCGCGGAATAATAGCCGGTAGCGCGTTAAAACAGCCGGCGTCTCATCGACCCGGCTGATACCCGCAAAAGGTTCAGACCAGAAAAAAGGGAAGATGGGACGCCACCCACCTTCCCTTTTTCTTTTCCCACAAGGAGGACTGAACCATGCAAGCGGAAATGTTACGGAGTGGCCAGAGCCGGTCACCCGAAGAGCGGTTGAGACCGCAGCGGTTAAGGAGCGATTGCCCCGTCTTATTGTCGCAGAGACTGGTTCTCCGCGCCCCCCACGAAGACGACATTGACGCCCTTTCCCATCTCGCTAACAACGCCAACATTGCCACGATGGTGGCACGTATGCCTCATCCGTATACGGCAAAAGACGCTGCTGACTTTGTGCGACGCGCAAAACTCGGCGAGATTGGCAAGTGCGTCTATGCCATCACGAAAGCAGAAAACGGTGCGTTTCTAGGATGCTGCGGTCTGGAGCCGCATCCCGGCGATCCGCAAACCATCGAGCTTGGCTATTGGCTTGGCGAGCCATACTGGAACCAGGGCTATGCCACCGAAGCGGCTCACGCGCTGATCGACATGGCCTTCCGCACGCGTGAAATCGACCATATCGATGCCCGTTGCCGGGTGACCAATATTGCTTCGCGTCGCGTGATCCAGAAGTGCGGGTTCCAGTTCCAAGGCTCCGGCATGGTTGGCTCGCTCGCAATGGGCGGAATGGTTCCGGTTGAGTGGTTTCGCCTGGATCGCAAGACCTGGATGTCACTGAAGAGCTGGGGAGAAATGCGATGAATGCTGCAGTTCTCGAAAGACCGAAGGTTCAGCGTCCGGAGCTTGGTCCCTGCCCTATCATCGAGACGCGTCGTCTGGTCCTGCGTCCCCACCAGCCCGGGGATGCGGATGCCATGGCGCAATCGCTGAATGATTGGCAGGTTACGCGCATGCTGGCCCGGGTTCCCGCACCCTATAGCCGCAGCGATGCACTGGATTGGCTGAAGATGACCCGTTCCAGCTCCGATTGGCATTTCGCCATAACAGAGGGCGATGGTGTTCACATCGGCTGCGTCAGCATCGAACTGCTACATGGACGCTGGCATCTTGGATACTGGTTGAACCGGTTCTACTGGGGCCAGGGCGTCATGACGGAGGCCGTTGGTGCCGTGCTGGAAGCTTTCTTCCGGCGCTTGCCGGAGGCTGAGCTATTTTCTGGTGCCTTCGCGGATAACGCGGGATCGCTGCGCATCCAGAACCGGATGGGCTTCACCATTCTGGGCTGCTCGGACCGCTATAGCGTGGCGCGCAACGCCATGGCCCTGCATCTGGAAACAAGCCTGATCGCCGGTGATTTACACCGACCGTAAAGGCGTAAACGAGAAGGGCGGCGGGCAGGGATCTGCTGCGCCGCCCTTTCAATTAAGGCTGAAGGCCGTGATAGGCTTTGACCTCAAGCCCAAGCGGCTATATCGAAAACCTCGGCAATTTCGTCGTATCCCAATTCACAACCGAACAAGACGGCTCGAACATCATGAAGTTTCTCGACGAGGCAAAAGTCTATATCCGCTCTGGCGATGGCGGCGCGGGCGCGGTTTCCTTCCGGCGCGAGAAGTTCGTGGAATTCGGTGGCCCTGACGGGGGTGATGGCGGACGAGGCGGCGATGTATGGGTCGAGGCGGTCAATGGCCTGAACACCCTGATCGATTACCGCTTCCAGCAGCACTACAAGGCTGGCACGGGTATTCACGGCATGGGGCGCAACCGCACCGGAGCCAATGGTTCCAGTGTGACGCTGAAGGTTCCGGTCGGCACCCAGATTTTCGAAGAAGACAATGAGACACTGATTGTTGACCTGACGAAGGAAGGTCAGCGCTTCCGGCTCGCTGCCGGCGGCAATGGCGGCTTCGGCAACGCCTATTTCAAGTCGTCCACCAATCAGGCTCCGGATTGGGCGAATCCCGGCCTGCCCGGGCAGGAAAAAACCATCTGGCTGCGTCTCAAGCTGATTGCCGATGCGGGTCTGGTCGGTCTGCCGAATGCTGGTAAATCTACTTTCCTTGCGACTGTTACGCGGGCTCGTCCGAAAATCGCCAATTATCCATTCACGACACTGCACCCGAACCTGGGCGTTGCCACGATTGATGGACGCGAATTTGTGCTGGCGGACATTCCCGGCCTGATTGATGGCGCTCACGAAGGGGTTGGCTTGGGCGACCGTTTCCTCGGACATGTGGAGCGAACCCGCGTTCTTCTTCACCTTGTTTCGGCGCAGGAAGAGAATGTGGGCCAGGCCTACAAGACGGTGAAGCACGAGCTGGAAGCCTATGGTGGCGGCCTGGAAGACAAGCCGGAAATCGTGGCACTCTCCCAGATTGACGTTTTGGAGGAATCCGAAGTTAAGAAGAAGGCGAAGGAGCTTCAGAAGGCTTGCGGAAAGAAGCCCCTGCTGATCTCCGCCGCCGCCCACATGGGCATGACCGAGGCGCTGAGGGCACTGCGCGACGTCATCGTTGAATCTGCTGACGAAACGGCCTTGCCGGATCGCAGCAAGCAGGTTTCAGAGGATGATGAGGAGAACGAGGTCTGAGATGGTTCTGCAACGCAAATCTCTGAGCCAGCATCGGCGTATCGTCATCAAGATCGGTTCTGCGCTTCTGGTGGATCGCAAGACCGGACTGAAAAAGGACTGGCTCGATTCGGTTTGTGCCGATATTGCAGCCCTTCGGGCGCAGAAGATCGATGTGCTGGTGGTGTCTTCCGGGGCAATCGCCCTTGGGCGCACGGTGCTGGGCCTTGCTTCCGGTGCCTTGAAGCTGGAGGAAAGCCAGGCCGCTGCCGCTGTTGGCCAGATTGCTCTCGCCCGCGCCTGGTCGGAAAGCCTTTCGCGTGACGAGATTGTTGCCGGTCAGATCCTTCTGACGCTGGGTGACACAGAGGAGCGCCGTCGCTATCTCAATGCGCGTGCCACGATCAACCAATTGCTCAAGCTGGGTTCGGTGCCGATCATCAACGAGAACGATACGGTTGCGACGTCTGAAATTCGCTACGGCGATAATGACCGGCTTGCCGCCCGTGTTGCGACCATGACGGGAGCCGATCTTCTGGTCCTCTTGTCCGATATTGACGGCCTTTACACCGCCCCGCCTCATATCGATCCAAATGCCGAGTTCCTGCCGATTATCCCTGCCATTACGGCGGAAATTGAAGCTATGGCCGGCGGTGCGGCGTCTGAGCTTTCCCGCGGTGGCATGCGCACCAAGATCGATGCTGGCAAGATTGCGACAGGTGCCGGTTGCGGCATGATCATCGCGTCCGGCAAAACGCTGCATCCACTGAAAAGCATTGAGCAGGGCGCTCGCTCCTCCTGGTTTGCACCCTCAGGAACCCCGGTGACTGCCCGCAAGACCTGGATTGCCGGACAGTTGCAGCCCGCCGGGGAATTGGCCGTGGATGCCGGGGCGGAAAAGGCATTGGCCTCAGGCAAGAGCCTTCTGCCCGCTGGTGTGCGCAGCGTGCGTGGCCAGTTCAGCCGCGGCGATACGGTGGCTATCATTGGCCTTGAGGGGCGTGAGATTGCCCGTGGTCTCGCCAGTTACGATGCGGATGAAGCCCGCCAGATCGTTGGGCGAAAATCCTCCGAGATTGAGCCAATCCTTGGCTATCCGGGGCGTGCAGCCATGGTTCATCGCGACGATCTGGTGATCACCGGTTCAATCCGGGTGGAAAGCGCAGAGATGCAGGAAGGCCTTGCCAATGCTTGAGAAGGTTTCATCAGGCGACATCAACCAGCTGATGCAGCGCATGGGCGATGATGCCAAGGCTGCATCGCGCAAACTTTCAATGGCTTCCACTGAGCAGAAAAACAGGGCTCTCCTGTTCGCAGCCGATGCGATTGTCGAGGCGACGGCGGAGATTCTGGCTGCCAACAGTCTCGATCTCGAAAATGCTGCAGACAAGGATCTGCAGCCTTCCTTTATCGACCGGCTTACGCTGAATGAAAAGCGGGTTGCCGAAATGGCGGAAGGCCTGCGGGCGATTGCGACCCTGCCGGATCCGGTCGGCAGCATTATCGCCGAGTGGGAGCGCCCCAACGGTTTGAAAATTGAGCGTGTCCGTACTCCTCTGGGTGTCATCGGCGTGATTTATGAAAGCCGCCCCAATGTCACGGCGGATGCCGGGGCCTTGTGCCTCAAGGCGGGTAACGCGGTCATACTGCGCGGTGGATCGGATTCGCTCCATTCATCGCAAGCGATCCATCGCTGCCTGTTGAAAGCTCTGGTCGCGGCGGGCCTTCCAGAGCAGTCGATACAGATTGTTCCGGTTGCCGATCGTGCGGCGGTTGGAGCCCTGCTCTCCGGCTTGAATGGCGCTGTTGACGTCATCGTACCCCGAGGCGGCAAAAGCCTTGTTGCACGGGTACAGTCGGAAGCGCGGGTGCCGGTTTTCGCGCATCTGGAAGGCCTGTGCCATATTTATGTGGACGCCTCTGCCGATCTGGATATGGCGGTGAATGTGGTGGTGAACGCCAAGATGCGTCGCACCGGTATTTGCGGTGCCGCTGAAACCTTGCTGGTGGACCGCAAGGCCGCATCGACGCATCTCAAGCCCATTCTGGATGCGCTTGAAAAGGCTGGTTGCGAGATACGCGCATCGGACGATGTGCAAGCGGTTGTGCCGGGTCTTAAGCCCGCCACGGAAGAAGATTGGCGCACGGAATATCTCGAGGCGATCATCTCGGTGGCCCTGGTCGATGGTATTGACGGTGCCATCGGGCATATCTGCACCTATTCATCCAGCCATACCGAAGCGGTGATCGCGGAAGATCCACAGGTGGTGCAGCGCTTCTTCAATGAGATCGATTCAGCCATTCTGCTCCATAATGCATCGACGCAATTTGCCGATGGGGGCGAATTCGGGATGGGTGGCGAAATCGGTATCTCGACAGGCAAGATGCATGCCCGTGGGCCTGTGGGTGTCGAGCAACTGACGTCCTTCAAATACCGGGTGCACGGCACCGGCCAGACGCGGCCCTGAACCGTGGAAGTTGCCGCAGAGATCAAACCCTATCTGTCCATGCCGCATGTCGAGCAGGGGATGGTGGTTGGTTTGTTCGGTGGCTCCTTCAATCCGCCCCATGAGGGACATCGTCTCGTTGCAGAGATTGCCCTGAAACAGCTTGGGCTGGACCAGCTCTGGTGGATGGTGACGCCCGGCAATCCGCTGAAAAGCCGGTCTGTTCTGCGGCCCCTCATCGAACGCATCCGCATGAGTGAGGCCCTGACCAGAAACCGGCGTATTCGTGTGACCGCCTTTGAGGAAAGACTTCAGACGGGTTTCACGGCGCAGACCATCGAACATGTGCTGACGCGCAATATCGGGGTGCGCTTTGTGTGGATCATGGGCGCGGATAGCCTGAAGACGTTTCATCGCTGGCAAAAGTGGCGGGAAATTGCGGCTTCCGTACCCATTGCCGTGATCGATAGGCCCGGTGCCACGCTCTCCTTCCTCTCCTCCCCCGCAGCACGTGCCTTGAGTCATACGCGTATCGATGAATCCGATGCCGGAGTTCTGGCGTTCAAATCTCCGCCCCGTTGGACCTTTATTCACGGGCCGCGATCAAGCCTCAGCTCGACGGCCATTCGGCAAGGTACGCTGCAACACTGATGCCTTGAAACGTTAACCATTCAGTGCCACCTTATATTGGCGCGGATCGCCGTTTGTGATTCGCGATACACGCCTGTTCTGTTCGGTGAAGAAAGGAACAACCCTGACAACAGTACACGCTAAAGGAAGAACGCTTCGCGTTCCTCCAAAGAGCCAGGAACGTGGCGCCGATGCCGCCGCCCGTGCTCTTTCCGTGGTCCTCACCAGTCTTGAGGACTCCAAGGCGGAAGACATTGTCACCATCAACATTGCCGGGAAGTCCGCGCTGGGAGATTACATGGTTGTAGTCTCCGGGCGATCGAACCGGCATGTCTCGGCGATTGCCGATCATCTGCTGTCCGACCTCAAGGATGAGGGTTTCGGCCCCGCCCGTGTTGAGGGGCTGGAGGCAGGAGATTGGGTGCTGATTGACACCGGTGACGTGATCGTCCATGTGTTTCGACCGGAAATCCGGGAGTTCTACAACATCGAAAAGATGTGGGCGGCTCCCGACGAGGAAGAAACGCTGCATTAAGCGGTCTTGCGCTGGCTCTCTGGCCGCGTGGCTGCAATGGAGGCAAGGCGAGCGGCTGAGCTTTCTCAGCCGGTAAGCCCCCGATGCGGCCTGAAGCGAACGAGCAAAGCCATGCGTATAGGCCTTTTTGCCGTCGGTCGGCTCAAGTCCGGACCGGAGAAGGACCTTGCGTCGCGCTATCTTGAGCGCTTCGCCAAGGCGGGGCCTGCCGTGAGCCTGGAATTTTCCCGTGTCATCGAGGTGAATGAAAGTCGCGCCTCGAGTGCGGAAACGCGAAAGCGTGAGGAGGCAGGGCTTCTCGAAAAGAACCTTGCCGAAGGTGCGCTGCTTGTTCTGCTGGATGAGCGTGGAAAGGCGATGGACAGTCCAGCCTTTGCCTCCCTGCTCGGGCGATTTCGGGATCAGGGAAAGCGCGAAATGATGATTGCGATCGGGGGGGCGGACGGCCTCGATCCGGCCCTTTACGACCGTGCCGATGCCATCGTCAATCTCGGCTCCATGACCTGGCCGCACCAATTGGTGCGTATCTTGATTGCCGAGCAGCTTTACCGCGCAGTGACCATTTTGTCTGGCCATCCGTATCATCGTGTCTGATACGATCTTGTTTCTGGCAGTTTTCAGCAAATCAGCTTAGGTTCCGCGGATTGCGGGATGCGACGGACAGGAATGCGGACAGGACGAGGCAGCAAGCAGATGATGCAGCGACTGGTGGCTGCGGCATTTTTTGCCGCCGGCCCGCTGGTGATTGCCTATGCCCAGGAGGATGTGCCAGCCTCTACTTCCTCCATTCCAGCAGCACCCGAGGCTGTTGCAAATGCTGCACCCTCGCCCGTCGATGCTCTTCAGATCAAGCGCGATCAGACGCGCGCGGAACTGGAGGCCTTGTCAAAAACCATGTCGCTGTCTGCCGACAAGACCAGATCTATCGAAAGCGAAATTGCGGAGCTGGACAAGAGCAGCGCTTCCATTCGTCAGGCATTGATCGATTCCGCCGCACGCCGAAAGGAACTGGACGCCAAAATCCACGCCAGCGAGCGCAAGCTTGCGGATCTGAAGGTCAAGCAGGATGGCATTCGTGCCTCCTTGCGGGAAAGACGTGGCGTTCTGGCCGAGGTGCTTGGCGCGCTGGAGCGCATGGGCCGAAATCCACCCCCTGCCCTGCTGGTTACTCCGGAGGATGCGCTTGGTTCCGTGCGAAGCGCCATCCTGCTGGGCGCGGTGGTGCCGGGAATGCGCCGTCAGGCCGAAAAGCTGATGGCCGATCTCCAGGGGCTGGCGGATCTGGAGCTGCAGGTCGCCGCCGAGAAGGGCAAGGCTTCCGAAGCGATTTCTGCAACGCTTGAGGAAGACAAGAAAATGGACCTGTTGCTGGCGGAGAACCGGCGGCAGCAGGAAAGCAGAACCGCCACTCTGGCCGATGAGCGCAGACGTTCGCAGGAGCTTGCGAGCAAGGCGACCAATCTGGAAGGTCTCATTCAATCACTGGAAAGTGAGATCAGCTCTGTTCGCGAGGCTATGTACCGTGCAAAGCGAGAAGAAGAGCGCCAGAAGCAGTTGACGGTCGAGGAGCGGGAAAAGGCGCGAGAGCTTGCCGAGAGTGGCGTGCCTGACAAAAACCGCATTGCGCCCGCATATCCGTTTGAAAGCCTGAAGGCAAAGCTGGGCTATCCTCTGGCTGGCGATTTGCTGCGATCCTACGGCGATGCCGATGGAACCGGCCATCCTGCACGCGGCATTACACTGGCTGCGAGCGCCGGTGCCGTGGTAACAGCGCCAGCCGACGGGACCGTGGTTTTCGCCGGGGCCTTTCGCAGCTATGGACAGATGGTTATCCTGAACGTGGGCGACGGCTACCATCTTGTCATGACAGGCATGGACAAAGTGAACGTTCAGCCGGGAATGTTCGTGTTCTCAGGCGAACCCATCGCCACGATGGGTGAGAAAAGAGTGGCAAGCGCAACTGCGTTGGCGCTGGAAACGGATCGTCCGACGCTTTACATTGAGTTCAGAAAAGATGGCAACCCGGTCGATTCGAAGCCGTGGTGGAGCCGTGAAACTGGAAGGGCACGAAATGATTCGTAAGGCTTCACTTGTCATCGTCGGGGCGCTCCTGGGCGCGACGGCCATGAGCGTCGTCTACTCCGCCGGTGTGCCGGCTCAAGCTGCGGGATCATCGACCTATCGTGAGCTATCGATTTTCGGTGATGTGTTCGAGCGTGTGCGCGCGCAGTATGTGACGCCGCCGGATGAGCAGAAGCTGGTTGAAAGCGCCATTAACGGCATGCTCTCTTCGCTGGATCCGCATTCCAGTTACATGAACGCCAAGGATGCGGCGGACATGCGCACCCAGACCAAGGGTGAGTTCGGCGGTCTTGGCATTGAAGTCACGATGGAAAACGAGCTCGTCAAGGTTATTACGCCGATTGACGATACGCCTGCGGCAAAGGCTGGCGTCCTTGCTGGCGACTATATCTCCGATATCGATGGCAAGCCTGTTCGGGGCATGAAGCTGGAAGACGCCGTCGAAAAGATGCGCGGCCCGGTCAATACGCCGATCAAGCTGACGATCCTGCGCAAGGGCGCGGACAAGCCGATCGAACTGACGGTGGTGCGTGATATCATTGCCGTTCAGGCGGTCAAGTCTCGCGTCGAAGGCGGCAATGTCGGCTATCTGCGCGTTATCTCCTTCACGGAAAAGACCTACGACGATCTGGAAAAGGCGATCAAGAAGATCAAGGCACAGGTGCCTGCCGACCAGCTGAAGGGCTATGTTCTTGACCTTCGCCTGAACCCCGGCGGTCTTCTGGATCAGGCCATCAATGTGTCGGATGCCTTCCTCGAGCGCGGCGAAGTTGTTTCCACGCGTGGCCGTAATCCGGAAGAAACGCGGCGTTTCAATGCCGGCCCGGGTGACCTGACTGATGGCAAGCCGGTGATCGTTCTCGTGAACGGCGGTTCGGCTTCTGCTTCGGAAATCGTGGCAGGTGCGCTGCAGGATCTGAAGCGCGCAACGGTTGTTGGCACCCGCTCCTTCGGCAAGGGTTCGGTTCAGACCATCATCCCGATGGGAGATGCCGGTGCGCTTCGCCTGACGACGGCGCTGTATTACACGCCGTCGGGCAAGTCTATCCAAGGCACGGGTATTCAGCCAGACATCAAGGTTGAGCAGCCATTGCCGCCGGAATTGCAGGGCAAGCTGCGTGCAGAGGGCGAATCCAGCCTGCCGGGTCACATTCAGGGACAGAGCGAAACACAGGAAGGTTCTGGTTCTGCTGCCTACGTGCCGCCGGAAGCCAAGGATGACATGCAGCTGAACTATGCGCTGGATCTTCTGCGTGGCAACAAGACGGATCCCTCTTTCCCGCCGCAGCCTCAGAAGGCCGCCGAGGCCAAAAAGCCGGCGGAAGCCAAGCCCGCTGAAGCAGCCAAGCCCTGATCGGGTTGATTTTCGCCACCCGGCCGTCATGGGCCGGGTGGCATTTCGATGATGTGTATAAACGCGGGGCCATCCGGTGGGGACTGATCTTCGCGCTCCTTTAGGGCAAAAGCGTAAGAAGCAAGACCGGCCTCAGCGCCGGCCTTCTGTTTTTGCGGCCATCGGGGTTTTGGCCGGAGCAGGGCTGTTGGGATTATCCTTCTATGCCATGCGTTCCACAGATAAGCTGGAAAAGGCATCGCCGCAGGACGTGACAGTTGCTGTTCCGCCCGCAGACAGCAAGACACCAACCGTTCAGAGAGATCAGAAGGCGCTACAGACAAACGGGCAATCGGGATCCGATGTTCAGCGAACCGTGATGGACGATGGAACGGTGGTGACCAAGTATTCGCCGCGCCAGCGCGAGGGTGAAGGTCCTGTCATCATCAACGCGCAGCGCTTTGGCCAAGATCCCAAGATGGCGACCTCGCCCAATGAGGATCTTCTTGAAGATAGTCCTTTCGGTCGCCTGCCGGTGAAGGGCCCAGACGGCCTTCGTGCCCTGGAGCAATATGCGCGCCCGTGGTCCGGTGCGCGCGGCAACCGCATCGCCATTGTCATTGGCGGCCTTGGCTTGAGCCAGACGGGCACGCAAAAGGCTATTCAGAACCTGCCGGGAGAGGTGACCTTTGCATTTGCTGCCACGGGCAACAGCCTTCAGCGCTGGATGCAGGAGGCACGCCGGGATGGGCATGAGCTGTTGATCCAGATGCCCATGGAGCCTATCGATTATCCCGATAACGATCCCGGCCCGCTCACACTCGTTTCCAAAGACTCGCCGAAGGAAAATCTGAGGCGCCTGCACGAAGCCATGGGCAAGATCACCAACTATACCGGGATCGTTAACTATCTCGGTGGTCGCTATCTGACGGATGCGGATGCGATGGAGCCCATTTTGCGCGATATCGAGGAGCGTGGCCTGCTGTTTCTGGATGATGGCACTTCGGCTCAATCGAAGACCGGGACGATTGCCCAGGCCATCAATGCTCCGCATGCCTTTGGCGATATGACGATTGACGGTCAACTGGATCGCCAGGCGATCTTGAGAAAGCTGGATGATCTGGAACGGCTTGCGCAACGCAAGGGAACGGCGATCGGCATTGGCTCTGCCTTCGATGAAACGGTGGATGCCGTTGCCCAATGGGTGCGGGAAGCGCAGGGGCGCGGAGTGGAAGTCGTCGGCGTCGCCTCACTGGTGACGGATAGAAATGAATAGGAGAGGGATGTGAGCAAGAAGCATTCGGCGGACGATCTGCCTTACCGCCCGTGCGTCGGTGTCATGGTGCTCAACAGACAAGGTCTGGTCTGGGTCGGCCGTCGGCTTTCGGAAGGTAACAGCGAATCCGATGGCTCGCCGCAACTCTGGCAGATGCCGCAGGGCGGCATCGATGAAGGGGAAGACCCTCGCAAGGCTGCCTATCGTGAGCTTTTCGAAGAAACAGGCATGAAAACCGTGTCTCTGATCGAGGAGGCGCCGGATTGGATCTATTATGACCTGCCAGCGCATTTGGTCGGCATTGGTCTGAAGGGTAAATATCGCGGCCAGAAGCAGCGTTGGTTTGCCTTTCGCTTTGAAGGCGATGAGAGCGAGATCAATATCGACAATCCGCCTGAGGGCCAGCATCAGGAGTTCGACGCCTGGGATTGGAAGCCAATGGATGAGCTGCCCTCTCTGATCGTGTCCTTCAAGAAAGAGGCCTACGAGCAGGTCGTGTCCGCGTTCAAGCACCTCGCGGGAACGAAGGGTTGAGCCTGAGCGTCTCTTTTGTGCAGCCACAAAATGAAAAGCCGGAGTGAGGGGACCTCATCTCCGGCTTTCTGTTCTAGAGTGGCTCATTGTTTCATGGAAACGCTGAACCGCTCTAACTGTTTGTATTCACGCATTTCTGACGGAAAACCGCCTCAGGTAAATGCTCTAGGAGAACGGCTTATTCGGCGGCGTCAGCAGATTCAGCGTTCAACAGGCCGTACTTCTCTTCGCCGATCTTGCCGAGAAGCTCGAGCTGTGTTTCGAGGAAGTCGATGTGGCCTTCTTCGTCAATAAGAAGCTGCTCGAACAGCTTCATGGAGACATAATCTCCGGCTTCGTTACAGATATCGCGTGACGCCTTGTAAGAGGTGCGAGCGTCATATTCGCCAGCCAGATCGGCTTCCAGAACTTCCTTGACGTTCTGGCCGATACGCAGCGGAGCGACTGTTTGAAGGTTTGGGTGGCCTTCCAGGAATATGATGCGTTCGATGATCTTGTCAGCGTGCTGCATCTCTTCGATGGATTCGGCGCGCTCTTTCTTGGCAAGCTTAGTATAGCCCCAGTCTTCAAGAAGACGATAATGAAGCCAGTACTGATTTACTGCGCCGAGCTCGAGAAAAAGTGCCTCGTTAAGCCGCTCGATGACTCTTTTGTCGCCTTTCAATGTCCGCTCTCCTGTTTTCCTCATGGAACTGTTTCAGGCGGGACATATAATCTATTACATCGGCTTCCGTCGAGTGGCGTGCCGCATGATATTCTTCCGTGGTGCGGATGATCAGATCCACCACGTTGGGGAAGCAACCGCAACAGCGGCCCCGTTTTTCCATGGCATGATAAACTTTGGCAGGGACGATGAGTTGCCAACAGTCTTCATCGAGGAGCGCGTTGATGACGTCCTTGATTTCCTTGTCGGTAATGTAATTGCAACTGCAGACCAGCATCTGTATCAGCCATCAAACATGATATTCGATGTCTTCTTTTTGATAAACCGGATGCCAAATGTCAAGAAAAAATGGCCTCACATGGCTGTGTAGTCGAATCTAATGGAAGTTTCGCCCTTTTGGCAGTACCTCGGCCGGGACATCAGAGGCGTTGAACTGCGGCGATAAGGGATCTGCGCTTCCTGTTTTGCGTTGCGTGCGCCGCTCCCTGTGATCCATCGTGGGCCGCAAAACCTCGTCTGCTCGCTCGCATGCGCCAAAGCGTCTTGTTTCTGCCTGCAGCAGTCCGAGCATGGGTGTCATGTCTTCTATTTCATCCACGATGACATGGATGATGCCGCTTTCCCTTTGCAGAAGCCCGCGGATCCTGACCAGACGCGCAGCCATGACGACGGAGCGGAAAGCCTGAAAAATCTTGGGCCGTACGATCACATTGGCCACGCCCGTCTCGTCCTCCAGAGTCATGAAAATCACCTTGGCCGTACCGGGGCGCTGACGGATCAGCACGAGACCCGCGATCTCGACGCGCCGGTTGCGCGGCACTGTATGAAGATCCTGTATTCTTATCATGCCGCGTTCTGAAAATCGTGTGCGCAGGAAGGAGAGGGGATGTGCCTTCAGCGAAAGCGTGAGGCTGCGATAATCCTCGATAACCTGCTCTCCCTCCGGCATATCGGGAAGTTCCATCTCCGGTTCCCGCTGCAAGTCATCGTTCTTGAGATCGCTCTGGCGAATGGCATGATCGAAAAGCGGCAGGCTTTCGCTGGCATTGCGGGCATCCAGTGCGCGGACTTCCCAGAGGGCACGTCTTCGGTCAAGGCCCATGGAGCGGAAGGCATCCGCTTCCGCCAGTCGTTCAATGCTGGCCCTGTTCATGCCGGAGCGAAGCCAGAGATCGCGAATGGAACGATAGCCGCTACCCCGGTTGGGCATCAGTTTTTCAAGAATCTCCCTTTCCGATAACCCCTTGATCAAGCGGAAACCAAGCCTCACGCTTTTCCGGGATCGGATGACATTGCGCATCTCTCGATGATGCGGGCTGAGGTTGCGCGCATCGAAACCCTGTCCTTCTTCCAGAAGGCTATCCCAGTCGGAGAAATTCACATCGACCGGCAATACGGTCATGCCGTGCTCGCGCGCATCGCGAACCAATTGCGCCGGAGCATAGAAGCCCATGGGCTGGGAATTCAGGATCGCCGCCAGAAATACATCGGGGTAAAGCGCCTTGAACCAGCAGGAGACGTAGACCAGCAGGGCAAAGGAAGCGGCGTGGCTTTCCGGGAAGCCATATTCGCCAAAGCCTTCGATCTGGCTGAAACAGCGTTCGGCAAAATCCGGATCATAGCCGCGGGCGATCATGTTCTTGACCATCTTGTCGCGGAAATGGTGGATCGTGCCCGTGCGGCGGAAGGTTGCCATGGCCCGGCGCAGCTTATCCGCTTCACTGGGGGAAAACTGGGCCGCCACGATGGCAATCTGCATGGCCTGTTCCTGAAACAGCGGCACGCCCAGCGTGCGCTCCAGTACATCGCGCAATTCTTCACTGGGATAATCGATCTTTTTTCCCAGGTCTCGTTCCTGACGCCGCTTGAGATAGGGATGCACCATATTGCCCTGGATAGGGCCAGGCCGCACAATGGCCACCTCAATCACCAGATCGTAGAATTCACGAGGGCGAAGGCGTGGCAACATGCTCATTTGCGCACGGCTTTCGATCTGGAAAACGCCGATCGTGTCTGCGCGGCAGATCATGTCATAGACGTCATCTCGTTGATCGGCGATGATGGAGGGCAGGCTCTCTTGTCTTCCATAATGGGTTTCCAGAAGACGGAATGCCTTGGCAAGGCAGGTCAGCATCCCAAGTGCCAGAACATCCACCTTCAGGATGCCGAGGGTGTCCAGATCGTCCTTGTTCCATTCGATCATGTAGCGATCCGGCATGGCGGTCGGCATGATCGGCACCACTTCGTCCAGCCGGTCCCGTGTCATCACGAAGCCGCCGACATGCTGGGTGAGGTGGCGGGGAAAATCCATCAACTGGCGAGCATAGCCCAGAACACGCTTTGTCAGCGGGTCTTCTGCGTTGAGGCCGGCATTTCGTGCGTCTCGCTCTGATAATCCCTCCGTAGACCAACCCCAGACCGTACTGGAAAGTGCCGATTGCACATCTTCCGAAAGGCCGAATGCCTTGGCGACCTCGCGGCTTGAGGAGCGGGTGCGATAGCTGGTCACGGCTGCGGCCAGCCCTGCATGTTCCTTGCCGTAGGTGCGATAGATGAACTGGATGACCTCCTCGCGCCGTGCATGCTCGAAATCCACATCGATATCCGGCGGTTCGTCGCGTTCTGTCGAAAGGAAGCGGGCAAAGAGAAGCTTGTTCCGGTCCGGATCGACATCCGTGATCCTCAAACAAAAGCAGACTGTGGAATTGGCAGCGGAGCCTCGCCCCTGACAGAGAATATTTTGCGAGCGGGCAAATTCCATGATGCGGCGAACGGTGAGGAAATAGGGGGCGTATTTCTTTTCGCGAATAAGCTGGAGCTCTTCCTGGATCTGGCGCTCCACCTTGGCCGGTATGGTGCCGCCAAAACGCTCCCGCGCGCCGGCATAGGTCAGTCGCTCCAGGGTCTCAGCCGAGGTTTCGCCTTCGATCTTTTCCTCGGGATAATTGTGCTGCAATTCTCTCAAGGAGAAGCGCAGGGCGGAGAAAAATTGCACGCTATTGGAAATGGCGTCCGGATAGCGCCTGAGGACAGCACTCATCTGCCTGCTGCCCTTGAGATAGCGCTCGGCATTGGCGGCAAAGCGGAAGCCTGCTTCCTGAACCGTCACATGTTCACGAATGGCGGTGACGACATCGGCCAGCGGGCGGCGGCTCGGATGATGATAAAGCGGATGGTTGGTGGCGATCAAAGGTATGCGCGCCATGCTCGCCCATTGGGCAAAGCTTGCAAAGGCAAAGCTGTCGCGACCATCATATTCAGGCACAAGAGCCAGGTACAGGCGATTGCCGAACCGGGCTTTCAGACGGGTCAGCAGGGCCGGGAAGCTCTCCCCTTCCTGTGTCTCCAGCAAGGACCGCTTTGGCAGGATGGCCAGCATCATCTCATCGCCCCATTCCAGCAGGTCGTCCAGATAGATTTCACATTGGCCCTTGGTGGTGCGAAGATTGCCCTGGCTCAGCAGGCGGCAAAGATGGCCCCATCCTTTGCGGTTTCTGGGATAGGCCAGCACATCCGGGGTTGAATCCGAAAATACGAGATGCGCTCCCGGCTGAACCCTCAATTCTGTATCTTCCCTCAGCTCGCGCAGCTGTGCATAGGCACGCACCACCCCCGCAACAGTGTTGCGATCAGCAATGCCAATGCCGAGAAGCTCGCCCTCCCGTGCAAGGTCTGCGGCCATTTGCACCATTTCTTCCGGGTGGGAGGCCCCTTCGAGAAAGGAAAAATTGGTGCGCGCGCCGATTTCGCAAAAGGCAGAAGCGGCAGGTTTCATGCAAAAATGCCGTGCATATACCAGCGAGGATTGGCCACCTGATCGTAAAGTCCTTGCCGATAGACCCAGAAGCGCTGGCCGGTTTCGCATTCCAGCCGGAAGTAATCCCGCGTCGGTGCGTCTTCGCCATCCAGCCACCATTCGGCAGCCAGCCGTTCCGGCCCTTCTGCCCGGCATACGCGATGCGTCAGCCGCCGCCAGCGAAAGCGGATGGGCGGGCCATCCGGCACATCCACGGCATAGGCTTCCAGCGGTTCGGGATGGCGAAAGAGGCGCAGGGGCCGTTCCTTGCCAGCCAGAGCCGTTTCCATCAACGGTGCCGCCTCAGGAATAGGTACGGGCTTGAAGATGTGGCCAAGCGCCGGCACAGCCGCGCAAGCCCGTTCCGGCAGATGGCTTTCCCGTAATTGATAGGTGGTCAGGCAATCGGGACCGAACCGGGCCGAAACCTGATCGACGAAATCCGCCAGCGACATATGCTTCTGGTCATCGCCCTCGAAATCGCCCTGGGCATGATCGAATGGCTCATGATGCAGCACATTCAGACGCAGGATCTCGAAACCGAAACCGGCATCCAGTTCATCGTGAACGCTCTTCAACCGTTCGGCAAACAGCCAGGCAATTCTTGTGGCATCTCTCAAGGGCCGGGAAGCCCCCGCCTTCAGGCGGAAGACTTTTCCATCCACCCGAAACAGGACGAGTTCGAACAGGCGCCCACCGGCGCCGCGTGCCTCCAGCCCCGGCTTCAAGGATTGGGCCACCTGCCCGGCCAGCTCCAGAATGTCCTCTTCGGCCTGAATGGGGTCGGCCAGACGGCGTTCAGCGGAAAGATGCGCAACAGTACGGCGCGGTGAAATGGCTTCCTCATCCAGTCCCAATGCCTGATCCAGCCTCAACAGAAGCTGCGGGCCAAAACGGCGGGCAAGCGGTGCCCTGGGTGCTTCCAGAAGATCGCCAATCTGCTTCAGGCCCACTTTGGCAAGAGCCTGCACCGTATTTTCATCGATACGCAGGGCTGCAATGGGAAGCGGCGCAAGAGCTGCCTCCTGCTCGTCTTCAGCAATGATCCTGCTGGTATCGAAGCGTGCAATGGCGGCGGACAGGCCGGGGGCGCCGGAAATAGCGCCTTTAACCTCCATTCCGATCTGCTCCAGTCGGGTCAGGATCTCGTTCAGCATGGCCTCTTCGCCACCAAACAGATGAGCGCAGCCTGTGATATCCAGAAAGAGGCCGTTGGCACCTTCGACCGCCACCAGAGGCGTGTAACGGTCGCACCAATCCGCCAGGGCCTCCAGGAAACGGCGATCTGCTGCCGCATCCTCTTCTATCACCTCCAATACGGGGCAAATGGCGCGTGCCTCCGCCAGCCCCTGGCCAAGTTTGAGGCCAAGGCTCTGGGCATGGGCATCCAGAGCCGTAAGACGCATGGCATTTTCGCGCTTTCCGGCGCAAACGAAGGGAATATCTTCAGGACGCCCGTTCAAACGCCAGGATAGCCCCCAGCGGCGGCGTAGAATCCGATCCGTCGACAGCCGTGGAAAGTGGAGCGCCAGAATGCGCTGGCGACTGCTGCGGAAGAGCTTGTTCTGTCGGTTCGGCAATTGAGAAATGGCGGTCATGATGGTTCCACTCCAAAGTCAGGGAGAGGGGGGCCGGGTTGCGGCTCTTCTCCAAGGTGAGACGGAAAGCGGATGGGCCGATGCTACCGCCAAGCATCGATCCATCCGGCAGGCGGCGGGCTGCGGCGAGCGCAGGTTCCACGTGAAACCGGAAGAGAGCGCTGGATGCTTCCTCTTCGCCTCCGTGGCGTAAAATGAGAAGGGGCCGCGCAGCGGCCTTGGCGCGCAGGCTCAACCTTCGGCTTTCCGTCAATCCGAAGTTTGCCGGATTACCACGCACCTCCAGCAAGGTCGCCGCAAAGATACCGCTCGAGAGAGCAGCTTCCGCAAGCCAAAGGGCATCTTCCAACCGCGCTGGTGCCGCATGCAACAGCCGGTTAATGGAAAGGCCGAAGCGCTTCAGGCCAAGAGGGTAGGGCAGGCCCGCATCGCCTGCCGCCATCCGGTCTGAAATCCACAACAGAGGCCGTTGGTCCTTCTGCTGGTAAAGGCAGGCAAAAGCCAGGGCGAAGCCCGAAAGCGCACCCGCATGGCGAAGGCCGAGGCTGCGCAACTCCGTCAGCCCATCCCGCGGCAAGCCTCCTTCCAGGGCATCGTCCAGAAGCGATATACCCGTCGGCGCGATCAAGTTTTCGCCCCGTTGGTTTCGCTCTGTCCCGTTCGCCTGGGCGGCACCCAATGCCGGAAGAGTTTTGCCTTCCAGCCGGGCTATCGTTTCGCGCAGGGCAAAAACAGTCTCCTGCGCCAAGGCGGGTTTCGCCATGACGTCAGCTCCATCGCTCGTTTCCCAATTCCCTGAAAGTCTGCCAGGTTCAGTTTGGCGCTGACAAACTCCAGTGCATAATCGGGCATATGTTCATGTTATGTTCTTATGGATTCCAGAGGCAGGGGAAAGAGTCAACCGGGGCAGTAACCAGTTTCAACGACTCATCTGATGCAGGATTGAATCCGCTCTCGAAAATTTTTCTGAGAAACCTTATATGGGGTTGCAGAAAAGGAGCAGACATGGACCGTGTTGACCAGACCGATGATTGGCGGGATCGCCATGCCCCCACCATTAGTGCGTTCGAATCGCTGGCAATCGAGGCCTATGGCAATCTCCCGGAAGAATTTCGCGCATTGACGAAAAACCTCATCATCGAGATCGAGGATTTTCCCGATGACGAGGTGTTTGAGGACATGGCGCTGGAAACGCCGTTCGATCTGCTGGGCCTTTTCGAAGGGCGGGGCATTTCCGAGCGCTTCACCATGGAAACGGGTGAGCTGCCAAACCGCATCCGCCTCTACCGCCGCCCGATCCTCGATTACTGGGCCGAAAACGAAGAAACGCTGGGTGACATCATCACCCATGTGCTGATCCATGAGATCGGCCATCACTTCGGCCTCAGCGATGACGATATGGAACGCATCGAGGAAAGCGCGGACGAGGCGGCAGATCGTACAGGCTGATTTCGCGATTCCAGTAAAGCACTGATTTTCAGTCAGTCTAGAAACATTTTTTTCAAAAATTTAGCCTAAAGGACACCCTCGCACCGCATAATCAATGTTGACATTATTATGAGATATCCGCATAATCTCATAATGGATGGGCAGCCGTGGTCCGGCTGCCCACTTTGGATTACTTTTTGTTTATCCATTCATCTACTTTTATGATGATTGTGGATAATACTATTAGTATACGAAGCCAGTCAGGTATTTTCGTAAACATATTATACTCCAATATGTTTTTACGTTTCTGATGTTGCAAACAACTCTTGAGTGCGATCAAGAGTTGTTGCGTATTCTGAATGCGCTTTGGTTTGCATTCATTCTTTTAGCTTGTTCTGAGTTTGTTCACGAAGCAAGCTTTTTTTAATCGATAAAAAAATCTTCGCGATTGTCTTGCTTTGGCATTGCAAGTTGGCGGATGCAACACCATATGGATGTGCTTATTTTTTCTTTTTATCGAAATGGTTGAGGCGATAATTGAGGCAAGGCAAAATTTCCCTTGCCTGTGCCCTTCGAATTTTGAATCCACAGTGAAGAAAGTCTTACTGTTCGCCCAGCTTCATGCTTGGATCATATTCCTTGCCATGCACGGTCTTCACCACGGCCTGACCGCAATAAAGCTTGTTCTCTGCCTGGTTAAACGTGTGGGTGGGGGAGCCGTGCAGTTCCCATCCCTTGTTCAGGGCATCGGTTACGCGGTGGCAAAAGCTTGAATCATCGGGGCCGGTGATGAAGCGATAGACTTTCATGGGCTCGTCTTTCTGGTTTCAATCTGTTGCAGCTGAGCGAGAAGCTTTTCGGCTTCTTCCAGATGCAGTCGTTCTATCATTCTGCCATCGAGATTGATGACATTCAGATGAGTGTTTTCCGGTTTTGAAAAGGCAGCGGCAATTGCGCGCGCTTCGGCAATTTCTGCCTCGGATGGGCCGAAGTGCCGGTTTGCGGGCTCGATCTGGGCCGGATGGATCAGCATCTTGCCATCAAAGCCCATCTCCCGCCCCTGGATGCATTCCTGCTCGAATGTCTCTCCATCGCGGAAATCGTTGAAAACACTATCGATGACCGCAAGGCCATGGGCGCGTGCCGCAAGCACCACCTGCATGAGCCAGGGAACGAGATAGGTGCGTCCTGACCTGGGCAGAACACGGGTTTCCTTGCGAAGATCGTTGAGGCCCACGACGAAGCCGGAAAGGCGAGGGGCGATACCTTCCCTGGCTGCCGCAATGAGGCCTGCATTCAGTATGCCGCGCGCCGTCTCCATCATCGCCCAGATCTGAAGGTCCGCCCGTGCCGTTTCAAGAAATGAAGAGGCCTTTTCCAGATCGGCGACGCTTTCCACCTTCGGGATCACCACGCCATGCGGATGAAGTGCCAGTACGAGCGCCATGTCGTCTTCAGCAAATTCGCTTGTCAGCGCATTGATGCGGATGAAAATACGCTGTGCTTGCGACCGAGGCTCCGAAAAGAAGTGACGCAAATTGTCGCGTGCTTCCTCTTTTTTTTCCGGCGCCACCGAATCCTCTAGATCGAGGATTACGCCATCACATTCCAGCGCAATCGCTTTTTCCAGGGCGCGCCGGTTGATCGCCGGAACGCTCAGGAGCGACCGATAGAGTGGCTGGAATGGAAGCGTGGGATCATACATCGCGACTTTGTGACAAGCTTTGTGATGCGATGCAAGGGCGCATCAATGCAAAAGCCCTTGCAAGACGCAAGAGAAGACCCCACATTTCCCACAGAAGAAAGGCTGTTGAAATCATGCAGAACATTCGCGCATTCCTCTACGGACTGATTGGTATCGCTGCGATCGGAACACTGGTCCTGTTCACAGCGTCCATTACGCTGGCCTTTGCCGGAATGCTGGCCGTATTTACGGTAATCAAGGCGCTTTCGCCACGCCCCAAGCCTCAGCCAGTGCGCGCGCGCGCCAATGGCCAGAAGAGGGAGATGCGTGTCTGGAACGACGGACGTGGCACGATCATCGATCTGTAACCGATGATCGGCGTTGCGTGCGCCCAACTCGCGTGAAATTGACGCTGTTTCCAGGGCTAAACACCCGGCTTGGCGTACCGTTTGCCCATAAAGCGGGCTTCAAATCCTCACGGATTTGGTCTATTGCAGCTTCCGCAATTCTAAGTCTCGCGGAGGCAGATCATGGAAAAATTCGTTAAGCTCACCGGTGTTGCTGCGCCGCTGCCGGTCGTCAACATCGACACCGACATGATCATTCCGAAGGATTACCTGAAGACGATCAAGCGCACAGGTCTTGGCAAAGGACTCTTTGCCGAAGCGCGCTACAAGGAAGACGGTTCTCTGAACCCCGATTTCGTTCTGAACAAGCCGCAATACGAAAATGCAAAGATACTCGTTGCCGGTGACAATTTCGGCTGCGGCTCCTCGCGCGAGCACGCGCCCTGGGCGCTCCTGGATTTCGGTATCCGTTGTGTGATCTCCACTTCCTTTGCCGATATTTTCTATAACAACTGTTTCAAGAACGGCATTTTGCCGATCGTTGTCTCACAGGATGACCTCGACAAGCTGATGGACGATGCTTCACGCGGTTCCAACGCTGTGCTGACCATTGATCTGGAAGCGCAGGAAATTTCCGGTCCCGATGGCGGCAAGGTTCGTTTCGATATCGATCCTGCCCGCAAGCACATCATGCTGGAAGGTCTGGACGATATTGCCACGACGCTGAAAAGCGACAGCGCGATTGCAAGCTTCGAAAGCAAGCTGCAGACCGAGCGTCCCTGGCTCTAAAAAGCCCCGGTTTCAGGACCTGACATCTCTTTGGTGTCAGGTCTTTTCTTTTCCCTCGCCTTTGCGGCAGGTTCGGCGGGGCGGTAGAGAGCATCAGGAATGATGCGTGGTTTGACGAGCCTGCCTTGTCCAAGGAAACCTCAATGTCTCACAAGCTCTTTCTTCTTCCAGGCGACGGAATTGGTCCGGAAGCAATGGCCGAAGTTCGCAAGATCATCGACTATCTGAATACCGCCAAGAATGCCGGTTTCGAGACGGAAGAGGGCTTGGTGGGCGGTAGCGCCTATGATGCGCACGGATCGGCAATCTCTGAAGAGGATATGGCCAAGGCCATGGCTGCCGATGCCGTTCTTTTCGGTGCCGTCGGCGGCCCGAAGTGGGATAGCGTTCCCTACGAAGTGCGTCCGGAAGCGGGTCTTCTGCGTCTGCGCAAGGATCTCGAGCTTTTTGCTAACTTGCGCCCAGCTATCTGCTATCCGGCGCTTGCCAGTGCTTCCTCGCTGAAGCCTGAACTTGTTGAAGGTCTGGATATCCTCATCGTGCGCGAGTTGACGGGTGGCGTCTACTTCGGCGAGCCGAAGACGATCACCGATCTCGGCAATGGCCAGAAGCGCGCGATCGATACCCAAGTCTACGATACCTACGAAATCGAGCGCATTTCGTCCGTTGCCTTCGAACTGGCACGCACGCGCAAGAATGCCGTCTGCTCAATGGAAAAGCGCAACGTCATGAAGTCTGGCGTGCTCTGGAACCAGGTCGTGACCGAAACGCATAAGGCGAAATATTCCGACGTGAAGCTGGAGCATATGCTGGCGGATGCTGGCGGCATGCAACTCGTTCGCGCTCCGAAGCAATTCGATGTCATCGTGACCGATAACCTCTTTGGCGACATGCTCTCGGATGTTGCTGCCATGCTGACGGGCTCGCTCGGCATGCTGCCGTCTGCCTCGCTTGGCGCGCCGGACGCGAAGACGGGTAAGCGCAAGGCTCTCTATGAGCCGGTGCATGGTTCTGCTCCGGATATTGCCGGTCAGGGCGTTGCTAACCCGATTGCCATGATTGCGTCCTTTGCCATGTGCCTGCGCTATTCGTTCAACATGGTTGCCGAGGCGGATCTGCTCGAGAAGGCCATTGCCAACGTTCTCGACAAGGGCATCCGTACCGGAGACATTATGGCAGAAGGCTGCACGCAGGTCGGCACATCCGCCATGGGTGATGCTATCCTGGAAGAGTTCAAGGCACTTTCCGCCTAAAGCATTCCGGTGAAACAGAATCACCTGAAATGCTCTCTCGTTGTTTTAGCGCAGTTCGGGCGCAAAACTGCTGACGCAGTTTTGCTGGGCGTACTCTAACATCGAATTGAAAAAATCTGTGCGCCCCGTCTATCCTGAAGGATCGGCGGGGCGTTTTGCTTCGGTATATCCGAAAAAACTGTCATCTTGGCCCTTTATGCTTGCGCAACCTTTCACGGAGAACAAGCATGTTGCAGGTCTTGAAGCGTCGATCGTTGCGTTATACGAACAGGCCACTGAACTTGCACCTGAACTGGCTTTTTATCGGTGCCAACCTGGTTTTCCTGTCGGTCTTTTTGTTCGACCAGCCTGTATCTGGCTATTTTCTGAAGAATGATTCTCTACTGAAGTGGGTTGGTGCTTGCATCACAGAAGCCGGGAACTCGGCCTGGATACTCATGGCCAGCCTTGTCCTGCTGCTGGAGGCCCTGCGCCATTTTCGAGTGGCGACGACCCGCTCCACACGGTTCAACGCTTATTTTCTTGCCAAGCTGGCCGTATTCCTGATCTCGACCGTCAGTTTCTCCGGGATCGCGGTCAACATTATCAAATATGCCATTGGCCGCGCCCGCCCTGCTTTTCAGGATGGAGTTTGGCTGTTTGATCTTTCCCCCTTGAAGGGCGGCTATCAGTACATGAGCTTCCCCTCGGGGCATGCAACAACCATCGGCGCCATCATGATGGCGATCGCCCTGCTGGCCCCTTCTCGCAAGCTGCTATGTCTCATGCTCGCGCTTTGGTTTGGCTTCTCCCGGGTCATGATCGGCGCCCATTTCCCCAGTGATGTGATTGCGGGATTAACGCTCGGTGCCTGGTCATCGATCCTGATCGCCACTCTGATGGCGCGGGCAGGCCTTCTGTTCAAAGAGAATGCCGGGGATCTTCCCGCTTTGCGCCGAAGGCTGCGGCTGACCCTGCCCCGCCGGGATTGGAGGGCAGACACCCAGGCGGAGACGACCATCAACCCGGCTGAACCGGGCGTCGCAGCGGCCTGAAATGAAGATGGCACCAGAGGATCACGATCCTCTGGTGCCATCGGCATGCGTTATCAGTTCTCACGTGCCGCGAGTTGCATCAAGCGGATGCCAGAAGCTGCATCTGCTTTTCGTCTACTCCGATGAAGGAGAACAGGAGATCTTTCGCTTTCTTCTCATCTCTTGATCGGATTGCCGTGAGCAGCTCCTGCAGCACCTCATCCATGGAGAGATGTGCAATGGCCGTCGCATCCGCCCGCATGATTTTCGGATGCTGGGTCTGCATGGCATTGGCCATATCGTAGAACAATTCTTCGAACAGCTTTTCGCCCGGTCTGCTGCCGGTCACCTTGATCTCAATGCCGCCGGTCGGATTCTTTTCGTCACGCACAGTGAAGCCTGCGAGGCGGATCATGTTTTCCGCGAGATCTCCAATGCGTACCGGCTCTCCCATATCCAGAAGGAAGATGTCTCCCCCGTGTGAAAGGGCGCTCGCCTGAACAATAAGTTCGGCAGCTTCCGGAATGGACATGAAATAGCGGCGCATATCCGGATTGGTGACTGTCACGGGGCCGCCATTTGCGATTTGCCGCTTGAACAGTGGAACGACGGAGCCATTCGAGCCAAGAACATTGCCAAACCGGACAGCGCAGAACTTCTGCGCGCGGCCCTGATCCCTCGCCTTCAAAGCCATCTGGCGTACGATCAACTCAGCCCAGCGTTTCGTGGCTCCCATCACATTGGTTGGACGGACGGCTTTGTCGGAGGAGATCAGGACGAAGTCGCGAACATTTTCCTCGAAAGCCACACGTGCCACGGTCGCTGTTCCGAACACATTGTTTTCAATGCCTTCGATTGTGTTCACTTCCAGAAGCGGAACGTGTTTGTGTGCAGCGGCATGATAGACCACTTCGACATTATGCTTGGTGATTGCGTCGCGAACCCGTTCTTCATTCAGAATGGAACCGAGAACAGGAATGACCGGGCTGCGAGCCTGCGCCTGCAATTCCTGATCTATGCTGTAAAGTGCAAACTCATTGGCCTCGAACAGGATCAGGGCCTTCGGTTTGCATTGTACAATCATCCGGCAGAGTTCGGAACCGATGGAACCACCAGCTCCCGTGACCATGATGACGCGATCCTGGAGGATTGAATCAACCAGCTGCGGGTCCGGCGGGACAAAGGAGCGCCCAAGGAGTTCGTCGATCTCGATCTCGCGGATCTGGTTTGCCAGATAACGGCCATCGACCAGATCAGCCATATCCGGAACCGTCCGAATCTTCACACCGAGGCCGCTGATATTGTTGATAACGGTCTTACGCCGGTCTGCCGACAGCGATGACAGCGATAGAATGATTTCCTCGACTCCGTATTGGTCGATCAACCGCGGCAGATGAACCGGATTGTAGACGCGATAACCGCCAAAATCCCGCCCCTGATGGAGGGGATCGTCATCGAGAAGGCCGACGATATACCGATTGCCATTTCCGCGCAGGGCAGTTGCCATTTGGACGGAAGATCTGTTGGCACCGTAAATGAAGATGGGATGTTCATCCCTCCGCATGCCTGTGCCTTGGTTGAGAATGATCTTGACCACGAAGCGGAAGCCGCCGATGAGCGTCGCGCCTATGGCAAAATAGAAGAACGGTATGGAGCGCGGGACAACACCCCGGCCGGACATTTCCATGGTGAAGATGACAAGGATCCACACCACGGTGGCGGCACCCATGGCGCGAAGAATGGTCCAGATGGCTGTGTCGGGCAGATAGCGCAGCACCGCTCGGTAAAGCCCGAGCCGGATGAATATCGGCACGGCAATGACCGGGGCCATAATCGCCAGAAAGATCCGCTCTTGCGTGATGACCGGCAGCCAGACGCTATAGCGAAGCGCATAGCTGGCCCAAATGGCCACGACCAACGCGACCGTATCGAAGCTCATCAGAATGATCTGCTTCCAGAGCCGTGGCGTTCGATCAATTATGTGACGGAGAAACGGAATCATGGGTTTTCTCGTATGCCATCGCAGAAATTTGCACGTATGAGTCGTGACGGTAAAACGCCCATCAATCCTGATACCCCATCTTTACGTCTGTTGAACACGTGCGCTGCACCCTTCGTTGTAAAAGGGCAAAAAGGGTCGTATCAAAAATTGATGGGTGGGAGCTATAGTCAGCACAGACGCGTTAAGCAAGCGGACCATACCTATCTAAAAGACAAAGCTATTTAACTTTGTCTTTTGTGTCACGCATTTTCACTGCAAGTGCTCCCTGATGGAACATGATCTCGCATTTTGATCTCTCCGTTCGTCAACACGCCTAAAGCGCAGCCCTTGACTTCATGGCGAAATCTTCTAATGAGTTCTCATGAAAGGAAGCAAGAATGTATCGCGCCGACATCCATATCGCCGCCTACGTCAATCTGGCATCATCTGCCGGAATGCTTCCCCATGCATCCTCAAAAACCATGGCCAAAACGACGACGAAAACCGTCTGACGTCTCTGGCCCACCGCTCTCTCCCCGGTATGGCCGGGGACAAGGAACAGCGCGCCGCCTGCCGGTGTGGTTCCCCCTCCCAAAAGCCGAGGAGAGAAGAGAAAGAGAGCAGTACTTATGGGTTTCAAGATTGCAGTTGCCGGCGCGACCGGCAATGTGGGCCGGGAAATGCTGAACATCCTGGCAGAGCGTGGCTTTCCGGCATCCGAAGTCGTAGCGCTGGCCTCTGCCCGCAGCCAAGGAACGGAAGTGTCCTTTGGCGACAAGACGATCAAGGTTTCCAATCTGGAACATTATGACTTCTCGGACACAGACATCTGCCTGATGTCTGCGGGCGGCACGATTTCCCAGAAGTGGTCTCCCAAGATCGGTGCTCAGGGCTGCGTCGTTATCGATAACTCTTCGGCCTGGCGCTATGATTCCGAGGTTCCGCTGATCGTTCCGGAAGTGAACCCCGATGCAATCTCCGGCTTTTCGAAGAAGAACATCATTGCGAATCCGAATTGCTCGACCGCCCAGTTGGTCGTTGCCCTCAAGCCCCTGCACGACTTCGCCAAGATCAAGCGCGTCGTTATCTCCACCTATCAGTCGGTTTCCGGCGCGGGCAAGGAAGGAATGGACGAGCTCTTCACGCAGACGCGTGCCGTATTCGTAGCCGATCCGGTCGAATCCAAGAAGTTCACGAAGCGCATTGCCTTCAACGTCATTCCACACATCGATGTGTTTATGGAAGATGGATACACGAAGGAAGAGTGGAAGGTCTTGGCCGAGACCAAGAAGATGCTGGATCCGAAGATCAAGGTCACCTGCACGGCCGTGCGTGTTCCTGTCTTCATTGGTCACTCCGAATCCGTGAACCTTGAGTTCGAAAACGAGATCACAGCCGATCAGGCACGCGATATCCTGCGCGAAGCGCCAGGCTGCCTCGTTGTCGACAAGCGCGAGAATGGTGGCTATGTCACTCCTGTTGAATGCGCTGGGGAAGACGCGACTTACATCTCCCGTATCCGCGAGGATGCAACGGTGGAGAACGGTCTCAATCTCTGGATCGTTTCCGACAATCTTCGCAAGGGTGCTGCCTTGAACGCTGTGCAAATCGCGGAGCTTCTGGTCAACCGCGGTTTGATAAAGCCGCGTGGCAAGGCTGCCTGATACACTTTAGTAACCATGTTGCATTAAGCCTCGCGATCACAGCGAGGCTTTTCTTCTTATGCCGATCACGCGTTTTTCATGAATGAGTGAGTTGTCGCGAAGGACGCTGCCCGCCATAACCGAGCAGAACCGGGAGTATCGCCCCATTTCCGCGATATTTCTTTCAACTAACGGGATTGATGATGTTGAAGACGATAGTGGGCGGTGCGGCCGCCATAACGATGCTGTTCAGTGTCAGCGCGGCGCATGCGGCGGCCTGCGGTAACGATGCCTCGGGCTTCTCCGCCTGGGTTGAAGACTTCAAGCGTCAGGCTCCCGCTAACGGCATTTCGCCTTCCGTATTGCAGACGGCCTTTGCCAATGTGCAGTATAATCGCGCAACGATCCGGGCCGATCGGGGGCAGAAGAGCTTCAAGCTTTCCTTCGACGATTTCATGAAAAAGCGTGGCGGTGCTGCCATCATCTCACGCGGAAAAAGCATGAAGGCTTCAAACGCCGCCCTGTTTGCCAATATTGAGCGTCGCTATGGTGTGCCAGCGGGCCCGCTTCTGGCAATCTGGGGCATGGAAACCGGCTTTGGCAGCTTCCTGGGCGACCAGCATACGCTTTCTGCGGTCACGACGCTCGCCTATGACTGCCGCCGCTCGGCTTACTTTACAGAGCAGCTCTACGCAGCTCTGCAACTGGTTGCCCGCGGTGATCTGTCCCCCACTGCCAAGGGTGCCGCTCACGGAGAAATCGGCCAGACGCAGTTCTTGCCGTTGAACGTGTTGCGCTACGGTGCCGATGGGGATGGTGACGGTCACATCGATATGGTGCGTTCGCGTGCGGATGCACTGGCCTCCACCGCAAACTTCCTGGTGGGTCATGGCTGGCAGCGTGGGCAGGGCTACCAGCAGGGGCAGCCGAATTTCAAGGCCATCGAGGGATGGAACGCGGCAACTGTCTATCAGCAGGCCATCGCCTATATCGGCAAGCAGATCGACGGTCAGTAAAGCGACCTTCGCAACAGATATGGAAAGGCCGGAGATGCAATGTCATCTCTGGCCTTTTTTGTTCAGGATGCCGCTTTCGCCATTGTTTGTTCAGGAGCGGTAACTTTCGGCCGGACAAAATCACCGGTGACGCTATCCATGATCCAGAGTTCGCCGGCGGAAATATCGAACCAGGCGCCGTGAACGCGCATGCTGCCCTTTTCTTCGAGAATCCGTACGCATGGGAATGTGCGCAGATTGGCGATGGAATTGCGAATTGAAACCCGCTCGAGGGCGGTCTGGCGCTCCGCTTGCGTCATGATGTCCGTGCTGGGGATCTGGTCTGCGGTTGAACGCAGCATGCCCATCCACTTGCCGATGAAGTCGCCGGGAGAAAGCGGTTGATCGAGAGGATCGAGAGCGGCCTGAATGCCGCCGCACCGGCCATGCCCCATGACGACGATATCGCGGATCTTCAGGACCTGAACGGCATATTCCAGCGCTGCAGATGTGGCATGATACTGCCCGTCCGGCTCGTAAGGCGGCACAAGATTGGCAACATTGCGCACCACGAAAAGCTCGCCCGGCCCGCAATTGAAAATGGTTTCCGGCGCCGAACGAGAGTCGCAACAGGCAATCATCAGCGTGTGAGGTTTCTGGCCGGTTTCGGCAAGCGTCTGGTAGCGCTCTCGCTCTTCAATGTATCGGCCACTCATGAAGTCGGCATAGCCATTGAGCAGGGAAGCGGGGAATTCAGTCATGTTTTGCTTGTCCTTTGGCCTGAACTCGATGCTGAGGGATTACCCCTCCTGAAGACCTTGCTCAACAATTTTGTGATTCGCCGTGAAGGAATAAGGTTTGGGCTGCATCCGTCGCAGGGCTTTCCTCACCTTCTGATGCCGCGGGAAGGGTGAAGCAGGTGGCGGATCTGCACCATGGCCATGGGAGCGGAAAGGCTCGATGCGTCAGTCTCCAGCATCAATTCGTCGCTGCCCCGTTTAACGGTGCGAACAAGAATCTCGAACACGGTTGCTGTTGCCATTTGCAAGGCCTTTTCTTCCGGCAGGCCAGAAAGAAGCCGTGCCAGGAATACCGCGGACAGCAGATCTCCGAGACCGTTTGGCGCGTGATTGATTGCCCTGTGTTCAGCCAGAAGCGCGTGTTGACCACTCAGGAGAAGATTACCGGTGCTGTTGGCCATCATGGGTACGGCGGAACTCACCAGCATCTGCTTCGGTCCCAGCGCCAGTGCCGCATCCATGATTGCCGCATTGGTTTCCAGCTGCGCTTCCGATAGCCATGCCAGCTCATAGCGATTGGGCGTTGCTATGGTCGCAAGTGGCAGCAGGTGATCGCGAATTCCGGCGGCCGTTGCCTCGGGAACATAGAGGCCGCCTTTATCGCCCATGACAGGATCGCAGAGATAGACGAGATCGGGGTTTTGCTGTTGGATGGCGGTGATCAGGCGCGCCACAGCCTTTGGCTGCGACGGATGCCCGAAGTAGCCGGTGAGAACCGCCTTAACCTCGCTCAGCCAGGGCGCGCGGATGAGGTCGTCGATCATCTGGTTGAAGATATCGTCAGGCAAAGGCATGCGCGTGGAAGGCCCGTGGCCGGGATGCCAGGGCAGGATCACCGTAGGCATTGCCCAAACAGGGTAGCCAAGTGTTTCAAGGGCAAAAACGGCCGCTCGATTGCCGACTGAGCCTCGAATCACGTGACTTGAGATCGAAATCACAGTTTTCTGGCTCTCATTCATCGAATTTGACTCCGGTTTCGAGAGTTGAATCGATTTTAACCGTCGGCATGTCAACAATCCTTATTGAAATCTGCCAAAACATGTCAGATGGCTGCCGCAAGGCCGGTTTCCGGGCCGAATTGTTGAAGATTTTTCTTGTTTACGCATTCAAAAACAACTTCATGGGAGGACGTCATGGCCGCAAGGCAAAATCCGAAGCGGGAAAAGCAGATCGAGCTGGCGCAGGCTGCGCTATCCGGCCAGGGTGGTGGCCTTCTCGATCCGGCAATCCTGTTCGGGCGGGCAAGCAATGACGATATTGCGGCCTATACGCCCGAGATGCTTGCGGCCTCGGCAATCTATGCCGGGCAGGAACTGGAAGAATGGACCGGTGAAACGGCGCGGATCACCATAGGCTCGCTCGATGCGGTCCGCCCTACAGGACAGCCGGCATCGATCTTGACGATCATTGACCGTGATATGCCATTCCTGTTCGATTCCGTCATGGGCGAAGTTGCCAGCAGCCATCGCGATATATCGCTTGCTGTTCATCCCATTCTCGATTTCGAACCCGGTTCGAAGCCCACGCTTTATTCGCATGAGCGCAGCCAGGCCAATGCGCGCCACGTCAGCCTGATTCAGATCCATCTGGCACCGCTGACGGAAGACCAGGCGAGTGGCTTGATTGAACGCCTGCGCCAGGTTCTGGACCGCGTTCATTCTGCCATCAGCGACTGGCGGCCGATGCTCGACCTTCTTGCCGCGGCAATGAACGAGCTTCCCGAAGGCTCTGAACGTGGCCGCAAAACGCCGCATGATGAAGCTCTGAACTTCCTGTCCTGGCTGCGTGATGGCAATTTCATCTTCCTCGGCATGCGCGAATATATCTATTCCGGCGAGGGCGAGAGTGCGATTATCGAGCGCGGCAAGGGCCGGGGGCTCGGTATCCTGTCAGATCCGGATGTGCTTGTGCTGCGTCAGGGACCGGATGCCGTTACCACGACGCCGGAAATCCTGCAGTTCCTTCAGGGCCCCGAATATCTCATCGTCACGAAGGCGAATGTGAAGTCGGTCGTGCACCGCCGCGCCTATATGGATTATGTTGGCGTCAAGCGCTTCGATGCCAATGGCAAGGTCACCGGCGAATTGCGCATTGTCGGCCTGTTCACCGCCACCGCTTACACGCATTCGGTACTCGATATTCCGCTGCTGCGGGCCAAGGTTGCCCGCGTGGAAGAGCATTTCGGCTTTGATCCGCTCAGCCATTCCGGCCGCATGTTGAAGAACACGCTGGAATCCTATCCGCGTGACGATCTCTTCCAGATCGATCCTGATCTTCTGGCGCGGTATTGCGAACAGATCATGGAACTGGCGGAGCGCCCGCGTGTGCGCGTGCTGGCCCGTATCGATCATTTCGACCGATTCGTGTCGGTCCTGGTCTATGTTCCACGTGAAAACTATGACTCGCTGGTGCGCGAAAAGATCGGCCACTATCTGGCCGAGACCTTTGAAGGGCATGTATCCGCCTACTATCCGGCCTTTCCGGAAGGCGGCACCGCGCGCGTTCACTTCATTATTGGTCGGCGCAATGGCAAGACCCCGCGCGTGCCCCAGCCGAAGCTGGAGGAGATGATCCGCCAGATCTCAACGCCGTGGGACGAGCAGTTCAGGGCGCTTGCCGGACCGGACGCTCCGCTTCTCGAAACGTCCAATGCCTTCCAGGAAGCCTTTACACCAGAAGAAACAGTGAAGGATCTGCCGCATCTGGTGGCATGCGGAGAGGGAGAAACCATTCGCATCGCGCTCTACCAGCGCAAGCTCGAAGGGGAGGACCGCAAGGTCCTGTCGCTGAAGATCTTCCACGCCAACGATCATCTTTCGCTTTCGCGCCGTGTTCCGCTTCTTGAAAATCTCGGTTTTCAGGTGGTGAGCGAGCGCACCTTCGATCTGATGGTGATGGAGAGCGAGAAGCGCGTCGTCGTGCACGACATGGAGCTGGAGCTGCCGGACGGCCGCAGCGTGGATATGGGGCGTGAGGCTCCTCTTCTGGAGGAAGCCTTCCTCGCCGCTTTCTCCGGTGCCGTGGATAATGACAGCTTCAACAAGCTGGTGTTGCTGACGGGCCTTTCCGTTCGCGAAACCAATGTTTTGCGCGCCTATGCCCGCTATCTCCGCCAGACCGGCATCGTTTATTCCCAAGCGCACATCTCAGACACGCTGGCGCGCTATCCGCAAATCAGCCGGCGGCTTTTCGAACTGTTCCGCGATGGTTTTGATCCTGCAATCGCGGAGAAGTCACGCGAGAAGAAGCTTGCGGAACATCATTCGGCGATCGAAGAAGCTCTGTCTGCCGTTCCCAATCTCGATGATGACCGGACTCTTCGCCGTTACGTCAATGTGATCGATGGAACGCTGCGCACCAACTATTTCCAGAAGGGACCGGATGGCCAGCCGAAGCCCATCCTCGCCTTCAAGCTTGATCCGAGCCGCCTGGAAGGCTTGCCGCAGCCTTTGCCCTTCCGCGAAATCTTTGTCTACGGCACGGAAGTCGAAGGTGTTCACCTTCGCTTCGGCAAGGTCGCGCGTGGCGGTCTGCGCTGGTCCGACCGCGGCGAGGATTACCGTACCGAGGTTCTCGGTCTGGTGAAGGCGCAGCAGGTCAAGAACGCGGTGATCGTGCCGGTTGGCGCGAAGGGCGGCTTCTTCCCCAAGAAGCTTCCATCGCCCGCGCAGCGCGACGCCTTCTTCAATGCGGGCCGTGAAGCCTATAAAACCTTCATCCGCACCATGCTCTCCATCACCGACAACATCCAGGGCGGCGAGGTGACCGGTCCTGCTGACACGCTGCGTCTGGATGGCGACGATCCGTACTTCGTGGTGGCAGCCGACAAGGGCACTGCAACCTTCTCCGACACAGCCAACGGGCTGGCGCAGGAAGCGGGCTTCTGGCTGGACGATGCCTTTGCTTCCGGCGGTTCCGCCGGTTACGACCACAAGAAGATGGGCATTACCGCACGCGGTGCCTGGGAAGCGGTCAAGCGTCACTTCCGCGAGATGAACACGGACATCCAGACGACGCCGTTCACTGTGGCGGGTGTGGGTGACATGTCTGGCGACGTGTTCGGCAATGGCATGCTGCTGTCTCGCAAGATCCGGCTCATCGCTGCCTTCGACCATCGTGATATCTTCATCGATCCGAACCCTGATATTGAAAAGACCTTCGCGGAGCGCGAGCGCATGTTCGCCCTGCCCCGTTCCAGCTGGCAGGATTTCGATAAATCCCTGCTGTCCGAAGGTGGAATGATCATTTCCCGCGCTGAAAAGTCCGTGAAGCTGACACCGCAGGCAAAGGCCGCCATCGATCTGGACAAGGACGTGGCAACACCCTTCGAGATCATGACGGCGATCCTGAAGAGCCCTGTCGATCTGCTGTGGTTTGGCGGCATCGGCACCTATATCAAGGCACCATCGGAAACGGATGCGGAGGTGGGCGATCGCGCCAACGATCCGATCCGCGTGACGGCTGGCGAGGTGCGGGCCAAGGTTATCGGCGAAGGCGCCAATCTCGGCGTGACGCAGAAGGGCCGTATCGCCTATTCTCTCAATGGCGGTCGCTGCAATTCGGATGCCATCGACAATTCGGCTGGCGTCAACTCCTCCGACGTTGAGGTGAACATCAAGATCGCACTCAGCCCGGCCATGCAGGACGGTCGCCTGCCGCGTGAAAAACGCGACAAGCTGCTGGCCTCGATGACCGAGGATGTCGGTCATCTCGTGCTTCGCAACAACTATCTCCAGTCGCTGGCCATTTCCTTGACCACGCGGCGGGGTTTGCGAAACCGCGAGGAGCTGGCGCGACTCATGTCGGCGCTCGAGGCCCGTGGAGAACTGAACCGCAAGGTGGAAACGCTGCCGGACGATGCGGAGCTGGCAGATCGCTACGCTTCCGGCAAGCCGTTGACGCGCCCTGAGGTGGGGGTTCTTCTCTCCTATTCGAAGATTGTGCTGTTTGACGCGCTGGTGGCGAGCCAGCTTCCGGATGATCCCTACTTTGGCTCCATCCTGACGGGCTATTTCCCGAAGCAGATGCAGAAGACCTTTGCCGAGGACATCGCCAATCACCGTTTGAGCCGCGAAATCATCGCCACTGTTCTGGCCAACGAGGTCATCAATCGTGGCGGGCCTGGTTTTGCGCAGATGATGAGCGATATCAGTGGTCGTGGTCTGGTGGATGCGGTCAAGGCTGCATTCATTGCACGCGATGCATTTGAACTGCCGAAGCTCTGGGCCGCGGTTGATGCGCTGGACAGCAAGCTTGAAGGTGAAGTGCAGAACGATCTTTACGAGCGGATCGGCGAAATCTTTGCTGGTGCCACGATCTTCATCCTTCAGACGGGCATGACCAGCCTCTCGGTTGAGGAGGCCGTTCAGAACATTCGCGGAGGGCTGAAGAGCCTGCGGTCTGCCATCGCCAAGACGGCCATCGAGACAACCGAATGGCCGGAAGGCGTGCCTGCGGATCTGGCAGCCGAGCTGGACTTGCTGCCAAATCTGGTGCTTGTGCCGGAAATCATGCTGATTTCGGAGCGCAGCGGCGCAGCACTGGCGCGTGCGACAGAGGTTTACTTCACTGTGACCGATGCCTTCCGCGTCAACCGCTTCCTTGATGCGGGGGACCGATTTGGTCCGGCAGATCACTATGAAAACCTGGCACTTGTTCGCAGCCTCCAGCAGATTGCGGCAGCACGCCGGGACATCGTGACGGCAGCCCTTGCATCCTATGGCAAGGAGAAGAAACCATTGGACGCCTGGCTTGCGAATGACCGGCTTCGTCTCAACCGCATCAGCAGCGAGCTTCTGGCCCTCAGCGAAGGTGGCGAAACGACGCTGGCCAAGATGATGGTGGCTGCAAGCCTGTTTACCGACCTTGCCCAGACGGAAGTTCGGTGATCCTATAGTGCCAAGGAGGCGCGATCATCTCTCGTGATCGCGCCTCGTTGGGCTGGCCGGTGCCTTTGCGAAGGTGAGAGCTTTCTTCGGTCATCACAACTGGTGGAGCAGCACTTGGCGGTACAGGATGAGGAGAGAGTGGCGAAGGCCGCCTCTCGTGGCGTTTGGGGTTGGATGCTGTTCGATTGGGCAGCTCAGCCCTTTTTCACAGTCGTGACGACCTTTGTGTTCGGCCCCTATTTCGTGGCAAGGCTGACCACCGATCCTGTCTCCGCGCAGGCCATGTGGAGCAACATGGCGACGATTTCTTCCATTCTGGTGGCGATCTTTTCCCCGATACTCGGCTCGATTGCCGATCAATCCGGTGCGCGAAAACCCTGGATCGCCTTCTTTGCCGCCATCAAGATCCTCTCCCTTTCCATGCTGTGGTTTGCAGCACCCGGCTCGCCGCTGATCTGGCCAGTCACCTGCATGGTGCTTGCCTCCCTCGCGGCAGAATTTTCCATAGTCTTCAATGATTCCATGATGTCACGGCTTGTGCCGGAGAAGGATGTCGGCCGGATCTCCAACACGGCCTGGGGGCTTGGCTATTTGGGAGGAATGATTGTCCTGATTATCGTTGTCGGTTTTCTGGCCGGCGATCCCAAGACTGGCAAAACCCTGCTCGGCCTGTCGCCGCTGTTCGGCCTGGATCCGACTACAGGGGAGGATGCTCGCATCACCGGACCGCTTGCAGCCGTCTGGTATCTCGTTTTCATCCTGCCCATGTTCATCTTCACGCCGGATAGCCCCAGGGGCAAGCCCATCCCCAAAGCGGTCAAGGCAGGGCTGGTGGAGCTTCGAGCAACGATTGCGGAATTGTTCAGCCATCGCCGTACGGTCCTGCGTTTTCTCGTTGCTCGGATGCTGTATCAGGACGGTGTCACGGGACTTTTGATCCTGGGCGGTGCCTATGCCGCCGGGCTATTCGGCTGGGCAACGCTGGAGATTGGTCTTTTCGGGATCCTGATCAATGTTGTCGCCATCTTCGGCTGCTTGCTCGCCAGCCGGATTGACCGGATCATGGGGTCAAAGGTGGTGGTGATCCTGAGCCTGATCCTCCTGATCTGCGCTGGGACGGGCATCATATCGACAGGCAGGGATAGCACTCTGTTCGGTCTGATCTTGCTTCCTGCCAATGATGCTGGAGGTCTCTTTGCCACTTCGGCAGAAAAGGCCTATCTGTTTTTCGGTGTGTTGATCGGTGCCGCTTTCGGGCCTGTCCAGGCCTCTTCACGCTCCTATCTCGCCCGAAGCGTAGAGGTGGAAGAAGCTGGCCGCTATTTCGGCATCTATGCCTTGTCGGGTCGCGCCACCAGCTTCCTGGCCACGCTTTCCTTTTCCATCGTGACCTATGCAAGCGGATCGCCGCGTCTGGGAATGTCGACGCTGATCGTCTTCTTTACAGCCGGGCTTCTTCTGTTGATCTCCACACCCTACCCCGCGAGGGAAAGGGAGCGCTGAATAAAACGGCCCTTCGCCTTGGAGGGGGAAGGGCCGCGGATGGTTTTCAGCGGGTCTTCATCAATGACGGAAGTGACGCATTCCGGTGAAGACCATGGCTACGCCATGCTCATCGGCTGCGGCAATCACCTCTTCGTCGCGCATAGAGCCGCCTGGCTGGATAACGGCTGTGGCGCCTGCCGCAATCATGGAAAGCAGGCCATCCGCGAAGGGAAGGAAGGCTTCCGAGGCAACGGCAGAGCCACGGGTCATCGGCTCTGCCCAACCCATGGCCTTGGCAGCTTCCTCGGCTTTGAGGCCGGCGATGCGAGCAGAATCCACACGGCTCATCTGGCCAGCGCCAATGCCTGCCGTCTGGCCATCCTTGGCATAGACAACCGCATTGGACTTCACATGCTTCGCCACCTTGAAGGCGAACTTCATGTCGATCAGTTCCTGTGCTGTCGGTGCGCGCTTGGTCACGACGCGAAGGTCGAGATCTTCCACCATTCCATTGTCACGGGTCTGGACAAGCAAACCACCGGAAACGGTCTTCGCCGTCAGTCCGCGCGAGCGCGGATCAGGCAGGCCGCCAGCCGCCAGGAGACGCAGGTTCGGCTTCTTGGCGATGATTGCCTTGGCCTCGTCCGTCACATCAGGGGCAATGATGACCTCGGTAAACAGTTTGACGATCTCTTCTGCTGTTTCTGCGTCAAGAATCTGGTTCAGCGCAATGATGCCGCCAAAGGCCGATGTGGAGTCGCAGGCCAGCGCCCGCTTGTAGGCTTCGACCAATGAGCCGCCAATTGCCACGCCACATGGGTTGGCGTGCTTGATGATGGCGCAGGCGGGACCGCTTTCAACCGGAAACTCCGAAACCAGCTCGTAGGCTGCATCGGTGTCGTTTATGTTGTTATAGGAGAGCTGCTTGCCCTGAAGCAGGCTTGCGGTGGCCACGCCCGGACGCTTTTCGCCGGTGAGGTAGAAGCCAGCCGATTGGTGCGGGTTTTCGCCGTAGCGCATTTCCTGGGACAGAACACCGCCCAGGGTGCGGTAGCGCGGCATTTCAATGTCCAGCGCCTCTGCAAACCAGTTGGAAATCATCGTGTCGTAAGCTGCGGTACGCGCATAGGCTTTCGCCGCCATTCTTTGGCGGAAAGCATAGGCTGTATGCCCCTCTTCCGAGGCCATGGCCTGGATGACCTGCGGATAATCCTGCGGATCCACCACGACAGTGACATAGGCGTGGTTCTTGGCGGCAGCACGGATCATGGCCGGGCCACCGATATCGATGTTTTCAACCGTGGTCGGATAGTCGCCTCCGGCGGCGCGAACCTCTTCGAAGGGATAAAGGTTGATAACAGCGAGGTCGATGCCGCCGATCTTGTGGTCTGACATCGCCTTGACGTGCTGTGGATCGTCACGAATGGCCAGAAGACCGCCGTGGACGCCGGGATGCAGTGTCTTTACGCGGCCGTCCATGATCTCCGGAAAGCCAGTTACCTCGGAAACATCTGTGACTTCCAGCCCGGCAGCGGCCAATGCTTTATAGGTGCCCCCGGTCGACAGCAGGCGCACGCCGTGGCTTGCCAGTGCCTTGGCCAGCTCCACGACGCCGGTCTTGTCCGACACAGACAGCAGCGCCGTGCGGATCTTCACTTTATCTGGGGCAGGGATCATCTTGGAAACAACGGCCATCGCTCACTCCGTTCAGGCAGGCGCTCATCCAGCGGGCGCATTTTTCATGCGCGCCGCCTAGCACAGCTTGGGCCGCGATGGAATGTTGTTTGAGGTCAGCCTTGTTTCTTTAGCATCCAGCGAAGATCGGTGGTGCCGGGCAGGGCGAATTCGATGACCAGTTGCTGGCTTGGGCATATGCCGGAGACATCGGCAAAGAAGACGTCTTCCTCGATGTGAACCGGTTGGGCAGGCGCACAAAAGTACCAGACCTCTCCGTCGGGTGCTTCCATCGAGACTGTGTCTTCATGAATCTGAGTAAGGATGATCGAGGGATGCACGTGGAACCGTGCCGTTGCGGTGATCTGTCTGGCGGCTCCGAAGGCGCCCTCTTCACCAGGAACGAAGAAGTGGTCGTGTCCCTTGATCTTGTTGCCTTTGGCCGCCAGGCCGATTTCACGCTGATGGACATAGCCGAATGGCGCGACATAACCATCATGACGCGCCTTCAGCCAATCATTTCCGTAAGCGTCCTCCCATCGTTCCGCATGCACCTCGTTGATGCCATCGAGCATCAGGGGGCCAAGGAGACTGGATTGAAGGATGCGGGCAGACGAGGTTTCGCCAAGGGTTACGGTGGAGTGAGCCGCCGTGGAGCGCGCCATGGAACGATAGCTGCGGCTGGCGAATTTCGGCATCCCGGCATTCACGATAAAGCGGCTGCGCCCCGCCGACATTTCGAAAGACAGGCAGCCTGCATGAGCCGTCTGGGAAAGGCCGGGATTTTGCGGCTTGCCTGTATCGACCAGAATGGTCGTTTCTCCCGCAGTCAGCCGGTGATACTGGCTGTGTGGGAGTGCCTTGAAAGGTTTGCCGCCGGTTTCATCATAACGCAGTGCCGCCATCAATTCCGCCGCAGGGGTGGCGGTGGCCCCGTTGAACAGGGCAAGATCTCCATCCTGATGCCGGAAGAAGCGAAGCGCCGGGTAGATCCGATCTATGGTCGGTATAAGCTTTGAGGGGACTTCCTGGCCCAGATTGATGTAGGTCTGTCTCAGCGGCAGGAGATCCAGCAGCGCCTCGAGAGCTGCCCTCGGGTTGCGCGATAAATGACCGCCATCCGTGAGGATTTGCCGTTCGAGAACGCGATCAAGCTGCCGGCCTTCCCTGGCTACCTGGCGTGTGGAGGAGGGAATGGCAAGCGAGGCCATGGCAAGGGCGATATGTACCTTGAGCCGCGTCTCGTCTTCTCCGACACATTTGAGAATCTTGCGAAGAAACTGGCGATGGAATGCCAGGCTCTTCATGAAGCGGCGGTAAAAACCTGCTTCGGCGCCGGTGAGAACGACCGGAGAATGAGAGAGCCAGGCAATCATCCGTTCCGCAGCAATCTGCGGCTCCCAGGCGATACCGGTTGTCTTGCGGCCGTGAATGGATAACCAGGAACTGACGATACTGCGCGTGTGGTTGCGTGCCTGCGCCGTTTTCATGGCCCGCATGTGCCGAAGCCAGGCAAATGAGTGGAGACGACCGGCAAAAGCCTTGGAGGGCAGTACCTCCATGAAGGGCGATTCATTGCCGACTTCGAGAAGGCGGCCAGCCAGGGGAAAACGGCCAGCCATGATCTCTTCCGCGATGAAGGGATCGACGGCGCGCAGGTCAGTCGGAGCCACGATCAGCCTCTCCGGCACCCGGCGGTTGGCGCGGATCGTCAACATGCCAAGAGTCGTCAGCCGCCGGCACAGGCGGCGGCGCGCCTCTGTCAGACCCAGAGATACTCGTATTCGGCGCTCAGCCAGTTGCATGTTGTATACCGAAATGTCTTGAGGCCGCGCCCGCGCCGACGAATGCCGGGGCTGCGAGCGGAGCGGCTCACCATAACGGTCAACTCTGGTTGACTATGGTAAATAAAGTCTTACCGTTTACGCAGTATGCACGCAAAGAAGCCATCCATGCCGCCTGCATAGCCATCTGCCGCCGGCAACATGGCAGGGGTGGTGCGAAACTCTCCATCGGCATTGATGGCCGCTTGCAGACCCGGCCAATCGGCAGGATCAATGGCCACCCTCTCGACGTCGGTTCTTTCTTTGAGCAGGTCGGCAATCAATTGCTCACCCTCCAGGGGATCGAGCGAGCAGTTGGAGAAAACAACCACGCCTCCCGTTTTCACCAGAGTCAGTGCGTGACGTACCATGCGCGCTTGCAGACCAGCGAGTTTCTCGATGTCGGAAACCCCCTTGGTAAAGAGAACATCCGGGTGACGTCTTGTCGTTCCGGTGGAAGAGCAGGGGGCGTCGAGAAGAATGCCATCAAGCGGTGCGCTTGGCGCAAAGGCAAACAGATCGGTCTCGACAACCTCTGCAGAAAGCTGAAGCCGCGCCAGATTTTCGCGAAGCCGTTTTGCGCGGTTCGAAGATTGCTCGACGGCAATGACTTCCGCTCCCATTGATGCCAATTGCGCTGTCTTGCCGCCCGGTGCCGCGCACAGATCGGCAATTCGTTTGCCTTTCAGGTCGCCGAACAGCTTGGCGGGAATGCTGGCTGCCGCATCCTGCACCCACCATTCTCCCTCGGAAAACCCCTCAAGCGACGGGATGGAGCCTTCAAAGGCTGCCAGCCGCAAGCTTCCCGTTGGCAGCAGGCGCGCCTTCAGGCGCTCTGCCCAGCCTTCAGGATTGGATTTTACCGTCAGATCGATGGGGGCAGGCTCCAGCTGCGCTTCCGCGATGCGAAGTGCTTCGTCCTTGCCATAGGCCGCAGCAAGCCTTTTCAGGAACCATTGCGGGACCGGCGATACTTCACTGCTGTGTTCCAGAATGCTGTCCCGTTCTCGGACCATGCGGCGCAAAAGAGCGTTGACCAGTTTGGCAAAGCGCCGGTTGCGCGGGTCGCGATTGGCCTGTTCGACGGCTAGATCGACCGCCGCATGAGAGGGTACATCGAGATAGAGGATCTGGGCGGCTGCCGTGGTCAGCACGTGCTGAAGCGCGCGTGCGCCTTCCGGCAAGGGCGTATCAAGCATCGATGACAGGGCTGCATCAATGCGCGGAAGATGGCGCAAGGTTGCATTGAGAATTGCACGACACAGTGCCCGGTCGGCTTCGCTCAAGGCGCGGTAGGCCGGATTGCCGTGCCCCGCATCGAGCATCCCGTCCAGCGGGGTCCGTTTGTCCACCACGGCTGCGAGAATCTTGGAGGCAGCCATGCGAACATCAAGTCCGGGCTTCGGCTCTCCTGCTGGAGCGCCGCGATCTGCTGGCGGCTTACGTGCGGGCTTTTTGTTGTTCTTCTTGCTATCGTTAACCGTCAAGACCAGGGACCTTTGCGAGGTTCATCAATGCCCCGCGATGGACCTGTTTGCGGCACAGAACGGGCAGTGCGCGTGGCTCTAGCAGTCGAAGCGGGCGCCGTCGAGTAAGAGGAGCCGAATTCTGCCGCCATGGACTGAAGGGCGGCAATGCGGTTTTCCGTGTTGGGATGCGTGGAAAACAGATTGTCCATGCGCTCGCCGGATAGCGGATTGATAATGAACATATGCGCCGTTGCCGGATTGCGCTCCGCATCCTGATTATGAATGACGTGGGCTGCGCCTGCGATCTTGCCGAGTGCAGAGGCAAGCCAAAGGGGGTTGCCGCATATTTCTGCGCCGCGCCGGTCTGCCGAATATTCACGCGTGCGGCTGATGGCCATCTGCACCAGCATGGCCGCGAAGGGGGCGACAATCATGGCAATGAGAACGCCGATAAAGCCGAAGGGATTGTTATTATCGCGATTGCCGCCGAAGAAGAATGCGAAATTGCCGAGCATGGAGATGGCACCGGCAAGAGTTGCGGTGATCGTCATGGTCAGAGTGTCGCGGTTCTGGATATGCGCAAGTTCGTGGGCCATGACGCCCGCCACTTCATTCGGTGTCAACTGCTGCAAAAGACCGGTCGATGCGGCGACAGCCGCGTTTTCCGGGTTGCGGCCTGTTGCGAACGCGTTGGGCTGGGGGCTGTCATAGACATAGACCTTCGGCATGGGCAGGCCGGCATTGGCCGATAGCTGCCGGATCATGTGGTAGAATTCCGGCGCATTGTTCTCATCAACGGGCTGGGCGCGATAGGCAGACAGAACCATCTTGTCCGAATTCCAATAGGAAAACAGGTTCATGCCCGCGGCAATCAGGAAGGCAATCATCATTCCGCCGCGGCCGCCAATGAGAAAGCCGACGCCCATGAAGAGCGCTGTCATAAAAGCCAGCAGCATGGCTGTCCGCATCGTGTTCATTGCATTGCCTCGCACCATTTGAGAAAGATGATCAAGTCCTCACCTTTCATCCCGACGACTGTTCGCCTAAATGATGTGGTGAATGAACCTTCCATTTCAACAGTTTTCGAAAGAGGGCCATGCAGATGCAGGATGACAAGATCGTGCAGACCCCAGACAACGATAACCAAAGCCCGGATGCCACCGAGCAGCCGGTAAAGAAGGCGCTTTCTCCAGCGGCGCAGAGGGCGCTTCAGGAAGCGGAAGAGCGGCGCCGTGCCCAGCAGCCACAGGATATGCCGCCGGAACATGGCGGTCGTGGCGGTGCCGATCCCGCGCGCTTCGGCGATTGGGAAATCAACGGCCGCGCCATCGACTTTTAATCTGAAGATGAACCGGCAGCCCTGCCCGCCTCGTTCTCCTGAAGCCAGCGGTCAAGGGCGGCAATCATGAAAAGCCTCAGGCTGCTGCGTTTGACAAGGGCACGGGTCAGGCTGTGCCCCTCCCCCGGAAAGCCAAGTTCTTCGGCAACCGTTGCCGGCCCGATGCTGCGCGACATCATCACCGTCTCCACGCGCTTCACGGTCTCCGGCAGAAGATAGCGGCCATTTGCAATCAGGGCAGTGGATGATCTCTCCGGCGTATAGGGAATGAGGGAGGAGGGGGCTTTGTTGATGAAGGCCAGAAAGTGGGCCTGCTCTTCCATGCTGGCCCTGCTCCAGTGCTTGAGCAGTTTCGAGAGTGGATCTCTCTTGTTTTTCTTCGACATTATGGTGCTCCGCTTCAGCCCGCGTCTACCATAATCATCCGCAGGGGACGAGTGTCACTGTGCTTGAGGTTTCGTGTCGCCCAAAGGTTCCAGCATCTGCTTCAGGGCATCCTCTTCCTTCACGCCGAAAAGATACCAGTTGACCAGCGACCGGGCGATGTCCGCGGCCTCGTCACCGTCCATATCGAGTGATCGGTCACGGCAGACCTCCTCCAGAATGCCACGCAGAAAGGAAAGATCCTTCGGGTCGAGTGTATCAAAAGAGGAAAATGCCATTGCCTTCGATCCAACCTTGTTCGGCGCACCTTAAGAGTAGCGTCATGAAGGGTCAAAGTCGCATCTTCTCGTCTGGGTGGAAGGCAGCGCAATGTTGTTTCGCAGCAACTAATGTGCCATAAGGGCCTGCAACTTGAGCGTGGCCGTCCTGTTTTGATTCGCCTGATTAGCTCGTTAGCAAAATCTTAATGGCCCCACGGTTAATTCTTTTTATGAATTGCCGGAGTTCTTCATGAGCCGGAAACTGCACGTGGCTGCATCGTCGGCGTGCCGATGAACGCGCCGAGATGATATCGGATCCAGAATGCCACTAATCGCCATTCTCGATGACCAGGAAACGAACCGACGTATCTTCGAGAGGCTGGCATCCTCCATCGAGGACGGCATGATGATCCGCCTCTTTGGCGATCCATCTGCCGCCTTGCAGGAGTTCGAAGCCGGTTTGACGCCGGATCTCATTGTCACCGACTACAAGATGCCTGTGATGGATGGCGAAGGCTTTATTCGCTCCCTTCGCGGCTTGCCGGGTTTTGCGGAAATTCCGGTTATCGTCATCACTGTGTATGAAGAGCGCAGCTTCCGTATGCGCGCGCTTGAGGCCGGTGCGACGGATTTCCTGCAAAGCCCTGTCGATCATCAGGAATTCGTTACCCGCGCACGCAATCTGCTGAAGCTTCGCAAGCAGCAGCTTTTGCTGGAATCGCGTGCGCAGGTGCTGGCCAAGGAACTGGCCAGCAGCGAAGAAAGCCGCGAAGCAGCCCTTCGCGATTCCAGCGAGCGACTTGCGCAGGTCATCGATACGGTGCCAGCCATGGTCAGCGCGAGCGATCTCGACGGTCGTATCCTGTTTGCCAATCAGCTGGTTGGCGATTTCTTCGGCTGCAAGCCCTCCGATCTGGTCGGCAAGAGCAGCGATGTCCTGGTGGATGCCGATCTGGTTGCACCCAATCGATTGCTTGATCGCAAGGTGGCGCGCAGCGGCCAGGTTCTGAGCAGTTTTGAGCGCGAGTTGACCAATGCTGCCGGTGAAAAGCGGGTTTTCCTCACGACAAAGAGCCCCCTGAGGGATTCCGCCGATGTTATCGTGGGCGTCGTGACCAGCGCGCTCGACATCACTGATCGCAAGCGCGCGGAAGAGCATCTGCTTCATGCGCTTCAATACGATCCGGTGACGAATCTGCCGAACCGCAATTACATGCAGGATCGTCTGCGGCGCGAGGTTGCACGTGCACGTCGCGGTGATCGCGCCTTTGCCTTGCACTCGATCGATATTGACGAGTTCAAGAGCATCAATGAGCTTTTCGGTCACGATGCCGGAGATGCTTTCCTGAAAGAAGCGGCGCAGCGGCTTCAGGCGCTTGCCGGTCCGGAAGATATGGTGGCGCGTGTGGGTGCCGACGACTTCAGCTTCCTGCAGGTTCTTTCCGGCAGCGGGCCATCTGCACCGGATATGGCCGAGCGCATTGTTGAGGCCATTGGCGCGCCGTTTCGGTTTGCGGGCAAGGAGGCATCCTGCGGCGCGAGCATCGGCGTGACGCTTTACCCCATCGACGCCAAGGATAGCGACCGTCTGGTTCAGAATGCCGAACTGGCGCTGAAGCAGGCAAAGGCCGGTGGCGGCAATCAGTTCCGCCTTTTTGAAACCAACATGGCTGAACGCACCCGCAATCACGCAGCTCTGGACAGCCAGCTTCGGCAGGCCGTTGAACGCAACGAATTCGTTTTGTTCTACCAGCCGCAGGTTTCCGCCAGCACCGGGCAGATCATCGGCGCGGAAGCACTTTTGCGCTGGCGAAGCCCGGAGCGGGGCTTCGTGGCGCCTGGCGAGTTTTTGCCGCGTGCCGAAGAGAATGGCATGATCGTGCCCATCAACGAGTGGGTTTTGATGGAGGCGTGCCGGGAGGCAAAGGCCTGGCATCGAATGGGTCTTTGCCATCTGAAGATGAGCGTGAATCTTTCCCCAATCCAGTTCCAACGCGTCAATGTTGCGGCTCTGGTCGTGAAGGCTCTGGCGGCAACCGAGCTCGATCCCCGTTGTCTCGATCTCGAAATCACTGAAAACATCGTGCTGGAGGATAGCGAAGCAGTCATCGCAGCCTTGCAGCAGATTGCCGATCTGGGCGTGTCCATCTCCGTCGATGACTTCGGCACAGGCTATTCCTCCCTGAACTACATCAAGAAGTTTCCTCTGGATCGGATCAAGATCGACCAGTGCTTCGTGCGGAACATGGTTGAAAACCCCAGTGACCACACGATTGTGCGCACGGTTGCCAATCTCGGCCACAGCCTGGGCCTGACGGTCGTTGCCGAAGGTGTAGAAACCGAGGCTCAGGCCGACCTTCTGAAGGCGGATGGCTGCGATGTGATGCAGGGCTATCTCTATGGCAAGCCCATGCCCGCGCAGGAGTTCACTGCATTGGTGAGTGCCAGTGCCCGTATCGGATTAACTGCATGACACCCCCCAGGCCTTATGATTTCGCCCGGTTGCTGCGCCAGCCTATATCGCAGTCGGTTTATGATATGCGTGCCCTGTTGAGGCAGCGGCCCGACACCGAGCATGAGTTGACCGCGAACCGGCTGATCCTGTCATCGACCTTCCTGATCTATCTGGTTGTCGCACATCTGCTTGGCTCGGAGTCCGCCACCAGTGCGCTGCGAATCTCGGCTCTGCCTGCGCTTGCGTTCGAAGCCATGGCGGGCGGGCTTTTTCTGCATCTTCTGATGTTTCCTGGCGTTTCCCATGCCAGACGTCTGATCGGGATTGTTGCCGATCTGGGGCTGTTTTCTTTTGGCCTGCACATTAGCGGTGAAGCGGGTGGCGCGTTTATTCTGGTCTATTTCTGGGCTGTGCTCGGCAATGGCTTTCGTTTCGGTCTGACCTATCTCGTCATTGCGGCAATCACGGCGCTTGTCTGTTTCGGTCTCGTTTATCTCACAACCCCTTACTGGCAGTCACAGACCAGTTTCTCGATCGGGCTTGCCTTGGCCCTTGTGGTGATACCGGCCTACACTTCCAAGCTGATCCGCAAGCTTTCGGAAGCCAAGCAGGAAGCGGAAGAGGCCAGCCGCGCAAAGAGCCTGTTTCTGGCAAGCATGAGCCATGAGCTGCGAACACCGCTGAACGCCATCATCGGTCTTGCCGATCTTCTGGGTGAGGCGCGCCTGAAGACAGAGCAGCATGAGATGGTTCGGGTGATCGGCCGCTCCGGTCGTTCGCTTCTTTCACTCATCGAAACGGTTCTGGATTTCTCCCGCATCGAGGCGGGCCAGATGACCATCCGGACCGAAAAAGTAGAGGTTGCCGGCTTGATGCGCGATGTGCGCGCCATGATCGGTGTGGCGGCCCGCAAGAAAGGTCTGCGCGTGACGCTGCACCTGAAGGAGGACACGCCGGATGTCGTTCTGGCGGATCGGCGTCATCTGGAAGAGATCATGCTCAACCTTGCCAGCAACGCGGTCAAGTTTACCGAGAAAGGCCATATTCGGCTGGACATCGGCTTCCGTTCGATTGGCGAGCGGCATGGTGATCTGACTGTCGAAGTGGCCGATACAGGTATCGGGATTGATTCCGCAGCGCATGCCAAGATCTTTGAGCGCTTTACCCAGGCCGATGGCAGCATCATGGATCGATTTGGCGGAACAGGACTTGGCCTTGCCATCGTTCGCCAGCTCGTTCGTGCCATGGGCGGAGAGATTTCCGTGAGCAGCAGGCTGGGAGAGGGGAGCGTATTCTCCTTTTATCTGCCGGTGGAAATTGGCGAGCATGACGCCGCAGCTACGCCGGATTTGAACAGCTTCGTTCTGCTTTCGCAGCGTCATCACGAGAATCCGGCCCTGATGGATATGGCCGTGAGCAGCACGGTTGACGGCGCGAAAGCACGCGTTGCCGCCCTGCAAGCGGAAGGTATTGCCCGCCCTGTCGTCTTGATCGACGCCGATCTTTCCGACCCGACAGCTTACGATGCCGCAAAGGTGCTTTCTGCCTGCAGCCATCTGGATGAACCTGTCCTTGTTCTGTTGCACGCACAGGCCCCCCTTTCGCCGGGCGAGAAAGAGTATTTTCTATCGGCCTTGCAGCATTTGGATGCACCAGCGCTTGCGCGGCTGTCGCTTCTGGCTGGAGCGCCGGAAACGGCTGCTGATGCGATAGACAAGCCAGCGCGGAGCTTCCGCATCCTGATCGCCGACGACAACAAGACCAATCAGATGGTGGTGGCGAAAACCCTGGAAAGCGGGGGGCACAGCTTTGAGATCGTCGAAAACGGAGAAGCGGCAGTGGATCGCATGCTGCACGGCCGTTTTGATCTGGTGCTGATGGATGTGAACATGCCGGTTATGAACGGCATTGAAGCGACGAAGTTCTACCAGTTCGCATCGCTCGGCGGGCCGCAGATTCCGGTTGTGGGTTTCACCGCCGATGCGACGGGCGAAGCGCGTGAGCGCTGCCTGGAGGCAGGCATGGTGGAATGCCTGACCAAACCGATTGAGCCCAAGAGACTTCTGGATGAAATCGATCGCTTGCTGGAAGGCAAGGAAACCGTGGCCGATGCCGGGATCGCTGCCGATGCCTCGGGGCAGTCTGCCGATGAGCAGCCGGTTATCGACGAATCCACCACGGAAGCACTGGCCAAACTCGGCGGGGAGGACTTCGTCAACGCGCTACTCGGGCAGTTCATCAACGATTCCGCCAGCGCAATGAAGGCGCTGGCTCATGCGGTGGCGGATGAGGATGTGGGTGAGTTTCGCAATTCCGCGCATGCGCTGCGCAGTGCGGCCGCCAATGTTGGCGCAATGCGTATTTACCAGATGTGCCTGGATTGGCGAGAGATTGCCGATCGTGAACTCAGCCAGAGCGGCGAATTCCGTCTTCACGAGCTCAATGCAGAACTCGAGCGCTTTCGCGACGAGTTGAACGCTCGCCGCAAGCTGGCATCCTGAACGACAATTTTCCTCAGGTCAGGCCGATACGCTTGGCCTGAGCCGCCCGCAGACGCTCTATGCGGCGCAGATCCTGCTCATCCAGGTTCATGGCTGCATCCACCCAAAGATCGACGATGTCGCGCAGTTCTTCATAGGTAAGTCCATTCACGCGGCGGCGAACATCGCGAATCGTGCGATGGATCGCGTGCTTCTTGGTGTTGCGCGCGATGTAATCGCGGACCGCGTCCTCACCTTTCCCGTCGTCGACAACCACGTCGACGAGCCCCATCTCATGCAGTTCGTCGGCAGTGTAGACCTTGCCGCTCATGATCATTTGTGTCGCACGGGCCGGATCAAGCTTGCGGGAGAGGAAGCTATAGGCGCCCATGCCCGGAAACAGGTTGAACAGAATTTCCGGCAGGCCGAACTTGGCCGAGCGCTCGGCAATAATGATATCCGAAGACAGCGCGACCTCGAATCCGCCTCCCAGCGCATCGCCCTGAACCAGCGATATGAGGATGATCGGAAGGCCCAGGCTGCTTGCGCAGGAATACATCAGATCAATGCAGTCATGCGCGTAGCGGCGAAGCCGCTCGCTGTCCCGCGACCGGATATGCTGCGAAAAATAGCCCAGGTCACCGCCCAGATTATAGATGCCGGGAAGCGCTGAACCGCTGATGAGATAGAGAAGCTTCTGATCCTGAGGTGTACGGTGGTAGACGGTCTGGATGGTGTTTCTGAAGTCGATGAGATCTGCCAGAAGGCCCGGTGTAAAGCTCGGTGCCGTTACGGGCTTCATGTAGTACCAGAGAGTGCGAAGGGCCGGATCCATTCGCGTCTCCAGATTCTCCCACCGCTTGATGCTGAACGCAATTTCAACTGGCAGATCGGCTGCCGGAGGATGAGACAGCATGCGCTGGTCTGACTGCAGGGGAATCTGAGCCGCGCCCTTCATCAACTGATAGGCCAGCCGCTCGTAGTCCGTCACTTCCGTCATCTGCGACATCCCCGTTATCTTATAGCCGACACACTATCAGACATAACCTGCTTTCGCAGGTGCAATATTTACTTTTGGTTAACCATCTTGGTTAACGGCGCTTCGCTAAATGGTTGTAATTGCGTCCACATTAGCAAAATTTCCGATTTCTGCCGGCAAGTAATTGAATCTTATCGAATAAACTAATGTCCCTGAGTGCCCGACGCGCGGTCGGGAAACAGGGTGCGGGAACCGCAAACGCCTATCGCGCGTTGTTCTGCCCACTGTGTGGGAGGGAACATGCAAGACAATCAAATGGCTCAACATCTGGGTGAGCAACACGAACTCAAGCGGGTCATGGGCCCCGGCCTGCTGCTCCTGTTCATTGTCGGGGACATTCTCGGAACCGGTATTTATGCCCTCACCGGGCAAGTGGCTGCCGAAGTGGGCGGCATGGTGTGGTTGCCATTCCTGGTCGCCTTTGCCGTGGCCCTCCTGACGGCCTTCAGCTATCTGGAGCTGGTCACGAAGTATCCAAAAGCGGCGGGTGCGGCTCTCTACACACATCGGGCTTTTGGAATTCACTTCCTCACATTTCTCGTTGCCTTCGCCGTCATGTCGTCTGGCGTTACCTCTGCCTCCACCGCATCGCGTGCCTTTGCCGCCAATTTCGCTGTCATCACCGGCCTGCCCGCGGGCGGCTTCATGGTCACCATCATCGCACTCGGCTTCATCGCACTGGTCGGTGCCGTGAATTTTCGCGGTGTCGGGGAAAGCGTGCGCATCAACGTGCTGTTGACCCTGGTGGAATTGTCCGGCCTGCTGCTCATTATCGGGGTCGGTTTCTGGGCTATTTTCGGCGGGCAGGGAGATGTATCGCGTGCCTTCACCTTCGAAGCCATGCCGGGCCAAGGTGTCTTCTGGCCCGTCATCGCCGCAACCACGCTCGCATTTTTCGCCATGGTGGGCTTTGAAGATTCGGTCAACATGGCAGAGGAATGCAAGGAGCCGAGCCGGATATTCCCGAAGGTGCTTCTGGGCGGATTGGTCATTACCGGGGTCATCTATGTTCTGGTGGCGATCTCAGCGATTACGCTTGTGCCAGCAAAGGAGCTTGGTGAGGGCGATACACCGCTCCTGAAGGTGATTCAGGCGGGCGCGCCGGATTTCCCCGTCGGTGTATTCGGCATCATTACCATGTTTGCAGTCGCGAATTCAGCGCTGATCAACATGATGATGGCAAGTCGCCTGATTTACGGGATGGCGCAGGAAAAGGTGCTGCCTGCGATTCTCGGTCAGGTTCATGCACAGCGCAGAACCCCCTACATCGCCATCCTCTTCACGACACTTATCGCGATGATGCTGATTGGCTTTGTTGGTGCCGTTCCTGCCTTGGGAGGCACAACGGCATTGTTGCTGCTCTGTGTCTTTGCGGTGGTCAATGTCGCAGTTCTTGTGCTGCGCAAGGACAAGGTTGAGCACAGGCATTTTCGTACACCCACATTCGTTCCCGTGCTTGGCGCGGTCACCTGCATCTTTCTGGCCGGTCCCTGGACGGGTCGGGATCCGGTTCAATATGTCATCGCTGGCATCCTGCTTGCGCTTGGGGTGGCGCTCTGGTTCGTGACGGTCAGGGTCATGAAGGCGGTTGCCCAGCCAGCTTGAGATTTGATCTCCAGATCAGGCGTGGCGGTCTCGCCATGCCTTCTGGGCATCCTTGTAGGGCAGGGCGGTTGCCTCAAACACGCCACGGGCAATGGCTCTTGCATATGTCAGTGTCGTCAGGTGACACAGCTCCATGAAATCCGACTGATCCTCTATCGGTCTTTGCCCGGTGGCAGCCGCGAAGACAGTATCGCCATCGGCGGGCAGATGTGTTGGCAGAACGGCGCGAGCCAGGCCATCATGGGCCATGATGGAGAGCCGGTGCGCCTGTGCCTTCGTCAGAAAGGCATCCGTGACGACGATGCCGATGGTCGTTGCCTTCAGGTTTACCCCCTTCAGCCGGAGCGATCGATCGCCAGCGCTGAAACTGGCCGGCAATCCCAGCCCGCCAAATTCGCTCTTCTCCTCGAAGGGGGCGGCCCAGAAATGCGGCCCATCGCCAATTGTCGCAGACCCCATGGCATTGACGGCGACCAGAGCCGCCACCTTGTGACCCCTGCCGGTCGCGGAACTGGCCGATCCCAAACCGCCCTTGAAGGTGGCAGTCGTTGCACCTGTTCCGGCCCCGACCGTCCCAAGGGCGAAGGCGCCCGTAGCGGCCGCTCTGAATGCCTGATAACCCATGTCTCGATAGGGTGAATGCAGACCCCAATCCTTATTGCCGCCATTCAGCAGGTCCATCAGGATCGCCTGGGGCACGATGGGAACCCGTGTGGTGCCTACCTGCAGGCCGCGCCCGATCTCGCGCAAGCCGGCCTGCACGCCACCGCTTGCATCCAATCCATAGGCGGAGCCGCCTGACAGCACCAGTGCATCGACCTTCTCGACTGTCATGGATGGATCGAGCAGAGCGGTATCGCGACCGCCGGGAGCGCCGCCGAGAACAGTACCCGAAGCCACGGCCGGTTCATCGAAGACCACGACGGTGACGCCGGAACCGAGGGAGAGATCGGTTGCGTGACCGACACTGACACCATCGATGTCGGTAAGAAGATTGAGGGGAGAAATCATGTCTCGACATCCTTGCAGGCTGGCAGCCCAGCCTACAAGGATTGGCCATTTATGCCAGATGCATCACGCGATATCGAACTTCACGCCCTGTGCAAGCGGCAGGGTGCGCCCGTAGTTCACCGTGTTCGTGGCGCGGCGCATATAGGCCTTCCAGGCATCCGAGCCGGATTCGCGCCCACCGCCTGTTTCCTTTTCGCCGCCGAATGCGCCGCCAATTTCTGCACCGGACGGGCCGATGTTGACGTTCGCAATGCCGCAATCGGAGCCGCGGTCAGAAACGAAGGTCTCTGCTTCGCGGATATCATTGGTGAAAATCGAGGAAGACAGGCCCTGCGGCACGCCATTGTGCAGCTCAAGCACGGCATCGAAATCGCTGTATTTCATGACATAGAGGATCGGCGCGAAAGTTTCTTCCACGACGGGTCCGCATTGTGACGGCATTTCCACGATGGCCGGGCGCACATAATAGGCGTCGGCTGCCTGGTCGGCGAGAACGCGTTCACCGCCTGTAACCTTGCCGCCTTCCGCCTTTGCGGCGTTGAGTGCCTTTTGCATCCGCTCGAACGATGCCTTGTCGATCAGCGGCCCGACCAGATTGCCATCTACCATGGGGTTGCCGATGGTGACGGACTGGTAAGCCTTCTGGAGGCGCGGCACGAGCTTGTCATAGACGCTTTCGTGCACGAAGAGGCGGCGAAGCGTGGTGCAGCGCTGTCCAGCCGTTCCCATGGCTGCGAAGGCCACGCCGCGAAGCGTCAGGTCCAGATCCGCAGTCGGTGTCACGATAGCGGCGTTATTGCCGCCAAGTTCAAGGATGGCGCGGGCAAAGCGCTGGGCGAGGCGTGGGCCGACCGCGCGGCCCATGGCGGTGGAGCCGGTTGCCGAAACCAGCGGTACTTTCGGATGGTCCACCATGACCTCTCCGATGTCGCGCCCGCCAATGATCAGGGTCGACAGGTTTTTCGGTGCGGTGCCGCCTTCGGAGATGTACCGTTTCAGGGCTTTCTCAAAGATTGCCTGTGTTGCCAGCGCCGTCAATGGCGTCTTTTCGGAAGGCTTCCAGACTGTCGCGTTGCCACAAACCAGAGCGAGCGCCGCATTCCAGGACCAGACGGCAACAGGGAAGTTGAAGGCGGAAATGATGCCCACGACACCCAATGGATGCCAGGTCTCCATCATCCGGTGTTCGGCGCGCTCCGTTGCAATCGTCAGACCGTAGAGCTGTCGCGAAAGGCCGACTGCAAAATCGCAGATGTCGATCATTTCCTGCACTTCGCCCAGGCCTTCGGAGGTGATCTTGCCGACCTCGATGGAAACCAGACGCCCGAGATCAGCCTTGGCCGCTCTCAGTTCCTCGCCCAAAAGCCGGATCAGTTCCCCGCGCTTTGGAGCCGGCACCAGGCGCCATTCCAGGAATGCGCCATGCGCTGCATCGATGGCTTGTTCGGCCGAGCGGGCATCCATTTCAGGCAGTTTGCCGAGTTCCTCGCCCGAGATGGGCGAACGGACAGTGAGCGAGCCGCCGCGATAGGCGGATGTCTCCACGCCGAGGCGGGCAAGAATGGCGTCCGCTTCAGCGGCAAGGTTCAGATTTGCGAGGCTCATCGTGGTCCTTCTCGTCTCTCAATGCGTTATGTTGATGGGGTTTAGAAGCGGTCGCTACCGAAGTGAGCAATCTGCGCTCCGACTTCATAATAGGCTTCCTTGAGCTGGCGAAGCGGTGGTTCGTGGGGGGCTGTGACCGGCAGCGGCAGCGATGCCTCATCGATCTGTGCCGTTACCAGTTCTGCCAATAGCTTGCCGAAAACAGTGCCTGGCGAAATTCCGCGTCCGTTATAGCCGGAAAATCCGACGACGCGATCTGCGAATTTGTGAAAGCGGGGCAGCGCATTATCGGTCATGCCGATCTGTCCATACCATTCCGCTTCGAAGGCAATCTCCTGCAATTGCGGGAAAATTCGTGCCAGAGCGCGCCGTGCCCAGGATTTGTGGATTGCGGTACCTGTGCCGCGCAAAGCGCCGACGGAGCCGAAGATGAGCCTTCCCTTGGCATCCATGCGGAAGGAGGAAAGAATTTCCTTCGTGTCCCAGCAACCTTCCCGCTCTGGCAGGATGGAGCGTCGCAGATTGTCGGAGAGCGGCGTCGTCGCGAGGTTGAAATAGGGCAGATGGACCTGCTCTCTCCGCACCACGTCAAACGGGCCGGAGCTATAAGCATCCGTTGCGACAAGAACCCAATCGGCGGTGACGCTGCCGGTGCCGGTGGAGACGAGATGGCGCTTTTGCTTCTCCTGCCAGGCAATGACCGGGCTGGATGTCTGCAGAACCGCACCGGCCTTCATGGCCGCATGGGCGAGCCCGCGGACATAGGCAAGCGGTTGAAGCGTACCAGCGCGCCGATCAAGCAACGCGCCGCGATAAGCGCTTGTGCCAATGCGGCGCTCGGTCTCTGCTGCGTCTAGAAGCTCCACCGCCGCGCCGCGCTTTTGCCATTGCAGGGCCCGTTCCTCGATTTCCTTCAATCCGTCGTCGCCGACAGCGCAATGCAGTGTTCCGGTCTGCGTGAGTTCACAGTCAATACCGTGGCGTTCGATGATGTTCATCACCGTCCGTGGCCCGTTTCCCAGCAGATCGAGAAGCCTTTCACCGTGAACTGCGCCCAGTTCGCCGGGCAGGTCATCCGGCATGACCCACATTCCGGCATTGATCAGTCCGACATTGCGACCGGCACCGCCGAAGCCGATTTCCTTGGCTTCCAGCAGAATGACGCTGCGGCCAGCTTCTGCCAGATGGAGGGCGGCCGAAAGACCTGTGTATCCGCCACCGATGATGACGATCTCAGCGGTGCGATCGCCAGCCAGAGGCAGGGTTTCTGGTGCTGGCGGTGCCGTCTTTGCCCAGAGGCCGTGAGAGCGCGGATTATCAAGCATGTCAGCCATCCGAATGGAGTGAGGTTTCCATCTTTACAGAGCGCGTGCGGCAGTGAATATCGAATTCTTCTCAACAGTTCATTCTAACAGGGAATGATGTGCCTTGCTTCCACCCCGCCGTTTCCTTCCGTCATTTTCCTTGCTGGCCGCATTTGAGGCGGCGGCACGTACTGGAAGCGTAACGGCGGCTGCGAAGGAACTGGGCCTGACACAAAGTGCTGTCAGCCGCCAGATCGCAGCGCTTGAACGTCAGCTCGGTGTTTCTCTTTTTCTAAGGCAGCGGCAGACGATCCGCCTGACGATTGCAGGCGACACCTATGCAAGAGAGGTGCGGGAGGCCCTGCGCCGTATCTCGAATGCCTCGCTGAACCTGCGTGCAAACCCCGCAGGCGGCACATTGAACCTTGCCATTCTGCCTTTCTTTGGCTCCCGCTGGCTGACGCCACGCATGCCCCGTTTCCTGGCAGACCATCCCGGCATTGTCGTCAATCTGATCACGCGCCTTGAACCCTTCGATTTCCGTTTCGACACGCTGGATGCCGCAATACACTTTGGCGCGCCGCGCTGGCCCGGGGCAGCGCTGACCTTTCTGCTGGACGAGAAGGCGGTTGCCGTGTGCAGTCCTGAATTCGCTTCACGACACAAGGTACTGCGTGATGAAGACGTGTTGGCTCTTCCGCTGTTGCATCTCAATACACGGCCTGATGCGTGGGAAGGATGGTTCAGGGCACGGCAGATCGAATTCGATGCATTGCATGGAATGTTATTCGATCAATTCATGACCATGCTGGAAGCGGCCCTTGCGGGCATGGGTGTCGCACTGCTTCCCGGCTTCCTGATCGCCCGTGAGCTTCAGGCGGGTAAGCTGGTGCCGGTGGTGCCGGATCCGGAAATCGATAGCGGGCGATATTTTCTGGCCTATCCTCCGGAACGCGCCTCCTATCCACCCCTTGCCGTTTTTCGTGATTGGCTCCTTCACGAGATCGATTCACAACGGGTTGCGCCGGGGCACGGCTTCGGCCAATAGTCAGGCTAATGTTCATTGGGCCGCCAGGGCGGCCATGCTGCGGGAAGTGCCATGAAGCCGATTTTCGTCCAGCTGCGTTGCGCGCCGGGAAAGACCTACGAGGTGGCTGATGCCATCTACAAGACGGAACTGGTGTCCGAACTCTATTCCACCAGTGGTGACTGGGATCTGCTGCTCAAAATCTACCTTGCGGAAGGAGAGGAGATCGGCAAGTTCGTCAACGAAAAGATCGCCTCTATTCCAGGAATAGAGCGCTCCCTGACGACGCTGACCTTCACGGCGTTCTGACCCGTGAAACCGGAAAGCCGCCCGGTGCGAATGCACGGGCGGCCTAAATCTCTAAATACAGCATTGATCAGGCGACAGCTCGCCGTTCCGGCAGGGCTTGGCCGCGGACGTGGTTGCGAATTGCGAGGCGCACCTCATCTGCGGAGGCAAAGCGCTGCTCATCCAGATCGATGACATGAAACTTGACAGCAATAAACTTCAACCGATCGTTGTCAGGAACAACGATGCCGACAGGCTCTCCGCCGTACTCAATAACCTGCTTTTGCATGGTCGTACTCCTAGTGTGGCTGCGCGAGGCAGCAATGACGAATTTGACTTCTCAGATCACTGGACTGTGAAGGTCACATTCGACAGCGTGGGGTGGAGAAATCGCCCACGCGTTTCACATCATGCGCACAGCAAAGAAGAGCAGTGCGGATAAGATGCATCATAATCACTCTCCCTCATTCAAGTTGCGCTTCTCCGGACAGAACCTTCGAGGCTCGTCTCAGGTTCGGGAACCATAAGCGAGTCGCAGCGCAAGTTCAATCGGAATCCTGTCTACCTAGAATTTTTTTCTGTTCCATGACAGGATTGCGGCAGTTATGTGAAATCTTGTTCGCATAGCTGCCCGCAATCGGGAAGCGGCTAGATGGGTTTTGCCGCTTCTTCCGGCAAGGTCTCCGCATTTCGGATTGACGGATTTGTGAGCTTTTGTGTCTCGTCCTTCGATGGCTCCGGCTGACGCTCCGTTTCGCGAACAGGAAGGAGCCGGGACAGCGAAGCTATCACGTGGTCCACCGTTTCCTCCGACATGCAAAGGGGTGCGGTGAGCGAGATGCTATCCGTTTCCAAGGGAGGTGCCAGCAGGATGCCTTCCTTCTCCAGTGCCCGAACGAGGGTCTGGGCTGAAACGCCTGAAAGTTGCAGGTCAACCGAAAGGCCCTGACCGCGAATGTCGATGATGGCCGGATGCCTCTCCTTCAAATCGTCAAGCCGCTTGCGCAAAAGCGCGCCGATATGTGAGGCATGCTCGCGCAGCGAGGAGTCTTCCAGGGCATCCAGAACTGTGAGGCCCATCCGGCAACCGACGGTGCTTGCGTCGGGCTGCGGCAGTTCCAGTCCTTCCGGCAGAACCTTGCGGCTGAGGATCACCGCTGCCAGACGCTCCTGTGGCACCGGCGAGCCGGTGACGATGATATCGGGAACGATTCCTTCGCTTTGAAAGCTCCAAAAATGTGTACCGCTGCGCCAGAAGCCGGATCTGCGTTCGTCAGCGATGACAGCACCGTCTTCCGGATCGAAGAGCCGCTCCGCCAGCTGACGTGCGATCTCCATGGCCTGTAGTTCATCCGTCAGGGCAAGGATCGTATCGAGATGACCGGGCATATCTTGCAGCAAAGCCGCCTGATACTCGCGCTCTATGCCCGTTCCGGGAACGCCGCCGAGGAGAAGCCATTGCCTGTAGGCAGAGCCTGCCAGCTCGGGATTGCCGTAGCCAAGCAGGCCAGCTGCACCGGTCAGGTCGATATAGCGGCGTCCCTGGGCGTCGAAAAGAAACTCCTTCCAGCCCCGGACATATTCCGTGCTCTCTTCGCTGGGGGCATCGACATCCAGTCCGAGGATGGCGGAAGGAGAGAGAACGATTCGTTCCCATAGCCCGGCTGTCTTTGCATTGGCGAACAAAGGCGGGTCGATATCGGGATAGCGGGCAAGCCGGATGCGCAAGCCGCCGACCGAGCCCTCCGCGCCAGCGACTGAGCCGATGCGATCGCCTGCAAAAAGCATGGTACCTTCAGCCAGAACGGTTTCCGCGCCCTCCAGATAAAGCGTCGCCTCCTTGCTGGTGAGGGTGAGGGGGCCGCTGACCTGCGTAATGGTGCCGCCGAAAGGGGCCGCAACCGTGACGCCAGCCGGTAGGCAGAAGTCTACGTGCAGGGAGAGATTGTCTGCATCTGCTGCTCCCCCGCGCGACAGGCGATATTCGCCGAAGCGGGTTGCACCCATTTTGGTGTCCCAGGCGATGCGGGCAAGAAGCCGCCAATCGATTTCGGCGTCATTCCAGTTTCCTTCCGCAAAGAGCGGACTGGCAGGCGAGAGATCGACCAGACGAATATCGGCACTATCGACCTCCGGCAGCAGCGGAGAAAACTCCGGTATCGGCGGCAGGGGCCAATCCACGGCCTCATGGATCTGTGCTTCCACAAGGATCGGATCGGCAGAGGATGCGATGTCAAACTGGCGGCGAATAAGCCGAAGATCCTGTGCGTCGGCCTCTGTCGAATCGAGTTCCAGCTGCGCCCGCTTCAACGCGATTCGCGCCAGTGTGAGCGGCCAGAGCGCCGAAAGCTCCGCCTCGTTCAACGGAAGTTCGGCGTGAAACGCCTTTACGACCGGCAGTATGTCGGAAACGGTGCCGCCCGCCGCGCCGAGAACATCTCCACAGATGGCTGCCAGCACGGCAACAATCCACCCCTCGCCCAAGGCATCCGGGTCGCAGAAGCCCGTTGGCACCCATCCATCTTCGGTAACAATCCCAACCAGACTATCTCCTGCGGGATGGTGGTGGATCAACTGGGAACGCAGCCTGTCTCCGAGCGATTGCACCTTGCGCAGAGCAATAACGGTCGCCTTGGCAATGGGATCGCGAACGGCTGGATCGCTCATGAGGCGAAGGCATTGCACCACCTGCGGACCTGCCTGGCGAAGATCTTCTTCTGCCAGGAGGGGAACGGTTGGCTCGTCGCTGCTTTCTCGTTCGTCGGCTGCGGATAGATCCCTCACCAGTTGCGCACCGAAGGCGCCCAGTCTTTCAAGCTCCTTCGGGGTCAGCGTTTCTGCGTCGGGCATCAATACGCCCGGTGGCAGGGCGAAGAGGCGGGCAAAGGGTTGGTCGCCTTCCGCAGGCGTTCCATCGAGTGCGATCAGTTCCGGTCCTTGCTGGGAGGCGAGAACCTCCGGTGCGTCGACGCGCCCGATGGCCGAGCGAATGTGATGCAGCAAATCCTGCTCATGGCGGAAGCGACGTAATTCTTCTGCCGAGGAGCCGAAGTCCAGACGGCAGACGACTTCCTCATAGCGGACGAAATAGCTGGGTGGCTCATCCCGGTAGGTGGTGATTTCACCCGCCAGGCCGTAATGTTCTGCCACGAATTCGTCCGCTTCCGGCCAGGCGATCGCCTCCACAGCTTCCACGGCGGTATCCTGCATCGTGCCGGATTCGTTCTCAGCCATCGCAAATCCCCCGGAAGGCCGTTGTTTTAAAAGGAGAATAGCGCGATTGGCGTCCGCGTCCATAGGCAAGGCTGCGGTGAGACCGCGATTCGCGGTGGCGAGGACTGTCATTCCGGCCCGGCCCGTCGGGCGTTAAGGGTAAATTAACTATGTTTTCACGTGAATCATTTTGATCGTGATTGTCATTGGATTCAGCGGAAATGCTGCCTTCGGTGGGAAAATTTCCTCAAATGCCCTATCTTGACCCCAGCGCGACCTCTGGATCCATCTGATGCCAAGATTTCTCATAGCCTTTGTGTTGTCTCTCACGCTTGGAAGCACCCCGGTTTTCGCTGCGGAGGCGGAGATCGTGGTGGATGCCAACAACCGAAGCGTTCTTGAGGCGAGAAATGCCGATATACGGATTCGCCCCGCTTCGCTGACCAAGATGATGACGCTTTATCTGACGTTCGAAGCATTGGGGCGAGGCAAGCTCCAGTGGGATGAACAAATCCCGATATCAAAGAATGCCGCGGGCGCTGTGCCTTACAAGCTAGGTATTCCGGCAGGCGGCACGATTACGGTTCGGGAGGCCGTCAACGGCATCATTGTCATCTCGGCCAATGATGCGGCGATTGCGCTGGGCGAAAGACTTGGCAGGACGGAGCGCAACTTCGCAGCGATGATGACGGCGAAAGCGCGTCAGCTGAACATGACCTCCACCACCTTCGCAACGGCAACGGGATTGACCGCTGACGGCCAGTTTACCACGGCCCGCGACATGGCCGTGCTGGGAATGGCTCTCATGCATCACTTTCCGCGGCAGTTCCCGATGTTTGCGATGAAGACGACTACATTTCGTGGAAAGGTTCTGAAGGGCCATAACTATGTTCTGGACATGTATCCGGGCGCGGATGGTCTGAAGACGGGCTATACAAGCGCGTCGGGCTATAATCTGGTGACTTCTGTGCACAAGAATGGGCGTCGTTATGTCGGTGTTGTGCTGGGTTATCCCACGGACAAGGCACGTGATCAGGAAATGGTTGATCTGCTGAGGCGAGCCATTGACGGTCGATCAGCTGCCGGAGCGGCGAATGCGCCGCGGCTGGACGGGGCTGTCGGTTTGTATTGAGGGTTGCTCCATGGATGTTCAATCGGAAAACTTGGTTTCACGGCTGTGCGGTTTGCGGCTCCCCTCAATTCTCCTAGACGACACCGATGGACACAAGATCGACCTTTCCGCCCTTGCGGGGCTTGGCGTCATCTACATCTATCCTCGTACAAGCCCGGCCGATGGGACGGCTTTGCCGGGTTGGGACGTTATTCCCGGCGCACGGGGATGCACGCCGCAATCCTGTGCCTTTCGCGATCACTTCGCGGAGTTGCGGGCGCTTGGCGTTCGCTATCTCTACGGATTGTCGACACAGGAGACGGCATATCAACGGGAAGCAGCCGCACGACTGCATCTTCCCTTTGCTCTGCTTTCCGATGCGCAGCTTGAACTCGCCAGCAGGCTCGATCTGCCCAGTTTCGTGGCGGGAGGAGAAGCGCTTCTTCGGCGAATGACACTGATCATCCAGGATGGATGCATTCGTCACGTGTTTTACCCCATTCCCTCGCCGGAGCGAAATGCCGAGCAGGTAATGGATTGGCTGAATGGATCCCGCCCCCGTTGATCAGGCGCTCTTTCGCTGATTCGTGGCAAGGAATGCACGCGCTTGATCAAGCGCCTCGCGGATTGTCACGTCCATATCCAGATACCGATAGGTGCCCAGGCGTCCGACGAATGTAACCCCTGTCTCCCTTCGGGCATGCTCTTCATAAGCCGCAAGCTGTTCCTTTTCCTTAACGAGACGGATGGGGTAGTAGGGAATATCGTCGGCACCGCACGCGCGTGAAAATTCGCGATAACAGACCGATCCCTCATGCTTTTCCCACGGCGAAAAATGCTTGTGTTCGGTGATCCGGGTGTAGGGCACATCCAGATCGCCATAATTCATCACCGCGCAGCCCTGGTAATCGCCCTCATAGGTAAAGCGCTCGAAATCGAGCGTGCGATAGCCCAGCCGGCCGAACTCGTGGCCGAAATAGGCGTCCAGAGGGCCGGAATAGAAGACATGGGCATAGTGCTGTTTCCAGCTGCGCTCGAATGGCGTGGACAGCTTGATAGAGATGTTCTCGTGGTCGAAAATCCGTTCGATCATGGCTGTATAACCCTTCTCCGGCATGCCCTGATAGGCATGGAAGAAGTAGTTATCATCGTAGTTGAACCGGACCGGCAGGCGTTTGAGGATTGATGCAGGCAGTTCTGTGGGAGAACAGCCCCATTGCTTCTGGGTATAGCCCTTGAAGAAGGCCTCGTAGAGTTCCGGTCCCACAAAACGCAGGGCCTGGTCCTCAAAGGTGACGGGTTCCGTGATGGACGTGTCCGCCCGTGAGGCTATGAAATCCTTTGCCTCGTCCGGGCGCAGCGTTTTGCCGAAGAACTGGTTGATCGTCAGCAGGTTGATCGGGAGCGAGTAGACCCTTCCCTGGCTCGTCGTCTTCACGCGGTTCTGGTAGGGCAGAAAGCGCTCGAAGCTGTTTACATAATCCCAGACTTCCCGATCATCCGTGTGGAAGATATGGGGGCCATAGACATGCACCATGACCCCGGTTTCGCTATCGCGCTGTGTGTGGCAGTTGCCCGCAACGTGATTGCGGCTTTCAAACACCGTGACGCGGTAGCCTGCTTTTGCCAGCTCGCGCGCGATGACGGCACCGGAGAGACCCGCACCCGCAATTGCGATGTCCTGCATCACACCCTACCCCGCTTCAAGGCCTGCCATTCCACAACCTTCCATCCGCGGCAAGCGGTGAGAAATCATCCCAGGCTTCGAGCTTTTCGAGATAGCGCTGGCGATAGGCCTGTTCATTCTCCACATCGGTGACTTGCGTTACCAGATCCGCTCCGATCTCGTAGTAAACATCGAGATTGGTGAGGTTCGGCACCGGAATTTCGCCCCGTTCGCCTTCCTCGTGCATTTGCCAGCAAAGCTCTTCGAGGCGGCGGGTATAGGCGGGAATATCGCGAAGCAGGCTTGTCTCGCGTTCGGCTTGCATGCGGTCGCGGATTGCCAGAAGGCTTTGCGGGTTCTGGCCGAAAGCAATAGCCTTCGCCACATATTCATCACCCGTGTCGCAGATGGTTTCCGTCACACCTGCTGCGTTGACGATGCTGGCGCAGAAACGCGAGGCGAAGCTTTTGCCACGGATTGTCAGGATCGGAAGCCCCATGGTGATCGCGTCTGAACCCGTGGAATGTGCGCCATAGGGGAATGTATCGAGAAACAGGTCGGCGAGCGCGATTCGGGCCAGATGTTTCGCATTCGGCGCCTTCGGTGCAAAGATGATCCGTTCTGCGGAGATCCCTGCGTCTTCCGCCAGCTTCACCAGCCGCGCATTCACACTCTCTTCACCGGCCAGAAGCCAGAGAACGCTGTTCTGCACCTTCGCCAGAATTTGCATCCAGCGGGCAAAGCAGGCGCCGGTGATTTTCTGCATGCCGTTAAAGCAGGCGAAGACAAAGGCATCTTCCGGCAGGCCAGCCTCGGCGCGCGTCGGCGTTTCGGCAATCTCCCGCTTGCGGTCCAGGGGCTGGTTGCACGTGATACGCAGCACCTTCTCGGTATAGTAGATCTCATGCTCCGGCGGAATGATCTGCTCGTCTGCGATGATATAGTGATGGAAAGGGCTCGCCATCGTGCCCGGATAACCGCAGAAATTCACGATGATCGGTGTCGGTCGGAAAGCAAAAATGCGGGTGCGGGCGAGTTTCGTATAGCCATTGACGTCCAGCAGCACGTCGATATCGTCACCGGCAATGCGCCTTGCCGCCTGCACGTCATCCAGGGCGGAGATGTCGCGCCAGCAATCGACCGCTGCCTTGATGCGCGTCTGTGTTTCGTCTTTCGAAGGCTTGTCGCCGCAGTAGTAGGCGTAGATCTCGACATCGCGCTTGTCGTGGAGTTCGAAAACCTCCCGGAGCGCAAAGCCGACTGCGTGGTCGCGCAGGTCCGACGAGACATAGCCGATGCGCAGACGATCCCGACCCCTGACCTTGGGTTTAACCGGCTTGCGGGGGAAGGGGCGCGTATCGGGACGGCCTACGAGCGATTGATTGTACCGATAGGCCTTCGCCATCTGAAAGATCGGATCGTCACTGAAGCAACCGAGCGACAGTGGCGACATGGAATCAACCAGCTGGCGCAGGGAAATATGGTCTGAAGGCGTGAGAAGCGGCCATTTGCATTGCCGCTGGCGTATGGCAACCCAGTGCTGGCCCGCCTCCGGCTTTTCGGGCCGCAGCTCCATGGCCTGCCACAGGGACAGTTCGGCATCTTCCAGCAGGCTGGCATTTTCCATCACGCGCCCAACATGCTGCAGCGCGCCGTGGCGATGCGTCACCTGATCCGGCGTGATCTCCTTCGTCATTTCGACGAACTGACGCCATTGCTGCACGGCCAGAACTGCCTGACCGCCGTCTTCATAGGCACGGCCAAGATTGATGTGTCCCGGCCCGAAGCTCGGTTGCGACTGAACACAGGCCCGCAACGCATGGATCGAGCCAGCAAGGTCGCCCGACTGACGCACCGCGACCGAATAGTTGAAGTAGACCAGATGCAGGAAGGGGCTATCGCCATTATAGGCGATCCATTCCTTGTAAAGCGCTGCTGCTTCGTTTCGCAGGCCCTTTTGTGCAAGTCTTTCTGCAAGCTGAAACAGATCCGTCACCGGCATGGTTCTCATGCGGGCACGCACAAGCCCCTCAATGAAGGATTGGTCCGGTTTCGGCGCGGCAGAAAGGCTGACATTCATTGTCTTTTGCGTCCGCTTGCTGGTTAAGGTGCCATAGCGTCTCCCCGTCATGGGAGAGAAGTGCAGGGTTCTGATGCGCCGGAGCGAATCAGAACCACTTGTGCAACTCTTACCAGATTGGCCCGCGCCAATCCTATAGGGCGGACGGTTTGGTCACCGCTAAACCTGGCCGCCCAATGCCGTGCGCAACGCGTTGACCTGCGCACTCGACATGGCATTGACCTGTGCGGACGTGAAGGCTTGAGCATGGCTAGGTGACAGGGCGGCCAGAACCGAAGTGCTAAGCCCAGTGACGGCATTTGTGCTCAGCCCGACAATTTCATCCAGTGTAAAGGCCGAGAGATCATCTGTGCCGAGGGCTGCTGCCTGGGTTGCCGTCAGCGCTGCCGTTTGTGCGGTGGTCAGCGCTGCCAGTTGCGCCGAACTCATGGCCAAAACCTGACCATAGCCGAGAGAAGATACCTGAGCCGTGGTCAATGCCGAAACGCTATCGGTTGATAGGGCGGCCATGACATCGAAGGAAAGGCCCTTGATGGCGTTGGCGTTAATGGCCGTCAGTTCTGCCGTAGAGAAGGTCGCGAGTTGTGTGGTGGTAAGGCCCGCCAGACCCGACATGCTGAATGCAGCAATCTGCGCAGTCGAAAGAGCATCGATCTGCTGGGGCGTCAGGGATCTGACCTGAACGCTGCTCAAGCCTGAAATTGCCGCGGTCGTCAGTGCCGCAACCTCGTTCAGCGAGAGGCCGGCAAGGAAAGCTGTTGGCAATCCCTTGATTGCGCTGGAGGAAATCGCTTCAAGATCCGAAGGTGATAGATCTCGCAGTGCTTCCATGGAGAAGCCGGACAGCGCTTCGGCGCTCAGGGCGGCGATCTGGCCGGAGGTCAAGGAGTGCAGTTGTTCGAAGCTCATCGCGCTTACTTGCGCGGCTGTCAGGCCAGCAATGCCGTCCGTGCCGAGTGCTGCAATTTTCGAGGTTCCCAGACCGGCAATACGGTCGGTGCCGAGAGCGGCAATCTGGCGTGAGCCGAGGGCGCGGACCTGGTCTTCGGTCAGGGCTTCGACCTGTGCCGAACTCAGGGCGGCGATCTGCGCTGTTGAAAGGCCGGATATGCCAGAGGAACTGAGAACCGAAACCTGCGCTGTGGTCAGGGAGGCGAGGGTCGCGGTTGAGAGGCCGGGAATGGCGCTTGCGCTGATGGCGGCAAACTCGGCCGTCGTGAAGGTGGCGATGTCATCGGAGCCGAGAGCGGCCAGTTGACGAGAGCTGAGCGACCGGATCTGCGCCGTGTTCAGAGCTTCAACCTGTGCCGTGGTCAGGGCCGCGATCTGGTCCGTCGAGAAGCCGGAGACCGCATTGGCGCCAAGGGCGGCGATCTGAGCCGTCGTGAAGGTCGCAAGGGTTGCCGTGGACAAGCCCTCAATGGCGTTCGAGCTGATCGCAGCCAATTCTTCCGGCGTGAAGGTCTCAAGGTCATCGGCACCCAGCGCCGCCACTTGCCGCGAGGTCAGGGCTGCTACCTGATTTTGGGTGAAAGCCTGCGTCTGGTCCGTGCGAAGTGCCGCGATCTGGGACGATGACAGCCCTGGGATGGCATTGCCGTTCAAGGCAGCAATCTGGGAGGGACGCAGCGCTGCAAGATTGGCGGACGTCAATGCGCCCAATTGGCGTGAGCCGAGCGCGGCAACCTGTGCGCTCGTCAGCGCATCGACCTGGGATGAGGTAAGTGCGGCAATCTGCGCCGTGGTGAGGCCAGAGATCGCTGCCGGGCTGAGCGCTGAAATCTGGTTGGGCGTAAGGGATGCAAGAACGGCCGTTGCAAGACCGGCAATTGCACCAGCGGTAATGGCGCCCAGTTCTGCCCTGGTGAACGTATCCAGCTGACTGGAGTTGAGGCCACCGACCTGTAACGATTGAAGCGCCGCGACCTGTGCGCTCACCAGTGCGTCTGCCTGGCTCGGGGAAAGAGCGGCGATCTGGAGGGAAGACAGGCCCGCAATTCCGCTGCTGGAAAGTGCCGCAATCTGTCTGGGGGAGAGGACAGCGATATCGTTCGTTCCCAGCCGGGCAATCTGCGCGGAGCCGAGTGCTGCAACTTGTGCCGGCGTGAAGGCTTCGACCTGCGCCGGGGTCAGGGCTTCGACCTGTGCGGTGGTCATGCCGGAGACGGCTTCGGGTGCCAGGGCGGCAATTTGTGCGGTCGAAAGGCTTGCCAGGGTCGGTGCTGACAGTCCGGAGATCGCGCCTGATCCGATGGCAGCCAGATCTGCCGTCGAGAAGGCTGTCAGCTGCGCGCTGCTCAAGGCAGCCAGCTGTTTCGATTCCAGTGCGGCAACCTGTGTGCTGGTAAGCGACCGCGTTTGATCCATCGTCAGGGCGGCAATCAGCGCGGTGCCGAGGCCGGGGATGGCGTTGGGATTGATCGCTGCAATCTCGGCGGTGCTGAAAAGCGCGATATCGTTGCTTTCCAATGCCGCTAGTTGCGAAGCGTCGAACGCCGCAATTTGTGCGGTTCCGAGCGCGGTGATCTGGTCGCTTGAAAGAATGGCGATCTGCCGCGTCGAGAGGCCTGCAATGCCGGCGGGGCTGATGGCTGCTATCTGCGCGGTGGTGAGGCCGGCAATGGCTGCCGTGGAGAGCCCGCTGATGGCCTCTCCCTGAATGGCCGTGATCTCACGCGTGGTGAAGGTGGCAATTCCTTCGGCACTGAATGCGGAGAGCTGTACCGAATTCAGCGCGCTGATCTGCAAGCTTGTGAGAGCAGCGACCTGGTTTGCGTTGAGCGCTGCCACCTGCCGGGTCGTCAGCGCGGACACTGCAGAGGTGCTGAGAGCAGCGATCTGATCTGTCGAGAGGCTGGCAACTGTCTCCGAAGAGAGGCCCGAAATCGCGCCGGAGCCGATGACTGCGATCTCTCTGGGCAGGAATGTCGCTAGATCATCGGCACCAAGTGCTGCCAGCTGGCTGGAAGAGAGAACCGCAATCTGGGTGGATGTCAGCGCCTCGACCTGCGCCGTCGTGAAGGCGGCGATCTGTGCCGTTGTCAGTCCCGTCATGCCGGCTGCGCTGAGGGCTGCGACCTGTGCGGTCGTCATCGCGGCAATCGCGGCTGTCGTCAGTCCGCCGACCGCCTCCGAGCTGATGGCTGCGATATCCTTGGTGGAGAAGGTTACGATTTCGCGCGGGCCGATGGCCGAAGCCTGTTGGGAAGACAGGGCGGCAACCTGGGCAACCGTCAGGGCTTCTGTCTGCGCCGTTGTCATACCGCTGATCTGTTCGGTCGTCAGGCCATTGATCCCGCTGCCACTGAGGGCTGCGATCTGTGCGGTGGACAGTGCGGCAATGTTCGATGTCGACAGTGCGGCTGTCTGGCTACTGGTGAGAGCCGCCACCTGTCGCGTCGAAAGGTTGGAAATCTGCTGGCTGGTAAGGGCTGCCATCTGGGTTGGCGAAAGGCCGGAAACGGCGGCGGTGCTGAGCGAGGCAAGGCGTGTCAGCGATAGCCCTGCTATCTCCGTGGGGCTGAGAGCCTCCATTTGTGCCGCGGTGAGGGCAGCAAACTGGCCGTTGGTCAACGCGCCGAACTGGCTTGTGTTCAGCGATCTGATTTGTTCCGTAGTGAGGCCCGGAACAGCCGACAGATTGATAGCGGTGACCTGATCCGTCGTGAACTGGCTGATAGTGGTGCCGAGCGCCCCGATTTGCGCGGAGGTCAATGTCTTGATCTGTGTGCGCGACAGTGCAGCAACCTGCGATGCCGTGAGAGCCGCTATCCGATCTGTTGGAAGAGCCGCCAGAGCGCCGGTCGTCAGGGCTGCAATTTGTTCGGAGCTCAATCCTTGCAGAGCATCACCCTGCAGGCCCGCCGCGCTGCCCGCCGAGATGGCCGCAATCTCCGCAGGGGTGAAGGTTGCCAAGTTCTCTCTCGTGAATGCAGTCAGTTGTTGGGACGTGAGCTGGGCAATCTGACTGGCCGTCAAGGCAGCGGCCTGCTGGCTTCCGAGCCTTTCCAGTTGAAGGGAGGACAGGAAAGGAATTGCCGAGGAACTGATGGCCGCGACCTGAGATGAGGTGAGTGCGGCGAATGCGTCCGGGGCAAGGGCGCCAAAAGCCTTTGGATTGAGAGCGGCAATCTGCGCCGTCGTCAGTATGGCGATGTCGTCTGCCTCGAGAGCCGAAGCCTGTGCCGATGTGAGGCTCGCCAATTGCGCGGTGGTGAGGGCTGCAATCTGGGTTCCGGTCAGAGCCGCAAACTGATCCGATGTCATGCCGGCAATCGTGCCGGGCGCAAGAATGGTCAGAATGGCAGTCGGCAAAGCCGCCACGGCCTCCGTGGAAAGGCCCGGAATGCCGCGATTGGTGAGGGCAGCGAAGTCATCCGTCGAGAAGGTCGCGATATCGTCCGGGCCGAGCATGGAAATCTGCAGAGAGCTGAGGGCTCTTACCTGGACGGGCGTGAAGGCTTCCACCTGCGCGGTGCTGAGCGCCTCGACCTGGGCGGTGGTCAGGCTCGCAATGGCTGACGTGGAGAGGGCCGCCACCTGAGCTGTTCTAAGAGCTGCAATGGAAGCCGTCGGCAGGTTCGCGATCTGGCCACTGCTGAGAAACGATATCTGCTGGCTGGTAAATGCTGATATCTGGCTTGGCGACAGTCCCGCAAGCGCATCCGTCGATGCGCTTCTCAGGGAGCCTTCCTGCAGAGCCGCAAGTTGGTCGGTGTTGAAGGCGACCAGATCTTCCGGAGCGAACTCGGCAAGCTGGGCGCCGCTCAAGCCCCTGATCTGCGACGTTGTCAGGGCTGAGATCTGGCTCGACGTCATTGCCGAGATCTGCGCGGGCGTCAGCCCGGTGATGGCGTTCAGTGACAGTGCCGAGATCTGCTGGCCAGTGAGCCGTGCGGTGGTGCTCGTGCTGAGACCTGCAATCGCGCGGCCGGTGATCGCGGCCAGTTCCGTCTGGGTGAACGTTGCGATGTCATCCAGGTCGAATGCGGAGAATTGAGAGGCTGAAAGGGCCGCGATCTGGTCTGAGGTCAATGCTTCGACCTGACTGGTCGAGAAGGCAGAGAACTGGTTCGGCTGTATGGCTGCGATCTGGATCGGAAGCAATGCAGCGATCTGGCTGCTCGTCAGGCCGGACAGGGTTGCCGCCGTCATGGCGCTGAGTGTCGCGCCGGAGATTGCCTGGAGTTGAACGGTAGAGATTTCAGCAATCTGCGCCGCCGAGACTGCTCGCATCTGATCGGCCGTCAGTGCCCGCATCTGCGCGGTCCTGAACAGTGTCATCTGTTGCGGGGTGAAGGCTGATAGCTGCGCCGTGGTGAGGCCAGAAATGGCTCCGGCGCTCAAGGCGGCAAACTGCGTTGAGGTGAGAGTGCCAAGGTGGTCGCTTTTAAGTCCGGAGACTGCTTCACGGCTGATGGCGGCAAGATCGTCAGTGGAGAAGGTCGCGAAGCCTTCCTTCGACAGGGCTGCCAGCTGATGGGAGCCGAGCGCCCTGACCTGCGCGGGCGTCATTGCTTCGATTTGCGCGGTGCCGAGTGCCGTAATCTGGCTGGTGGTGAGGCTGGAGATTGATGCCGTGGAGAGCGCGGCAATCTGTTCAGGCGTCAGGCGCGACAGTGTGGCGGGATCGATGGCTGCCACCGAGCCGCTAGAAAGTGCTGCAATCTTTGCTGCAACGAAGGTTGCCAGATCATCTGATCCCAAGGCGGCGACCTGTGCCGGAGACAGGGCGCGCACATGATTGACCGTCAGAGCTTCGGCCTGTGCGGTCGACAATGCGCCGATCTGCGCAGATGTGAAGCTGGAAAGCGTGCCGGCACTGATAGCGGCAATCTGAGTGGTGGACAGGGCACTGATCTGGGCGCTGTTCAGGTCGGTGATCTGGCTCGCATTCAATGCGCCGATCTGGGAGGGTGACATTGCGCTGATCTGCGCTGTCGAAAGTGTGCCCACCAGGGAACCGGGAAGACCGGCCAGGGCGCGCGGGCTGATTGCGGCAACATCTGCCGGTGAGAAGGCAGCAAGGGCCTGACTGGAAAGCGCACCGATCTGCGCGCTGTTCATCATCCCGATTTGTGCAGGGGAGAGTGCCTGCGCCTGCTCTGCGGAAAGCGCGGCGACCTGCGTCGGGCTCATGCCCGTGATGCCGACATAGTTCAGCGCCGCCAGCTGGGCAGGAGAGATTGCCGCCAGCAGGTTCGTGCCCAGGGCCTCGACCTGAGCAGGCTTCATGGCTTCCACTTGCGCAGTGCTGAGTGCAGCCACCTGTGCCGTCCGCATTCCCGCGATCTGAACCGGGCTCATGGCGCGGAAGACTAGCGGATGAATGGCGGAGAGCTGATCTGATGAGAGCGCCGCGACGGCCGCCGGTTGCAATGCTGTGATTGACCAGCTTGAAATCGCAGCGATATCATCCGTCGAGAAGGTGGCGATGTCTGCTGGCTCAAGCGCGGCAAGCTGTGCGGGCGTCAATGCAGCCACCTGCGAGGAGCTCAGCGCTTCTGCCTGCGCGGTGGAAAGTGCCTTGATTTGCGCCGTGGTCATTGCGGCGATCTGGTTCGCTCCCAGTGCGCCGATATCCATCTGGTCGAGGATTGCCAGCTGATCCAGAGAAAGGCCGACGATTGCGTTTGCGGAAATGGCCCGCAATTGCTGCGAGGAGAGGATGTTGACATCTTCTGTGTCCAGCGCCGCAAGCTGGCTGGAATTGAGCGCTGCAATCTGTCCCGTCGTAAGCGAGGCTACGTCTTCCGTCGACCACGCCGCCACCGCCTGGGTGGAAAGAGTCTTGATCTGGTTTGGGCTCAACGACGAAACGATTGAAGTCATAAGATCGGTTCCCTTCCCCGGCAGCTCCTGGAAATGGCCCCAATCACCCTGTCATGGGGCGGGTCGCGGCACGTCTGCCGCTCGGCACATTTCCACACATGGGCTGAGCCATAACGGATGTGCCTTGTCTGAAGCTGATGAACTCACGGAAAAGATGTGGTTCCTGCGCGTCGTTCAGAATGTCGTCGATGCCGGTGGGTAGAGATGATTCTGACCGCGATAATCGCTGACCGAATAAGATCCATCCTCATTGCGTTGAATCGCATTGGTGCCGATAGGGGCCTTGCCGTGGCCGCCCGGTATATCGAGGACGTAGGTTGGCTGGCAAAGTCCCGACAACTGGCCGCGCAGCGCGGCGACGATCTTCTGCCCTTCGGCAATATCCAGCCGGAAGTGACTGGTTCCCGGTGCGAGATCAGGATGGTGCAGGTAATAGGGCTTTACACGACATTCCACGAAGGCACGCATCAGCGCCGCCAGCACGCCGGGATCGTCGTTGACACCCTTCAGCAGAACAGTCTGGCTGACGAGGGCGATGCCGGCATCGGCCAATCGTGCGCAAGCCTCTCTTGCATCTGCGGTCATCTCGCGGGGGTGATTGGCATGAACGGCGACATAAACCGTCTTGCCACTGTTTTTGAGAGCCGTGATCAAGGCGTCGTTGATGAGAGCAGGATCGACCACCGGCACGCGGGTGTGAAAGCGGATGATCTTGACGTGGCTGATCTCTCTCAACCCGTTGAGGATATGTTCCAGCCGTCGCGGAGACAGAATGAGGGGGTCGCCCCCGGTGAGGATGACCTCCCAGATCTCGGGTCTCGACTGAATATAGGCCAAGGCTGCCTGAAGGTCCGGTCCAGAAAGAGTGCCGTCACCCGCCGGTCCGACCATTTCCCTCCGAAAGCAAAACCGGCAGTAAACCGGACAGACATGCACTGCCTTGAGCAGGACCCTGTCGGGATAACGGTGCACAATGCCTTTGACTGGCGAATGGGCCGCGTCTCCGATGGGATCGTTGCGTTCTTCCGGCGTCGTGACAAGCTCTTCAGCTGACGGAACGAACTGGAGGCTAAGCGGGTCCTGTGGGTCGGCGGGATCGATCAGGTTTGCGATGGCAGGTGTGACGGCAATGGCATAGCGCTCCGCCACGGCATCGATGGCAGATGCTTTTTCAGCGGCAAGAAGATCCGCATCCACAAGCGCCTGAACGGTCTTGAGGCTTGAGACTGTCATGATGCATCCGCCACCGGTGCCCACATGACCTGGTCGATGCGCGGTGCGCCAGTGGCCAGCATGACGAGACGATCGAAGCCGAGGGCAATGCCGCTGGCATCCGGCATGATCGCCAGAGCCTCCAGAAAGTCCTCGTCCAGCGGATAGATTTCGCCGTACACACGATGCTTCTCGGCCATCTCTGCCTCAAAGCGAAGTCTCTGCTCCCGCGGATCTGTCAGCTCGCCAAAAGCGTTGGCCAGCTCGACACCGCAGGCATAAAGCTCGAAACGCTCCGCCACTCGCGGATCATCCGCCGCGGGTCGTGCCAAAGCCGCTTCGCAGACCGGGTAGCGGTCCAGGATCGTCGGACGCTCCTGCCCCAAATGCGGTTCTATCTGGCCAACGAGGACGCGAGAGTAAAGGTCGGTCCAGGTGTCGTCTTCCGCATGCCGAATTCCGATACGTGTCAATTCCGCAGCTAGTCTGGCGCGATCGGTGGTGCCGTCCTCATGGACGGAACTGAGGAGATCGATCCCGGCGAAGCGCTGGAAGGCGTCTGCAACACTCAGGCGTTCCGGTTCCATGAAGGGATCGCAATGCATGTCCTTGTAGACAAAGCGATTGCTGCCGGTTGTTCTGGCGGCGAGCGCCAGCAGATCGGCGCAGTCCTTCATGAGCTGTGTGTAGCTTTCACCGACCCGGTACCATTCCAGCATGGTAAATTCAGGATGATGCAAAGGGCCGCGCTCGCGATTGCGATAGACATGCGCGAAGCATGAAATGCGGGTTTCACCTGCGGCGAGCAGCTTCTTGCAAGCAAATTCGGGGGATGTATGCAAATGAAGGGGGAAGCCGTGCCCATCCGAGGTGATCGCCGTCGTTGAAAAGGCATGAAGATGCGCCTCGTTGCCGGGTGATAGCTGAAGCGTGGCGGTATCCACCTCAATGAAATCCCGCTCGGCGAAGAACAGCCGGAAGGCCGCCTGTATCCGGTTGCGGCCCAGGAGGAAGGGTCTCCGGTCCGCGTGAACATCTGGCTGCCACCAGGAGGAGGGCTTATGCGGATCTCTGTGCGACAAGCTCTATCCTTTAGGGTTTCTTCGTTGGCTCTGCCTTGAAGGCTTCCACTTTCCGCCGATTTAAGGTAGTTGCGCGCCTTGAATATAGATCAAGCGTCTCCGGCCCGGCGAAGTGCTGGTCCTCTACGACGCATTCGCGGCACTGACAAGCCAAGGCAGTCACAAGGAAACCCTATGGTCAAGATTATCGCCTCCTCCGTCCGCAAGGGCAATGTTCTCGAAGTCGAAGGCAAGCTCTATGTGGTTTTGACCGCGCAGAACTTCCACCCCGGCAAGGGCACGCCCGTCACGCAGGTCGACATGCGCCGCATTGTCGATGGCGTGAAGGTTTCCGAGCGCTGGCGCACAACCGAGCAGGTGGAACGCGCTTTCGTTGAGGACGTGAACTTCCAGTTCCTCTACGAAGATGGCGAAGGCTTCCACTTCATGAACCCGGAAAGCTACGATCAGGTCGTGGTTAGTGAAGAAACGATCGGCGACCAGAAGGCTTATCTGCAGGAGGGAATGACCTGCATTCTTTCCATGCATGAAGGCGTTCCGCTTGCCATTGAATTGCCGCGCCATGTGACGCTTGAAATTGCCGAGACCGAGCCGGTCGTGAAGGGACAGACAGCGTCCTCCTCCTACAAGCCTGCCATTCTTTCCAACGGCTTGCGCACGCTCGTGCCACCGCACATCGATGCTGGCACCCGTGTGGTCATTGCAACAGAAGACAATTCCTACGTCGAGCGCGCCAAGGACTGATTGCCGAAGCGTTGACGCTTACGACAGGAGGCGGGTTTCAGCCCGCCTTTTTTGTAATCAAAGTAAACCTCCACCTACGGTGGAGGACTGGACGAGTTTTACATCGTGGTGGAGAGACCTCCGGCTTGGACCGTTAGCGCGGGCGAGACGTCAAACGGAGGTTTTATGGAAGAACGATCGCAATCGCATGCGACGTGGGACTGCAGGTACCATATCGTTTTTGCAAGCAAGTACCGGACGAAACGCCTTTATGGGGACGTGCGTCGTGAATTGGGTGAGCTATTGCATAGGCTTGCTCGACAAAAAGAGTGCGAAATCCACGAAGGGCATCTTATGCCTGACCACGTGCATATGTTGATCTCTATCCCGCCGAAGCACTCAGTTGCCCACGTGGTCGGCTTTTTGAAGGGCAAGACCGCGCTACATCGCGAACAAATATGCCCGCAAACGGCGCTACAAAGGCTATCACTTTTGGGCGCGTGGATACTACGTGTCCACGGCTGGGCACGATGAGCAGGTCGTCAGACGGTATATCCGTAATCAAGAAAAGGCCGACAAAGCTTCCGACTTTGCCGACCTCTTTAATCGCAGCTACTAACTTATAGCAAAACCGCTTCTAGCGGTTCAAGCGCAGCGTTTCAAACCTCCACCTCTGGTGGAGGTTATGACTTGTTGCCGGCATGACGCTCACCCCATCAACCGAACTAGCAAAAAAGCCCCGGAGCGCGTCTGCGTCCGGGGCTTTTCAATAACAGTATCTGTGCTTCTGCGGCTTTGTTTCGTGGCTTACTGAGCCTTGGCAGAACGAGCCGCAGCGGCAACCACGGTCGGCCCCTTCTGCGGAACCGCGCCCCAGGCATAGCCACCACCGAGGGCGACGTTAAGCGACACGTAATCCTGTGCCTGCTGCTGGATTGCCTGTGCAAGGCTTGCCTTGGCAGTGGAAACCTGACGCTGTGCGTCGAGAACATCGAGCAGCGAGGAGGCGCCGTCGCGATAGCTTGCTGTCGCAAGCTGGAGAGCCTCCTGATAGGAGTTCACCGTGTTGCGAAGGGCAGCAACCGTGCGTCCGTCACGCTGAACGGCTGCAAGCGCGTTTTCTACTTCCTGAACGCCGTTCAGCACGGTCTGTTTCCAGGCGAGATAAGCTTCGCGTGCGGCAGATTCGCTGGCACTCAGGTTTGCACGCAGCTGACCACCATCGAAGATTGGCAGGTTGATAGTTGGACCGAAAGACCAGGACACACGGTGCGTGTCCGAGCCGCCGACAAAGCGTGCATAGCTCGGCGAAATGGAGCCGCCAAGACTGATGGACGGATAAAGCTGCGCTTCCGCGACACCAATGCGTGCCGTGGCTGCGGCCAGCTGGCGCTCAGCTGCGCGAATATCCGGACGATTGCGGATGAGGTCTGCCGGAACGCCAGTTGTTACGTTGATACGTGCTACAGGCTGAGCCGCACCCTTCTGAAGCTCGTCAACGAGCGAGGAGGCGGGCAATCCGAGCAGGGTGGCGATGCGATGAGCTGCCTGACGGAACTGGGTTTCGAAGCCAGGAATCTGTGCGATACTGGTGTTGACCAGTCCTTCCGCCTGAACGACATCCAGACGCGAAGCAGCACCGGCCTGCAATTGCAGCTTGGTGAGATCGAGTGTTTCGCGGCGAGACTTCACGTCCTGCTGGGCGAGGGCGATTCGCTGCTGGAAGTAGCGAGCGTCAATGTAGGCGCCAGCAACAGATGACAGCAGCGAAAGACGCGCCACATCTACATTTGCATAGGCTGCATCCAGCTCCGCGAGGGCGCCCTCCTTGGCGCGGCGATAGCGGCCAAAGAGGTCGAGGAACCAAGAGGCGTCGATATTCGCGCCGACTGTCGTGGATGGCGGCGTCTGAACCGGTGTACCGCGATAGCCCTTTACACCGGTGCGCTGTTCTTGCCCGGAAAAGGTGAGGCTTGGAAGACCGCCAGCGCCGGCAACTGTGACCTGTGCCTGAGCTTGGTTGATGCGTTCCAAAGCCTGAAGGATGCTGAGGTTCTGGTTTACGCCCTGCTGAATGTAATTATCCAACCGGCGGTCACGGAACGCAGTCCACCATGCGTCCTGCGAGACATCGCCATTACTCTTCACACCACCTTCCTTGAACTTTGCCGGAAGAGCGATCTCTGGTGCCTTTTGATCTGGTCCGAGGACGCAGCTGGACAGCAGAAGCAGTACGAGAGGAGCTGCTGCGCGTATGGAGGTCATATCAACATCCTGGTTTGAACAAAGCTGAACCGCCTCTGATGCCGGAGCCGCGCCCTGAAAAGTCAGTACACGGCTCACACCCGAATCGGTGGTGTTAACGATTCGGTGGATCAAAGGTTAATTTGAGGATTTTTTACCGCCAGAAAGCTTTCGGACCACCACAAAAAATGACGGTACAAAGAAAATTCCGAGCAGTGTTGCAGAAAGCATACCCCCAAGAACGCCGATGCCGATTGAATTCTGCGCCGCAGAACCCGCCCCGGTGGCGATTGCAAGAGGCACAACCCCGAGGATGAAGGCAAGCGAGGTCATGATGATCGGGCGCAAACGCAACCGAGCAGCTTCGAGGGTGGCATCGAAGAGACCGATGCCTGCGGCCTGTCTATCCTTGGCGAATTCCACGATGAGGATCGCGTTCTTCGCCGCAAGACCGATTGTCGTCAGCAAGCCGACCTTGAAGTAGACATCGTTCGACTGGCCGAAAAGCATGGCCGCTGCCAAGGCTCCGAGAACGCCGACAGGAACCGCCATGATGACGGAGAACGGGATGGACCAGCTCTCATAAAGCGCGGCAAGGCAGAGGAAGACGATCAGAACCGACAGTGCATAGAGCATTGGCGCTTGCGAGCCGGACAGGCGCTCCTGATAGGAGATTCCCTGCCAGGCGACCGTATATCCGCCACCCAGTTGTGCGGTGAGTTGCTCCATGGTTTCCATGGCCGTACCGGAGCTGACACCTGCGCCTGCCGATCCATCCAGTGAGATGGCGCTGACGCCGTTGAAGCGGCTGAGCGTCGGAGCACCGCTGATCCATTCTGTCTTCACGAAGGAAGAGAAGGGGACCATCTGACCCTGCGAATTGCGGGCATACCAGCTGTTTATGGCGTCGGCTTGCATGCGGTAGGGTGCATCACCCTGAACATAGACTTTTTTCAGTTCGTTGTTCAAAGTGAAGTCGTTGACATCCCGCCCTGCAAAAATCACCGAGAGCATGGAGTTGACGGTGCCGATGTCGAGTCCCATCGCTCCCATCTTTTCCTGATCCAGAAGGAACTTGAGCTGCGTCTCTGCCGGAGGATCATTGGAACGGAGCGAGCTGACACTCGGGTTCGCATTGCCCTGCTGTATAAGCTTGTTGGCAGCGGTGGTCAGCGCTTCCACGCCCGTCTTGCCGCTATCGACAAGGTACATGGAGAAGCCGCTTGATGTGCCGAGGCCCGGGATGGCCGGTGGCTGTAGCGGAAACACCTGGGCATCACGCAGTGTGAAGAAGTAGCCCATGGCGCGCTGCACGACCGAGGATGCCGACAGTTGCGGGTCCGAGCGGAGGTCGAAATCCTTCAGTTTTGCAAAGACTAGACCGTAGTTCTGGCCAGAGCCGGTGAAGGAGAAACCGGACACCGCAAATACGTCCTGGATCGCGTCCTTCTCCTTCTCGAGATAGTAGTTCTCGATGTTCTTGATCACCTCTTCCGTGCGGGCCTGCGTGGCGCCGTTCGGAAGCTGCACGATGGTAAGGAGAACGCCCTGGTCTTCCTGCGGCAGGAAGGAGCTGGGCAGGCGGGTGAAGAACCAGGCGCATCCGCCGATCACGATGGCGAACATCAGCATGACCCGCAGCGGTCGCTTCAGCAGATAGCCGATGGAAGATGTGTAGCCATGCGTGGTGCGGTCGAAGTTACGGTTGAACCAACCGGCAATTCCGCGTTTTTCACCATGTTTTGCGGGCTTCAGCATGGTTGCGCAGAGGGCAGGGGTCAATACGATCGCCACCAGCGCAGATAGAAGCATTGCCGATACGATCGTGATGGAGAACTGGCGGTAGATGATGCCGGTGGATCCCCCGAAGAAGGCCATCGGAATGAAGACGGCTGTCAGAACCAGAGCGATACCGACGATCGCGCCGGTGATTTCTCCCATCGACTTTTCCGTCGCTTCAAGCGGAGAAAGCCCTTCTTCCGTCATGATGCGCTCAACGTTCTCGACCACGACAATTGCGTCGTCGACCAGAAGACCGATGGCAAGCACCATGGCAAACATCGTCAACGTGTTGATGGAATAGCCCGTAACTGCCAGGATTCCGAAGGTTCCTAAAAGAACCACGGGGACCGCAATCATGGGAATGAAGGTGGCGCGCAGGTTCTGCAGGAAGACCAGCAGGACCACGAAGACCAGAACAATGGCCTCTATCAGCGTGTGCACCACCTTCTCGATCGACAGCTTCACAAAGGGCGATGTGTCATAGGGGTAGGTTATGATCACATTTTCCGGCAGTGAAGGCGCAACTTCGGCCAAGGCTGCTTTCACACGTGCTGCCGTATCCAGAGCATTTGCACCGGTTGCCAGGTTCACGGCAAAGCCGGTTGCCGGGTTCCGGTTGGAACGGGAGTTTGTCTGGTAGCTTTCCTGCCCGATTTCGATTCGCGCCACGTCGCTTAGCCGCACCGTCGCGCCACCGGTTTCGGTCTTGAGAATGATGGCCTTGAACTCATCGACTGTCTGCAACTGGCTTTGTGCGGTGACAGTCAAATTGATTTCCTGCCCCTTCACGACAGGCTGTCCGCCAATGGAGCCGACCGATACCTGCTGGTTCTGTGCCTGGATCGCCGCCGTTACATCGGTTGGCGTCAGCTGGAACTTGTTGAGCTTGAATGGGTCAAGCCAAATGCGCATGGCATAGCCCGTGCCGAAGACCTGAACACTGCCCACGCCTTCCAGGCGCTTGATCTGATCTTCGATCTGCGTGCTGAAGATATCGCCCAATTCCACGGGTTTGCGCTTGGCATCGGTGGATACGAGTGCACCGACAAGCAGGATGCTGGAGGTGGATCGCGTAACAGAGAGGCCCGTGGTTTGAACAATATCGGGAAGCTGCGACTGAACGAGCTGTAGCTTGTTCTGCACCTGCACCTGGGCAATATCAGGATCGATATTGTTGCCGAAGGTGAGGGTGACCGTGGCTTGTCCGGTGCTGGATGACGAGGTCATATAGGTCAGATCGTCGAGACCTGTCATGCCGTCCTCGATGATCGTGGTCACCGATTTCTCAACGGTTTCAGCGCTCGCGCCCGTATAGGTGGCGGAGATGCGAACCGTGGTCGGAGCGATTTCCGGATATTGCGCGATAGACAGCGTGGTGATTGCGAGCGCGCCACCCAGCATGATGATGATCGCAATAACCCAAGCAAAGATAGGTCGATGAATAAAGAATTTGGCCATTGGTTATCCCCTGACGCCTGAAGTTCCTTGCTGATGGCCGCTTAGGGCTTCGCAGCAGGGGTTTCTTGTGGGGCCGCAGCCGGTGTCTCGACCACGAAGCCATTCTCATCCAGCGTCGCATCGACGGGGGCCACGGGCGCTCCATCCGCGATCCATTGGAAACCATCGACAATCAGCTTGTCGCCATCCTTGATGTTTTCGGTGACGAGCCAGCTGTTGCCGGAAAGCTGGGTGTGTTCGAATGTGCGTGACTGAACCTTGTTTTCGGCGCCGACAAACTTCGCCGTCAATGTTCCATTCGCATTGCGCGTTGCCGCACGCTGCGGAATGAGGAAACCGTTTTCATAACCGACCGTGACAGTCGCGCGCAGATAGGTGCCCGGCAGGATGATGTTTTCCGGATTATCGAAGACAGCGCGGATCTGATACGTGCCAGTGGTCTCGCTGACTGCCATTTCAGCCATGTCGAGCTTGCCCGTCTTGTTGTATTTCATGCCGTCTTCCAGCGTAAGACGGATATCGGCCTGGGTCGGGTTGCCCTTCAAGCGTCCGGCGGCAATGGCGGAGCGCAGTTCCAGAAGATTTGCACTGGAATCGGTCAGGTCGACATAGATGGGATCGATCTTACGGAGCGTTGTCAGAGCTGTCGTCTGGTTGGCGGTGACAATATTGCCGATGCTGACATTGGATATGGACGTAATGCCATCAAAGGGCGCGCGGATCTCCGTGTAGCCCAGATTGATTTCGGCCGATTGCAAAGCAGCTTTCGCTTGCGCGACATCCGCCTGCGCCTGGAGAAGAGTCACGCGGGCATTTTCATACTCGATCTGCGTTGCGCCGCTGTTGACCAGGCGCTGATAGCGATCGAAGTTTGCCTGCGCGCTCGGGACACTTGCTTCCGCTTTTGCAAGTGCAGCTTTGGCTTCTGCCAGCGCGGCATTGTAGGTGTCGTCGCCAATCTTGTAGAGCAGATCGCCTACCTTGACCTCACTGCCTTCCTTGAAGGTGATCTGTTCAATGAGACCGTTCACTCGTGGGCGTATCTCCGCCTTCTGGTAGGCAACAGCGCGGCCAGGAAGAACGCGCGTGACGGGTTGCTCTGCCTGCTTCATGGTGATGACGCTGACTTTAGCCGGTGGACGCTGCTGGGCACCAGCCTGCTCGCCGGCGGCTGTGCCGCCGCCTTGGGAGTTACTCTGTTCGCTGCAGCCGGCTATGGCGAGTGTCAGCACGAGCGGGAGAACGTAGCGGCTTTTCTTCATGATGGATTCCGGATGAGCGTGGCAGGGCGCTAAGCGCATTCTCAGGTAATAATGTATTAAGTTCCGAAACTAGCAAGTGAGCGCGATGCGCTACATCAATGCACAGCTTCGGAACTTTCCAAATAACTTCCAAGTGACGTAATTCAATAATCGTCACTTAGCAAGAGGGTTTTGCAGCGCAATATTCACGAGTTCGACAGTTTCGTCGCACCGTGCCTGCAATTCCTCAGGCGGCTCGTTTACCAGGAAGACTGGGTGCAACACGCAGGCAAATGCTGCCGCGACAGCGCGGCCGCGCCGGATGGGATCACTACAATAATAGACGCCTGACTCAACGCCGTGCCGGATGAGATCGCAGAATAGGCTTTGCAGCATCTGCTCATAATGCCTGCCGCTCGCGATCTTGGTTTCGGCAAGCATCAGAATCATCTCGAACATGAAGGGTGCCTCGCGCATGGCTTCGAGATGTATATTCATAAGCTGACGGACGACAACGCCCAGACGTTCAGGTGCAGGGGCCTCCGTTTCTACGGCTTTCAGGCGATCGACCATCTTGACGATGTGACGATCGCAAATCGCATCGGCGAGGCTTATTTTTGAGTGGAAGTGCTTGAAGACATTGGCAGGCGACATGCCAAGTGCCTGCGCAATATGGGCAATGGAACAGCCAGAGATCCCGTTTCTGGCAAAGAGAAGCTCCGCCGTATCCAGAATCTCAGCTCGAGTATCCTCTGCTTTCCGCCTCGGTCTGCGCAAGAGCTTGCAGCCTCCGTTTCTGATCAGGTCGACATATAGGGCGCCAGGTTGCGTCGGACCCGTGCAAGGACATCGAAATCTTTTTCGACAGGTTCGATCGTCTGTCCCGTGATGCTCTTATATGCCTGCCGATAGACCGCAGCAGTGGCTTCGATTAAATCAGCCGGAATTTCTGGAATCTCATCCTTATAGGGGTCGCACCGTTCTGCCACCCAAGAGCGGACGAAATCCTTGTCGAAACTCTGTGGCCGCTCGCCGCTTTCAAAGCGCTCCACATAGGTTTCGGCAATCCAGTAACGGCTGCTGTCGGGCGTATGGATTTCATCGGCCAGATAGATCATGCCATCTTCATCCACGCCGAACTCATATTTCGTATCAACGAGGATAAGCCCCCGCTCGGCGGCCAGTTTCTGCCCGCGCTCGAAAAGCGCAAGTGCATAGCGGCTGACGAGATCCCATTGCGCGTCAGTCAGCAATCCGTGTGCAATGATCTGCTCCCGCGTTAGCGGTTCATCATGCCCGCCGTCGAAAGCCTTGCTCGTCGGTGTGATCACGGCTTGCGGCAGAGCCTGATTATCCCTGAGCCCATCTGGCAAGGAAAGGCCATACATGTTCCGCTCGCCCTTCTTATAAAGTGTCAGGAGCGATGTGCCTGTCGTGCCAGCGAGATAGCCGCGCACCACCATCTCTACGGGCAGGATGCTCAGGCGCTTGCCGACGACAACATTCGGATCGGGGTATTCGATAACGTGGTTCGGGCAGATATCGCCCGTCGCCTCAAACCAGAACCGAGCTGTCTGCGTCAGAACGCGGCCCTTGTCTGGAATAACCGCGAGGCTTCTGTCGAAAGCGCTCAGGCGGTCACTGGCGATGATGATCCTCCGCCCGTCCGGCAGGTCGTAATTGTCGCGAACCTTACCGCGATAATAATTCGGGAGTTCGGGGATAAAGGCTTCGTCGAGAACATGCACGGGAAAGCTTCCTATATAGATGCGCAGTCGCTGCAGAATGTTCTCTTCTATCGCACGGGCGCGCGCGTAAGAACAAGGTTTAGCTATCAGGAGCCCGCTTGTTTGCGTGCGTTTGAGTTGGTTTGGTTTTGAGTTGGTTTGTTTGTTGATTTTGGGATGTGACGGGTATGTGTCTGATTTAGTTGTTTATAATCAATGTCTTACCTGTTTTTTTGTTTTTTTTGTTTTTTTGAGTGTTGACGGTTTGCGGGGTGATGCGTATAAGTCCGCTCACTGACGAGGG